>JAFYWF010000091.1 GCA_017558145.1 Lachnospiraceae bacterium
GCAGTTAGACAGCTTATTACATCCACAGTTCGACTCTGCTGCATTAAAAGCTGCTGCAGTTATCGGAAAAGGTCTTCCAGCATCTCCAGGAGCTGCTTGCGGACAGGTTGTATTTACAGCTGAAGTTGCTAAAGAAGTTGTTGAAAACGGAACAATGCCAAAAGTTATCTTAGTTCGTCTTGAAACATCTCCAGAAGATATCGAAGGTATGGTAGCTGCACAGGGTATCTTAACAGTTCGTGGTGGTATGACATCTCACGCTGCTGTAGTTGCTCGTGGTATGGGTACTTGCTGTGTATCTGGTTGTGGAGAAATCTCTGTTGACTACGATGCAAAATGCTTTACATTAGCAGGCAAAACATATAAAGAAGGTGACTGGATTTCCCTTGATGGTTCTACAGGAAACATCTACGGCGAAGCAGTTCCTACAGTAGAAGCTACTATTTCTGGTGACTTCGGTAGATTTATGGCATGGGCTGACGAAGCTCGTACATTAAAAGTATTAGCTAACGCTGATAACCCAAGAGACGCTCAGCAGGGTGTTGACTTTGGTGCAGAAGGTATTGGTTTATGTCGTACAGAGCATATGTTCTTCGAAGGCGACAGAATCAAAGCTGTTCGTGAAATGATCGTTGCTACAACTGTTGAAGCTCGTAAAGCTGCTTTAGCAAAAATCGAACCATTCCAGCAGGGTGACTTCGAAGCTATGTACAGAATCATTGGTGACAACCCAATGACAATCCGTTACTTAGATCCACCATTACACGAATTCTTACCAACAAAAGAAGAAGATATCGTTGAATTAGCTGCTGAATTAAATATGACAGTAGATGCTTTAAAAGAAGTTATCGAAAGCTTACATGAATTCAACCCTATGATGGGACATCGTGGATGCCGTCTTGCAGTTTCTTACCCAGAAATCGCAGAAATGCAGACAAACGCAGTTATTAAAGCTGCTCTTACAGTTTCTAAAGAAACAGGTAAAAATATCGTTCCTCATATCATGATTCCATTAGTTGGCGATATCAAAGAATTAAAATTCGTTAAAGATGTAGTTGTTAAAACAGCTGATGCTTTAATTGCTGAAGCTGGTTCCGATATGAAATATGAAGTAGGTACTATGATCGAAATTCCACGTGCTGCTCTTACAGCAGGTGAAATCGCTAAAAATGCTGACTTCTTCAGTTTCGGTACAAATGACTTAACACAGATGACATTCGGTTTCAGCCGTGATGACGCTGGTAAATTCTTATCTTACTACTACGATCAGAAAATCTACGAAAGCGATCCATTCGCTCACTTAGACCAGACTGGTGTTGGTAGATTAGTAGAATTAGCTTCTAAAGACGGACGTGCTGCAAATCCTAACTTAGGACTTGGTATTTGTGGTGAACATGGTGGAGACCCTACTTCCGTAGAATTCTGCCACAGAGTTGGTTTAGACTATGTATCTTGTTCTCCATTCCGTGTACCAATCGCACGTTTAGCTGCTGCACAGGCTGCTATAAAAAACAAATAAGATTCATATCTTAAAATAGAAAAAGCTTCCTCGAAAGAGGAAGCTTTTTTATATTTCACTTTTCGTACTTCTTTTCCAATCATCTATTCCTTTTATTTGTAAAAAACATATTTTCATGATACAATACTAAGAACTTGGGATTTATACAACATGTTTTCTAGATCATGTTGCATAAAACAGAAAATTCTCTTCTATCCCATAAATATTTTAATACAAAAATATTTTTTGATAAAAATGGAGAAATTATGAACATAAACGAATCCGCTGAAAATTATTTAGAAACTATACTACAATTAAGCAAAACCCTACCTGTAGTTCGTTCTGTAGATATTGCCAATGAGTTAGGGTTTAAAAAATCCAGTGTTAGTGTTGCCATGAAAAACCTTAGACAAAAAGAACATATTACAGTTACTGATGCTGGTTTTATCTATCTCACTGAAGAAGGAAAAGCTATTGCTGAACATGTATACGAAAAACATCAATTATTAAAAGGCTGGCTATGCTCCTTGGGAGTTCCGGAAGAAATCGCTGCCGAAGATGCTTGTAAAATGGAGCATGTCATTAGTGACGAAAGCTTTGATGCTATCAAAGATCATGTCTTCAAACAGAAATAAAAGACCAAAAAGGAGTCCTCGTTTTATCGATGACTCCTCTTCTATTTTCATAGGTTACTATTCCTGCGTATATATTTCTTAGATTACTATTCACATATCTTCTTATATATTGGTTCTTTTCTCTACACGTTTTTTATTCTACCTTCATAGCTCTCATAGCATTTAATATTGCTAGGAACGCTACCCCAACATCTGCAAATACAGCCGCCCACATAGTGGCCATTCCTAACGCAGCTAACAACAACACTACTACTTTTATTCCAATTGCAAATATAATGTTTTGTTTTACAATCTTTAATGTTTTACGGCTTATTTTCATGGCTGTTGCAATTTTGGATGGCTGATCATTCATAATTACAATATCTGCAGCTTCAATAGCTGCATCCGATCCTAATCCCCCCATAGCAATCCCAATATCCGCTCTTGCCAGTACCGGAGCATCATTCATACCGTCTCCCACAAAAATAAGCTTACTCTTATCTCCTGTTTCTCTCAGGAGTTTTTCTGTAATCTCCACCTTATCGCCAGGAAGAAGCTGTGCATGATATTCGGCAATTCCCAGCCTATTACACACGGTATTCGCAGTTTTTACGGCATCTCCCGTTAGCATAACTATACGCTTGATTCCTGCCTCTTTTAATTCTTCTATCGCTCTTTTCGCATCTTCTTTTATTTGGTCAGCAATTACAATATATCCCAAATATTCTACTTTTTCCTCTTTTTCAATGGCAACATGACAAATCGTTCCTTCTCGATCTACATAAAAGATGTTTTTTTCTTGATTGTGGCCTAATAGGGCATCCCTTTCTTCTTTATTGGAAAACATAGCATTCTTTTCCAACCACATCATCAATTTATCATTGCCTGTATAAACTCTTACTCCATTCCAATCTGTTATGACGCCCATTCCGGCTTTTTCTTCCGTACCGCTAATTTCATCTTTTGCAATTTCTTTTTCATAAGCTTTCTGTAAAGATTTGGAAATGGGATGATTAGAATAACTCTCTGCATAAGCAGCATATTCTAGTAAACTATATTCAACAACACCATATTTTGACTTATTATCTGTCTCATCAAAACTTTCACTGCTATTCAAAACATTCGTAGCTTTTTTTCTTCCAACACACACTATTTCTGCCACTTCAAAACTACCTTTAGTTAAGGTACCCGTTTTGTCCATCACCACGGTTTTTGCCTGTGACAAAATTTCTAAGTAGTTACTTCCTTTTATTAAAATCCCAGCTTTACTAGCCCCTCCTATTCCTCCAAAGAAACTAAGTGGTACACTAATTACCAAAGCGCAAGGACAGGAAATTACAAGAAAACTAAGGGCTCTATAGAGCCATGTGCTAAATCCCCCTACTAAAAGCGAAGGAATCACCACAAGAGACGCAGCTAAGATTACCACAACCGGTGTATAATATTTGGCAAACCTAGTAATAAACATTTCCGTTACTGCTTTTTGAGAAGATGCATTTTCTACCAGGTCCAAAATTTTGCTAACAGTAGATTGTTCAAATTCTTTGGTAACTTCCACTTCGATTACGCTATTTAAATTAATACAGCCACTAATAATTTCATCACCACAAACTACATCTCTAGGTATACTTTCTCCGGTTAGTGCCATGGTATCTAGACTGCAGTTTCCTTTCAACACTTTTCCATCCAACGGAACTCTTTCTCCAGGTTTTATCAAAATCTTTTCCCCAATTGCTACTTCATCCGGATCCACTTCCACTTCTTCACCATCTCGGAGCACTATGGCGTAATCCGGACGAATATTCATTAACTCCTTAATGGATTTTCTGGAATTATTAACTGCATAGGACTGAAACCATTCTCCCACCTGATAAAATAACATTACTGCTACTGCTTCCGGATATTCTCCCACAAAGAAAGCCCCAATGGTTGCAATAAGCATAAGAAAATTTTCATCAAAAATCTGTCCTCGAGTAATATTCGTTATTGCCTTTCTTACTACATCTCCCCCTACAACACCATAGGCTAAAAGATATAATACCAAAACAAAAATACCAATCACCGGAAAGGCTTTATCTATAATAACAGAAGCAACAAAAAGTCCTGCTCCTAATAATATTCGCTTTAATCTTTTCTTCAATTTTTTCGTCATATTTCTTTCCTATATATACTTAAATAACTGTACATTAACCACTATTATCTGTACACAACAATTTTTATATTTTAAGAGTACTTATTTTCATAAGTACTCTTATTATTTTTTTACTATGCTATTTTTCAATTACTTCTACATCCGGTTCATGTTTTTTTACGATTTTTGTAATTTCTTTTAATAAACCATCTGCTTTATCTTCGTCTACTTCTACTACTAATTTCTGAGTCAATAAGGTTACCGTACTCTTTGTAACACCATCTAACTTACCTACTTTTTCCTCAATCAATGCTGCGCAGTGTGCACAATCCAAATCTTCCAAAATATAAGTTTTTCTCATGTCATTTTTTGCAGATCCTTTTTAAATCTGCCCCTCCTTCTTATTTTTTATTTTCGCTTTTACTGTTTTTTATTTATTCATATAGAACTTTCGCGATCTATATATCCACTTTGCATTACTCATTTATATGATCCATTCCCTGGCTCAGAATACTTACTATATGATTATCTGCAAGAGAATAATAAATAATCTTTCCATCTCTTCTGTTTTTCACCAGATCCATTTGTTTTAAAATACGTAATTGATGAGAAATGGCTGATTGGGTCATTTCGAGAGTCTGTGCTATGTCACACACACACATTTCCTGCTTTAACAACACATACAATATTTTAATTCTGGTAGTATCCGCAAATACTTTAAAAAAATCTGCCAAATCATATAAATCTTCTTCCGGTGGCATCTCATGTACTACTCGTTCTACTAACTCATCATGATGATGCAACATATCGCAACTTTGTGCGTGTTCTTTTTGAATATCTCTCTTCATACCGCATCTTCCTTAATTACAACACAATTTCGAAACAATCTGCTTTTGTTAAATATCAACCACACTATTCCCTTAATCATTCATTTTTACATATGAACAATTATTCATATATTTATAATACACTTACTTTGTTTTTCTTGTCAATCATATATTATATTTTTAGTAATTCCGTGACAAATATATTTCTTCAACATTCCTAACTATATAAAATAAAAAGAGTGCTTCAAAGATTTCTCTTTCAAACACTCCATTCATCATCTCTATTCACCTACACTATCGGCATATTTTATTCTAAATACTCTTTTCAAAGAGTTGTTAATTCTCTCTTCACTAATCGTTCCATCCTTAACTGCCGCAATCACACCTTCATAAGCCAATGTAAAATCTTCAGGCATCAACACCATATCAGCACCCGCTTTTAACGCTCTGATAGCAGCTTCATCTGCACTATAATATTCCGTAATAGCTCCCATATTCATAGCATCTGTAATGACAACACCATTAAATCCAAGTTCAGATCTCAAAAGATCGGAAATCACTTCTTTTGACATAGTAGCTGGCGTATTATCTCCTATAATTTGTGGTAAAGACATGTGTCCTACCATAATCATATCAGCACCATTTTCAATTGCAGAAATAAATGGTATTAATTCTATTTCCTTCAATTCATCCAATGATTTATCAATTACAGCCAAACCATTGTGGGTATCAGCTGAAGCATCACCTAATCCTGGAAAATGCTTAATACAAGCCGTTACATCTGCATCTTTCAATCCGTTCATAGCCATAGTAACCATTCCAGCCACTAAGTTAGCATCATTTCCAAAAGATCTATTACCAATGGAAGCATTCTCTGCATTTGTTAACACATCAGCTACCGGTGCAAAATCCACATTAAAACCATAGTCCTTTAAATATGTACCTACATTTTTCATGGCATCATAAGCCTTTGTACTATCACCTGTAGCTCCAATATCCGCCATAGGTCCTACGTTATTAAGCCCTAATACATCTGCAAGTCGTGTTACCTTTCCACCTTCTTCATCTACAGCAATAAACATAGGATATTTATTATAGGAAATCGTGTTTTCTATCATTTTTTTTATCTGATCTTCTGATTCAATATTTTTCTTAAAATATATAAAACCACCAACTGGATATTTTTCCAAAACAGCTTTTGTTCCATCTCCTGCTTGTACAGCTGTACTTACTCCTGTAATCCCCTCAGGTGTTACCACAAATAAACCTGCAACTTTTTCTTCTAAAGTCATTTCTGAAATAACAGCTTCTACAACTTCATCTAATAGCTTTTCATCAGAATATACTTCCTCTGCTTCTTCTATCGTCTCTTCCTCCTCTGGAAGTGTTGAAACTTCTTCTATTATCTCCTCTTCTATAACTTCAATTTCTTCCATTGGTTGTTCCGATATCTGCTGTTCTAAATTTAACTGTCTATTTACAAAAAAGAGTCCTCCCAAAACAACCGCAACCAACACTAATACAGATATAACAAGACTAATATACGCCCTTCTTTGATTTCTAACTCTACGTTGTCTACGACATTCTCTTTTTTCTTCATTACTTAATACTTCAATTTCCATATCCTTTGTATTCATCATTCCACTCTCCTTACTCAAGGACAAGTATAACAAAATTTTAAGCGGGTATCAATGTCGTTTTACTTGATACCCGCTTCTATACTGTGATTTCCAATGGTTAATCCTCCGTTTTTCTTTAATCTATTGTTTCACATGCTATTCAATTGTACCTTCTCTTTTTTCCATCCACTTCTTGTATTCATATACTGTGATGTTTTTCTTTACAAATCATCACTTCTTCTTGATGTACTAAAATCGATTATAATTCTTTTCGATTACCCTGTAATCTAATAACTAGTCCTGTACCTTTTCCTTCCTCTTTAAATTTCCTATATAAATTTTGGTTATTTTTTTATATCTACCAGAAATTCTGTTTGGTTTTCAAAACACTTATGAAATTCTTTTTCATCCTTTCTAAAATTTTTCTTATTAGTATTATTAGATACCTCTCCTTCCAGAATATTTATCTAATAAACACTAAATATTCTAGAACCTTTATTTCTGAATTTCACCTTCCGTATTTTCTACTTTTGATATCTGTACTAATCTAGTTATTGAAAAATGAGTTTTAACTTAATATTTTGGTGGTCCGTACCTTCCTTTCTTTTAATTTCGTTTTGTTGTTTGTTTATACCTTTATTATATCATCAAGTTTTAAATTGTCAATACATTTTTAAATTTATTTCAATATTTTTATTTATTTTATTTTAATTTCTTTAATTGTATATTTTTATTCTTTTTTTATTTCAGTTTTCTGCATTTATTTATTGCATTATATTATTATCTGTTTTTTTCAACATTCGATGCCATAAAATATCTCGATCTTATTACAGTTTGTTATATTCTTTTCTTATTCCCACTATTTTCATTTTTTCTTGATTTAGTGGAGGATTTTCTATTACTTCTTTCACACCTTTTTCTATTTTGCTTCCTTTAGTGGGAACTTTTCTATTTCTTCTTTCACACCTTTTTCTATTTTGCTTAATTTAGTGGGAACTTTTCTATTACTTCTTTCACACCTTTTCCTATTTCGCTTAATTTAGTGGGAACTTTTCTATTTCTTCTTTCACATCTTTTCCTATTTCGCTTAATTTAGTGGGAACTTTTCTATTACTTCTTCCACACTTTTTTCTATTTTGCTTAATTTAGTGGGAACTTTTCTATTACTTCTTTCACACCTTTTCCTATTTTGCTCCCTTTAGTGGGAACTTTTCTATTTCTTCTTTCACACCTTTTTCTATTTTGTTTAATTTAGTAGGATTCCTTCTTTTACTGCATTCCTTTAATTGCTCTCAGATACTTATATCTAAAAATTATAGTCGTATTTTGCTACCTTGCATAAATATAAACTTATAAATACATAAACCTATATATCTAACCTTTAATTTAATTAAAATCGTCTACACAAACTTTAACCCCTAACTTTGGTTTCCATTTCGCCCAAACTTCCTTCTCTAACATACAAAAACCGCAGACAAAACGTCTGCGGTCATAAACATTATATTCTTGCTACTACAAAAATATTATAAATAGCTTCAATAGCGGCTTCAAAATCTTCATTCTTAACACCAATGATAATATTTAACTCACTGGAGCCCTGATCAATCATTTTTACATTTACTTTCGCATGAGCAAGAGCCGAGAAGATTCTTCCGGCAGTACCACGGGTAGATTTCATGCCACGTCCTACTACTGCAATTAAGGCAAGATCAGCCTCAATATCAATAGTATCAGGTTTGGCCAAACGATGAATTCCTGTTACTACCTGCTGTTCCTTATCCATAAATTCATCTTGATGAACAAATACTGTCATAGTATCAATTCCGGATGGAACATGTTCAAAAGAAATACCATTATCTTCAAAAACATTTAATACTTTTCTGCCAAATCCAATTTCTGAGTTCATCATATCTTTTTCGATATTGATTGCACAGAAACCTTTTTTTCCTGCAATACCAGTAATTATATATTTGGATTTCTGGCATGTACTTTCTACAATCCAAGTTCCATTATCTTCCGGAGCATTGGTATTACGAATATTAATTGGAATACCCTCTTTACGAACCGGGAAAATCGCATCTTCATGTAATACAGTAGCTCCCATGTAAGAAAGTTCTCGAAGTTCTCTATATGTAATAGTATCAATTCCAACAGGATCCTTAATGATACGAGGATCTACAATTAAAAATCCGGAAACATCTGTCCAGTTTTCATATACATCTGCATGTACTGCCTGCGCAACGATAGAACCTGTGATATCAGATCCCCCTCTTGAGAAAGTTTTCACTGTTCCATCCGGAAGAGAACCATAAAATCCAGGAATAACAACTTTATCATGTTTTGCTAATTCCGCTCCAAGAACTGCTTTCGTTCTTTCTTCGTCCCATGTTCCATCTTCCTTAAAGAAAATAACCTTTGCCGCATCAATAAATGCAAATCCTAAATAATCTGCCATAATAATTCCGTTTAAATATTCTCCACGGGATGCCGCATAGTTTTCTCCTGCATGTTTTTTGAAATTTTCTTCAATTGTTTTAAATTCACTATCTAAAGAAAGTTCAAGTCCTAAACCACTAATAATTTCATCATATCTGGCTTTGATATTTTTTAATTTACCTTTAAAATCTTCCCCTTCTTCTGCGCTGGCATAACAATCATATAACATATCTGTTACCTTTGTGTCACCATTAAATCTTTTACCTGGTGCAGAAGGAACCACATATCTTCTGTCTTCTTCTGCTCTTACAATGTCCCCTACTTTTTTAAACTGCTGGGCACTTGCCAAAGAGCTTCCACCAAACTTAACAACTTTTTTCATAACTTCCTCCACAAATAGCTTATAAACTTCTAGTAAATTAATTTATTTCTATAAGCTATGATAATATAAACATGTTCTATCTTGGATATAGTTCTACCTTTTACTCAGCTTTATCTTTCAAACAGCTTATCAATCAAGGTATATCCTTTTTCAATTTTATTGCCACTTTCCAAGGCATCTTTCTCATTATAGTCCCACGTTTTATTAATTGCAAGAGTACTATCATACAACAAATACGGTACTTCTCCTGCAGTATGGGTTCTTACTCTGATTGGAGTGGGATGATCCGGTAAAATCAAGAGTCTAAAATCCTCTTTTCTTTCTTCCAGATTATGTACCAATGGCGCAATCACCTTTTGATCCAAATATTCAATAGCTTCTACTTTTCTTTCTACACTACCCTGATGTCCCATTTCATCCGGAGCTTCCACATGAATATAAGCAAAATCATATCCATCTTCCGTCAAAGCTTTTACCGCTGCCATCATCTTTCCTTCATAATTTGTATGGAGTCCACCATTGGCACCTTCAACATAAGCATTGTCCATACCAGCTCCAACAGCAATTCCTTTTAACAAGTCTACTGCTGAAATCATGATGCCTTTTTTTCCGTTTTTTTCATAAAAATCAGACAACATTGGTTTAGTACCTGCTCCCCAAAACCAAATACAATTGGCTGGATTTAATCCCTGCTCTTTTCGCTTTACATTAATAGGATGATCCTTTAAGACATCATAACTTCTTTTCATCATATCTCGAAGCACTTCATCCTCAGGTAAATACTGTCCTATGACCTGTTCCAAAACATCATGAGGAGGTGTCAACTCTACCACATGTCCCTTTTCCCAAATCAGACAATGACGATAACTTGTGCCCGGGTATAAGGAATACCCTTGGGGTATTAACTCTCTCTTTACAACTTCTATTAACTGAGCTGCTTCTTCGGTGCTGATTTCCCCTGAACTATGGTCTAAAATAGTTCTATTTTCAAACTCACCATCCTCTTCTGAAATAGTAACTACATTACAACGAAGCGCAATGTCATCTTCTTTCATAGAAACCCCAATACTAAGAGCTTCCAGCGGAGATCTACCGGAATAATACACCTTTGGATCATATCCCATGACAGAAAGATTCGCAGTATCAGATCCCGGAGCCATTCCTTCCGGTACAGTATGTACAAGACCAATCTCTCCTTTTTTGCTTAAATGTTCCATCATTGGTGTATTAGCGAATTCTAACGGCGTTTTATTATTCAAAGCCTCAATGGGCTCATCTGCCATTCCATCTCCTAACACAATAATATATTTCATAATTTATCTCCTCATGCTTTCAAAAAATACAAATCATCTTTTCATTCTTTTGTAAAAGCATATTTGAATTTTAAAATTCCAAAACCTTAAAATCCTCTTACAATTATTTCAAAACACTTGCAAATTTTACCTTAAAATTCCACACGAATTCTTGTAATCATCTCCGGAAGCTGTTCCACCTTGTCCGCAAATTCTTTTTCTGTCATTACTTCTGTCACAAAACCAAATTCGCCGTCTACAACTTGAATTTTTTCAATATATCCAAACAAAGCTGCTGCTTTATCTGCTCCTTCTTCCTTAACTCTTACAAAGAATTTTTTGGAAGAATTCTGATAATCTTTTAACTTAAGTACTTCTTCATCCCAAAGGCAAGTAACTGTAGTGCCAAGATGTCTTGCAGCATCCACTACGTCTGCCACAACCGCACTGGCTGTTGCAAGCTTACCTGCTCCACGTCCGTAATACATAGAATCACCTAACATATTTCCACGTACAAATACAGCATTAAACACATCACTTACGCAAAACAGCGGGTGTTCCTGACTAATCATACAAGGTGCAACCATTGCTACATAGCCATCATCTTCATCTTTACTCATAGCCAATAATTTAATTGATTTATTTAATGCTTTCGCATATTTAAAGTCCACAGAAGTAATTTTTGTAATTCCTTCCGTATAAATATCTTCATACTTTACATACTTTCCAGTCATTAATGAAGAAAGAATCGCAATTTTTCTACAAGCATCATGTCCTTCTACATCTGCTTCCGGATTACGCTCTGCATATCCCTTTTCCTGAGCCTCTTTTAAAACATCTTCAAAATCTGCTCCTTCTTTGTCCATTTTCGTAAGAATATAATTGGTTGTACCATTTAAGATTCCATGAATGGACTCAATTTTTTCAGCAGTAAGAGAACTATTCATAGGACGGATGATAGGAATTCCACCACCAACACTGGCTTCAAAGAAATAATTACATTTATTTTCTTTTGCTAATTTTAATAATTCCGGACCATGAGCTGCCACCAATTCTTTGTTGGATGTACATACGCTCTTTCCAGCCATAAGCGCTCTCTTAGAAAACGTATATGCAGGCTCTACACCACCCATAGTTTCACAAACTACAGATACCTCCGGATCGTCTAAAATAACATTCACGTCATGAACAACCTTATCTTCATAAGGATCTCCCGGAAAATCTCTCAAATCTAAAATATATTTTACATTCAGCTCATTGCCGGCACGAGAAGTAATTTTATCTTTATTTTTCTCTAAAACCTCTACTACGCCACTTCCGACTGTGCCATATCCTAATACTGCTACCTGAACCATTATCTATTCCTCCAAAATTTATTCTTTCGCTAAAATTTTAACCTGGTGTACTCCATTTTGATTCTCCAATACATCCAGCATGTGTGAAATATCACCCGTAGTTTGTAACACTTGAACACTGATACTTAGAGCTGCAATTCCATTGATTGGAATACTTTGATGTATGGTCAAAATATTGGCCCCAAAATCTGCAATACTCTTTAACACTTCAGAAAGAACTCCCGGTTCATCATCTATGTTAAAAGTCATGGTAAGTGTTATTCCCTGAGCATTATCATGAAATTGAAAAATATCGTCCTTATATTTATAAAAAGAACTTCTGCTGATTCCGACTTTATCTACTGCCTCTTGTATGGTTAAAGCCTTTCTGGTTTCCATCAATTTTTTAGCTTCAATCACCTTCAACAAAACCTCGGGAACTGCTTTTTCTTTCACGACAAAATATTTTGTTGTTTCTTTCATTTTTTTCACCAATCTATTTTTTATACAAATGTCATAGCTTATTGTCAAACTTTTCTATCTTAAAAATTTATCATCAGCCTTGTTTTTCGTATGCAAACATTTGTGTTTCCACGAAAGATATTCTATCATATTGATTATATACCCGCAACACGAAAATAAATTGTACTTAGATAAGTACAATTTATTTTCAATAATCTTATAGCGGATATTTTTCTGTCAATTCTTTTACGATTGCTTTCGCATCTTCTATTTTTGCTTCTCCGTATTTTACTACCAAAGAAATAGCCTCTGCAATTCTGTCCATATCTTCTGTGTTCATTCCACGAGTCGTAACTGCAGGTGTACCTAAACGAATACCACTTGTTACAAATGGAGATTTTGGATCGTTTGGAATCGTGTTTTTATTAGCTGTAATGTGTGCCTGATCTAATAATTTTTCCACTTCTTTACCGGTTAAGTTAAAAGGTGTTAAATCCATTAACATCAAATGGTTATCTGTACCATCGGAAACAATCTTGATTCCTCTATCCTGTAATCCTTTACAAAGAGCCTGTGCATTATCAATAATACCTTTCTGATATACTTTGAACTCTTCACTTAACGCTTCCTTGAAACATACTGCTTTTGCTGCAATCACATGCATTAAAGGACCACCTTGTGTTCCAGGGAAGATTGCTTTATTAAAATTATATTTTTCATTAGCTTCTTTATTAGCAAGAATCAAACCACCTCTTGGCCCACGAAGTGTTTTATGAGTTGTAGTTGTAACTACATCTGCATAAGGCATTGGACTAGGATGAAGACCTGCTGCCACAAGACCTGCAATATGAGCCATATCTACCATTAATACAGCGCCTACTTCATCTGCCACTTCTCTGAATTTCTTGAAATCAATGGTTCTCGCATACGCAGAAGCACCTGCAATAATCATTTTTGGTTTTGCTTCTAATGCAATTCTTCTTAACTCATCATAATCAATGAACCCTTCGTCATTTACTCCATAAGGAACTACATTGAAGTATTTACCGGATAAGTTTACCGGACTTCCATGTGTTAAATGTCCGCCATGATCAAGGTTCATACCCATAATAGTGTCCCCTGGATTTAAAATCGCAAACTGAACAGCCATATTAGCCTGTGCACCGGAATGTGGCTGAACATTAGCGTAATCGCAGCCAAATAACTCTTTTGCACGTTCAATAGCAAGATTTTCTACTTCATCCACACACTGGCATCCGCCATAATATCTTTTTGCCGGATAACCTTCTGCATATTTGTTGGTAAGTGGACTTCCCATTGCAGCCATAACTGCTTTACTTACCCAGTTTTCAGAAGCAATCAACTCGATGTGATCGTTCTGTCTGTTCTGCTCTTTCACAATCGCCTCTGCAATTTCAGGATCCACTGCTTTAATTTCATCAAATGAATACATAATTAAAATCTACCTTTCATCATCCTCATATTTTTAAGAAGTATACTCTCATACTTCCTCAAATCCCACTTTAATTTCATCTAAAATTCAAGGTTGGAGTTATCTCCAACCTTGGCTATTTTCCTATGGCAACATATATTTTTCTCTTAAAGATCTGTAATTCTTCTTATACTGTTCGTTATCATGTTTTAAATCTACTACATAGCTATGTGTTTCATATTCATCGGCATCAACTTCTGCTACACATACTGCAACATTAGAACAATGATCTGCCACACGTTTATAGCTTGTAATAATTTCAGAATGAACGAATCCTAATTCAATGGTACATTTTCCTTTTTGCAATCTCTTAATATGGCGCTGTTTTAATTCGCCTTTTAATTTGGAAACTACATCTCTTAAAGGTTCCATTTCAATTACTTTGTTTGCATCTTCATGCTGGAATGCCAATACAGCAAGTTCAACTGTTGCTTTTACAGCTTCTGAATAAATTGCCAATTCTTCCACTGCTTTTTTGGAGAATTCCATTTCTTTTTCAAACATTTCTTTTGCAGATCTCATTACCACAAATGCATGGTCCGAAATTCTTTCAAAATCATTTAAACACTGTAAAATAATAGAAACACTGTGGTTATCTTTTTCTGCCATTTGTTTCTGACCAAGTTTTACTAAGTAACTTCCTAAAATATCTTCGTAACGGTCAATTTCGTTTTCCAAATGAACAACACGTTCTGCCTTAACTTCATCATAGGAAGAAACTAACTCCATAGCTAAATCAAAGGATTCTTTACATAATTCAGCCATATGTCTTGCAACCTGACGGCTATGTTCTACCGCAAGACCCGGTTTATCTAAGAAACGAACGTCCAATAATCTGAAATCTTTATCTGCTTCTGTTTCAATCACTTCTACAACATCATCTTTAATCGTAAGACAAGCTAATTTTTCCAAAAGTCCTGAAGCCGGCAATAAAATAATCGTAGCAAAAACGTTAAATACTGTATGCAGAACCGCAATACCGGCAGCATTTGCAGCAGTTGGTAAGAACGCGAAACCAATGATCGCATTAATAGCATAGAAAAGTACCATAAATACAACGGTTCCAACAAGGTTAAAGTATAAATGTACCAAAGAAGCTCTTCTCGCATTCTTACTTGCACCAATACCGGATAATAATGCAGTTACACAAGTACCAATGTTTTGTCCCATAATAATGGGAAGTGCTGTAGAATAACTTACTGCACCTGTGACACAAAGCGCCTGTAAAATACCGACAGAAGCGGAAGATGACTGAATCACTGCTGTTAATACAGCACCAGCGATTAATCCCAGAATTGGATTACTAAACATCAATAAAATATTGGTAAATTCCGGTACATTTGCCAATGGTTTTACAGCACTACTCATAGTATCCATACCAAACATCAAGATAGCGAACCCTACCAAAATCATACCCATATCTTTTTTCTTCTCTTTTTTAGAGAACATCAAAAAAGCCACACCAATAATAGCTAATACAGGAGAAAACGAAGTTGGCTTCAACAATTTCATAAATAAATTGCTACTTTCAATTCCACTCAAACTTAAAATCCAGGAAGTCATGGTGGTACCAATATTAGCACCCATAATAATATTGACTGCCTGAGCTAATTTCATAACGCCGGAGTTTACGAAACCTACTACCATAACTGTAGTAGCTGAAGATGACTGAATTACCGCAGTAACACCTGCACCTAATAACACAGCCTTTATCTTGTTAGAGGTAAGTTTTTCCAAAAACGTTTCCATTCGTCCACCTGATGCGTTAGAAAGACCATCCCCCATAAGGCTCATTCCATATAAGAATAACGCCAAACCACCAACCATGTTTAAAACACCAAAAATATCCATGTTTTCCTCCTGCCCCAAAGGCTAGCTTTTGTATTTTTTATTAAGAGATCCCAAATACGTGTTTTTATATCTATACTTTTCGTTCTATCTTAATTTATACTTTGATCTCTATCATACCATATTTTCTTTAATAGATAAAGTGTACTTTTTCTCCTAAATCAGATACTGTAATTTTACTGGCCTGAGTTTTTACCTCTCCATCTGTCTGTACCCACATAGGTTTTTTTACTTCTATCACAGCTTTTTTAGCTCTTAGCATAGTAATTTCTTTAAATCTTGTATGTTTTCCATCATAAGCCGTAGGTAAAATTCGTAACAACTTTAATTTTGCTACATTAGATGCTACACATAAATCTACCATACCATCATTAGTTTCGGCATTTGGACAAAAATTAAATCCTCCCCCTTGATAATGGTGAACCATGGTTGCTGTCAAAAACATCTTCTGAAACACAAATTCTTTTGCATCATCTAAAACAATTTTGCAATCCACCATTTCTGATTGAACAATTTGTTTTAAAGCAATTCCCAAATACACCAATTTTCCAAGCTTCAATTTATTAAGAACTGTTTTTAATTTTGATTTCGCAACTTCTTCACAAACAGCTGCATCAAATCCAATACCACAGCCTACCATAAATCTTCGATCCGGTACCTGTACCTCTTTTCCTTTCAGGAAAGCCTTGTCATAATGTACCAACCCCATATCCATATATATTTCTTTTTCTGCTTTTAAAATAGCATTCAATGCTTCTTCCGGATTTTTACCGATTCCCATATCCCTTGCCAAATCATTGCTGGAACCGGTAGGAATATAGCTGATAACCACCTTTGCAAAATCTTTAATTCCTTGAATCGCTTCATTCATCGTTCCATCTCCACCTAAAATGACCAAATGAACCTTATCTTTCACACTTTTAGATGTTAACTCATGTACAATCTCTTCTACCTGCCCTGCTGCCTTAGAAAAACGTACCTGGTAAGAAACTGCTTTTTCATCCAATACCTTTTTTACACGTTCCCAATAGGTTGCTCCTACACCTGTTTTAGATGCCGGATTTACAATAAAATAATACATCTTTCTTCCTCTTTCGTTTCTTTCCACATAGATTACTCTAATGTATTTTATTTTAACTATTTTATAACACGACTGATAACAACCATGTTCATTTCCTAATTATTTTTTAATTAAACTTAAAAAATCTTCTACAAATCTTGTATCCTTCCATTGAAATTCGACGTCCGCTTTTTCCGGGAAGATTTGTACACTGTCCTAACAATCCATATCTTAATTTTCTAAAAATTCCTGCATCCTGCTCTTTAATATAATTCCATAACTCTTTTTTCTTTTCCAAAGATTCTTCTGTATTAGCACGAATCAAGAGAATGGAAGATACTGTTGTTACAATATCTAAATAATTTAACATATACTGCTTACACTTACGATTAGAATAAATTAACTGTTTCCTTTCCAGCACATAATCCATCATCATTTTATTAACACGGAGTTGTTGATCTATTCTTCCAATCATAATCTTTTCATTTACAGACTGATCTTCCCTGCCAATATAATAACGATAGAAATTTACATCCATGTAATACATATGCTTCACATATGGTAACGGCTTGTAAACAAAAATATTATCCACATAAAAAGTGTGCTCCGGCAATTCTAATCCACATTCTCTCAGTAATCCTGTACGATAAATCACGGAATGCATCAAAATATACTGACCTTTATGGAAATGCTTTACATCTTTCCATTCAAATACCCTTCCTTCAGGAATGGCATGTTTGTAACGCATGACCTTTCCACGTTTTTCGCCTTCTTTTTCATAAACAAAATTACTGATAAACATATCAATCATTTGTCCGCTTTTAATTAATTCACGTAACTTATCTAAAATAGCATCATAAGCTTCTTCTTTTACCCAATCATCACTATCCACTACCTTAAAAAACAAACCACTGGCGTTTGCAATCCCGGCATTTACTGCAGAACCATGACCACCGTTAGGTTTATGCACAGCTTTTACAATGGATGGATATTTTCTAGCGTATTCATCTGCAATGGCTGCTGTATTATCTTTTGAACCATCATTTACAACGATGATTTCAACATCTTCTCCACCTTTTAATAATGATTCAATGCATTTTCTCATATATTCCTGAGAATTAAAGCAGGGAATCGTAACAGATAACAATTTCATGATTACCTCTCATTTCTTCTTTCACAAAGGAAACTCATATAATAATATATTAACGTCTTACATTCCTAGAAAATTTACTTTTACTCATTCTAAGGGTTAACTTCCCCTCTGATTTTATCACTACCTTGTGCAATATTCAAACATTTCGTATAGGTAGAAAAAGCGGACGGTAGGGGATATTTTTCTGCTGCTTCTTCGGATTTTGCAAAAATCCATTGTTTTCGCTCCTTAACATCTTCTTTTTTTGCTAATTCATCCACTCGTATGGCGTATGCAATCATATGCCATTCTTTATGACTAAAAATATGTTTTGAAGATTCCATTTTTTGAATTCTTAAGACTTCTAACCCTTGCTCTTTCATATATTCCAATACGGCCTTTTTTGTTTGATGACCTTCCATGGAAGGAAATTCATATAATCCTGCCAACAAACCTTTCGAAGGACGTTTCTGTAATGCGGTTTTATCTTCATCTTGTACAATTAAAATTGTCTTTTTTTCAATATTTCTTTGTTTTTTAGCCTGTTTTTTAGGAAATTCTTCTTCCCTACCTTCTTTGTGTGCCTGACAAAAAGCTTCCCAAGGACACTCTTCACATTTAGGCTTTCCATTAGGAATACACACCATAGCTCCCAATTCCATCAAAGCCTGATTAAAATCTCCCGGACGTTCCTCAGGTATTACATCCATCAACTGAGCCTCTATTTTCTTTTTTGTTGCTTCTTTTAAAACATCTTCTTCATTCATGGTAAGTCGGCTTAAAATACGCAATACATTTCCATCTACGGCTACCGCCTTCTTCCCATATGCAATCGAACTGATAGCCCCTGAAGTGTAACTACCTATTCCTGCCAGCTTTTCTAACTGAACTTTTTCCTGCGGTAATTCTCCTCCATATTCCGCCATGACCTGTCTGGCTGCTTTTTGTAAATTACGGGCACGATTATAGTATCCCAAACCTTCCCATAATTTCAGTAATTTTTCTTCTTCGCAATTTGCAAGACTTTCTATGGTCGGTAATTCTTCCATAAACCGTTTAAAATACGGTTTCACAGCTTCCACTCTGGTTTGCTGCAACATAATCTCAGAAATCCACACCTTGTAACCTACCGGATCTTCTCTCCACGGCAGTATTCTATGTCCTTTGTCATACCATGCTAATAGCGGTTTTGTAATTTTTTCGTACAATGGTTGAAAGTGTAATTTTACCTGTATCGGATGATTTATCCACATACTATCCTCTGTCACCTTAGTATCAAACGCTATTATCTCTACCCCAGCTTCCTCTGCCTTTCTTAGAGCTTTGGCAAATGCCATGTGGGTAGTTTCATTGGGAATTAAAAATTGGGGATTTTCCATCTGTATTACAAAAATAATAAAGGTTCTGTATCCTTCTTTTTTGGCTTTTATCAATTCTTCCACATGCTTCACTGCTCTTTCTGAAGGAGCATCAGGAAAAGCTACGATATTCTCCTGTTCCAAAGTAACTCCTTTGACTTCGATGAAAACACCCTTTTCTTCTTCCTTAGTTTGAACAAAAAAATCAAACCTGGATTCCCCATAAGTGAATTCCGGTTTGATTTCTTTTATATCACGCAAAATCAGCCCCTGCTGCAGTGCTTCCTTTATCACTGCATTAGGAGCTTGTGAATCCATATTAATTATTCTGTCACCTTTTAAAACAGCGACCATATCATATCTGGTTTTTCTTTCTTTCCCTGCTTCGTCAGCCAGATATACTTTTGCTCCCGAAGGCAGCAATTCCCGGCATCTTCCTGTGTTTTTTACATGTACTGTTTCTTCTTTGCCGTCTACTATAACTTTTGCTATAAAACGATTGGGACGCTCCACAAAAGTGCCTTCTACTATTTTATTATATTTCATACTACCTTTACACTCCGGCTACCCAACTCTGTTACACTCATATTTTTCTTTTGTCACAAGACAATCTTTTAAGGCATTAAACTTTGTTTCCAAATCACTTTCCGGAAGTTCAAAATCAATTACAAGAGACATGGTCGCTAACATATCTTCTGTTATTCTGTGATGAAGACCATGTAAAATATTCAATTTTTCCCGATAAGAATCTGTATCCAGATAAGCTTCCACCATAGGGTCTAAGGAAAATTCCGGTTCTGACGCTTGCGTATTTTCTTTATCATTTTGATGTTTCACATTTTCAACCGGCTCCATTGTTACTTCTACCAACTGCTCTAAAGGTTCAAAACGCATCTTTTGAGTCGCTTGTGGATATTTTTCTATATCAACCGGTTCCATAAACATAGACAAAGGACGGGCATATACTTTATATTCTCCATATAAAGCCTGATAAATAACCAGCTTTTCTTCATTTTCCGTGTGCTCAGCCACTGTAATAACTTTATATAAATTTCCTTTAAAATGTTTATAAATTTGATTTGCCTGTGGAATCATAAATCTTTCCTTTCCATTTTACATATAGTTACATATAAATCCTTTATTATTGTAAATTTCTTTTGTATATACCATAGAATAAAAACGGAACTCTTTTTTCTTACTATAGCGAATATTTTTTAACATATCCACTGTCATTTTACTTAAATTTTAAACTTTTGTCACTGTAAATTTTTGTTATTTCTACTTGTACTTTGAGCAAGTTTATATGATGTCATAATTTATATTCAAAAGATTTTTACTTTTGTTTTCGATAAAAGAATTTTTTCCGCCTCTTCTCTCATTCTATCAATCAAAATCAATCTTTCATCTTGTGCCATTCTATCTATATTTTTATGGTGAATCACTACCGTATATTCTCTTAATACATCATCATTTGTCACGTAAGTTAAGCTAACACCGGCATCTTTACATCCTTTTTCTACTAAAAGTATCTTTATATGATTTACACACTCTTCTTCCATTTTTTTGTATTCTTCTCTACTAATCTGTTCCGACTCGTTTATCGCTGCTGCCTTTACTGTTGTAGAAATTCCACATACCATCATAACCATAATCATAATTCCACAAACAAATGTTTTCATCTTTGTATTCCTCCCTGTTTCACTACTTTCACTGCTTTGTTAACATGAGATTACAAGAGATGATGTACAATAAAAAGGACTGCTATGTAACTTTTTTCTACGAAAGTTACACCACAGTCCTATGTTTTAAAGGATTGTATATTTTAAAATATTGTAAAAATCCATTGCAACAATAATCAATAATAGGATTCTTAAAATCTTTTCCACACCCTTATTATCAATTCTTTTAGAAATTGCAGCTCCTACCAAGGCACCACTGATACCACCTATTATCATACAGATTAAATCAATCCATTGAAAACTAGGAACGGAACTAGTCACCAAAGCAGTCACAATACTTGATATTTGAGAAAAAATGATAATGTACAAAGAATTCTTAGCTGCTTCCTTTGCCTCCATAGAGAAAAAGAAAAACAAAACAGCTACATTACTGGTTCCACCACCAATTCCTAAAAAAGAAGAAATAATTCCTAAAAATACTCCGATTATAATAGATACCGGTATACTATCTATTTTATGAGAAGGCAGTTTGGATTTATTACAAACATATAGATATACCAAAAAGGTTATCACGGTCAAAAATACTGCCTGTATTGCTCCTAAAGCTCTTTCATTTCCAAATCCGTTTCTGACAAGTTCAAAAAGCCATTTTCCAACTAAACCACCCAATACTGCACCAATAGCTAATGCTGTAGATGTTTTAATTTTCAGCTTTACCCCGTCCTTACGATTACGAATCAAAGAACAAACAGACATTCCAAGTACGGTACACCCGGAACAAAAGCTTACTGTGGATACCGGAAGAATGCCAATCATATCCAATACCGGTTTAATGATTACACCACCACCGGCACCTACTACTGCACCCACACTGGAAGCAATAATACAAACTAAAAACAAAATCACAGGAATCAATCTGTTACCTCCTATTTACCATTTCATGTAAATATTTTTTTATTCTATTGCTTTACGCATAACATCTAATAATACGTATTCTTTAATCGGTACTTTTGCGTTGATATTACCATTTTTCAAGAACTGGCTTTGCTGTGCCTGATACAAACTTTCTACATTTCCATTTTCAACACCAAGTGCCACATATCCCTTAGTAGACCAGTCTGCATCTCTTCTTTGTTCGTAAAGAACATCTTCTTTAATTCCCGTGATTTCAGATACCCAACTTACCACCTTACGAATATTTTCTTCCATAGCTCTATAATCCATTCCACGATATAAAGCTCTGGTAATACGAAGTAATAATGCTTCATTTTCTTTTGCAAATTTTTCCGATGTAATCCAAGAAGACAAGGATGCCAAACGATTGGAGAAATTCAGATTATTTGCAAGTAACAAGGCATCATTTCCCATAAGTTTTTGTACTTCAAAGGTATAAGGTGACCACAATGCACATGCATCCAATCTTCCTGCTACCATATCTTTTACAATTTCTTCCGGTGTAGAATCAATAATTTCACAGTCTGATCTTCTAAGATTAGCGCTTTCCAATGCAATATCCAAAATCGTATCACTTGTACTGCCTTTAATGGTACCAATTCTTAATCCTTCTAAGGACTTCAAATTTCTTATACCGCTTTTTCTGTTTCCTATTACAGCCTCTGCATTAGAAACATGAGAAAGAAGGAATATTTTTGCATCTCCGGCTACACAACGTTTATGAGCACCATCGCCTATGTATCCAATATCCAGACTTCCCGCATTTAATGCATCTATAATCTTCATTCCGTTTTCAAACGGAATCAATTCGATTTCCAGATTTTCTCTTTCCATATAACCAAGTTTCATGGCTGATACTACAGAACATAAACTTCCGTAATTAGGCATATAACCTGCTCTAACCTTAACTTTTTCTTGTTTTTTGTCTTCACTATTATTTTCGGCCTTGGATATCAACTGTAATTCTTCTACTATATTTGTAAGTTGAAACACAATACCGGTAATATCAGAAGATGTCTTTACTAAGGTTCCAAAATCATCTGCTATCATCTGTGTAGATTCCGAATTTACTTTTCCTAAACGGGACAAATTATCCATATTCGAAATAATATGATCTTTTAATTCTTGAAGTTTTACCAGATTTTGATCAACTAAAGTTACATTTTCCTGCACTTCTTCAATCTTATCTTTTGTGACATGAAGCAACTTTTTGGTTTCTTCCATACTATCAGATTGTCTTTGAAATGCAGTACGTATTTCCTGAATGCTTTCCACAGAACGTTCTGATTGCATACTTAAATTCTTAATAATTTTTCCGATGCTGTCAGCACTTTCTCTACTCATTTGAGCCAATTCCCGGATTTCTGTAGCTACAACCGCAAAGCCTCTTCCGGCTTCTCCCGCTCTTGCCGCTTCGATAGAAGCATTTAAACTAAGAAGATTTGTTTTTCCGGCAATAGAATTGATAATAGAAATTGCCTCCATAATCTCTTCCGTAGCTTTGTTCACACGATTGGTATTTTCTGCAACTTCTTCCACGCCTCGATATGTAATCTGACTATCTTCCAGAAGATTTTCAAAAATACGAATCAGTTCTTCATTGCTTTCTGTCATATTTTGTGTTACTTCCACTAACTGGTCAACATGTCCCACATTTTCTTCAATATCGCTACCCATTTCACGGGAAATTTCATTTACTTCTTCAATATGACTTGCCAAATTTATATTAGCTTCTTTCATATCCGCAATAGAACCGCTGACAGACTTTATAGACGCATTGGTACTTCCGGCAATATAATTGAGTTTCATAGTACCTTTATTTAAGTCAGAAGTATAATTCCCAATTTTCTTTTTAAAAGCATTTATTTCCTCAAAGCCTTCTTGCTTATTTTCTTGCATCGTTTTTTTCGTAAAAAGTTTCATAATCTACCAGCTCCTACTACAACTATGTCCACGATTGACTTTTGCCTTATTATATCACAATTTTCAAAAAATCACATCATTTCTTGCTATTATGTTATACATTTTAAGATTAATTGTTGATTTTTCAAATAAACAAGGGGCTGTTACAAAATTAACAGTAAGAGGATTTCAGATATCTAACTTGTACGCATCTGTGAGACATTGTACATTGAAGAGCGGACTCTAGTCCGATATTCAAGTACAATGTAACGAACAGCAAGCGAACAAGGGATACTGAAATCCGGTGCTGGTATTTTGCAACAGCCTCTATCACTAACTTTCCATTATTTAATCATTTTTCCTCTTGCGAACACTTGCACAACATTACATTCATCATCTAAAAGAACGATGTCTGCATCTTTTCCTTCAGCAATAGAACCTTTTGTTTCCCAAAGTCCCATTTCTTTTGCAGGATTTTCTGTTAAAGTCATTAAAATTTCTTCCAGTGGATTTGGAAGCCATTTTATCATATTCTTCAAAGCTACATCCTGAGTCAATGTGGAACCTGCACGTGTTCCGTTACTCTTTAATTTAGCATCTCCATTTTCTACTACGACTTCATTTACACCTAAATGATAATCACCATCCGGCAAACCGGCTGCCATAATAGAATCTGTGATAGCTACAATTCTTTCCATTCCTTTGCATTTTGCATACATACGAACAGAACCAGGAACTAAATGACGTCCATCACAAATGGTTTCACAATAAACATCACTTTCCATAATTGCTCCAAAAATCGCAGGTTCATGTTGGTGGAATAAACGAGAGGCATTTCCAACGTGAGTCCCTACCGTAACTCCCTGTGCAATGGAACTCATTGCCTGATCATAGGTAGCACCTGAATGACCAATACCTACTACAATTCCTAATTCTTTCAGCGTAGGGATCATATCCTGAACACCGTCTAATTCCGGAGAAATGGTGATATAACGAATATTACCTTCTGCAAGTTCCTGATAATGACGAATCAAAGGAATATCATTTTTTTTCAACAAATGTTCCGGCATAGCTCCTTTAAATTCCGGTGCTAAAAAAGGACCTTCCAAATGAATCCCTACCAAATCAGCACCGTTTTGTTCTATGGTTTTATGACGCTTAAATTCATTAATACACCAATCGGTTTGCTCTACCGTATCTGTTAATACAGAACATAACCAGGAAGTAGTTCCTTTCGATGCCATAAAACAAGAAATTTTTTCTAAATCTTCTGCCGTCGCTCCATTTACATCTACACCTACTGCCCCATGAGTGTGTGTATCAATAAATCCCGGAACCACCTTTAAACCTGTAGCATCAAAAACTTCCCCATCATTTCCTGCTTTCTCTACCAAATGAAGTTTACCATCTTCGATACAAACCACTTTATTTTCAAACTTTCGGTCAATGTACACCTGGCCATTAACAATATAAGTCTTTGCCATTTTTTCTCTCCCATTAATAATATATAATAAATTCTTATAGCTTAATCTTCTAAATTTGCAACAAATTCTGTCATACGAATTAATGCATCCGGATGATCTGCTATCATAGAAACAGGGAAATCTGCGGTCATTTCACCATAACCGGCTCTTCTGGCTACTGCTCTATGCCAATCACGGAAAATACCCAAACGAATTTTTCTTGCATTATAAATTTCATTAAAACCAATGGTAACACAATGTGTCGGCATATCTTCCAAACGTCCGCCAAAATCTCCAATGGCATTTGTCGCGCGTGTTTCCGGAGAAACCGGGAGCATACGAGTTTTTAACTGTTTAAATTCTTCACAAGTCTTACTTGCATCAGCTTCATTAAATGCTAAATGTCCATTAATGCCGATTCCACCAAAGCAAATATCTACTCCACCTAACTTTTCAATCAAATTAGGAATGTAATCTAAATTATTAGGATCAGGGAATACTCTGTGATCTTCAGGTACATTTAATTCCGGTTTGATTTTGGAATAAACAGTACGTTCCATAAATCCTCGGAAGCTTAATGGATGATCTATTGCAATCCATTCCATATCATCTCCAAGATATTCATCCATATTAATAAACCAACAGTTATTCAAATTAATATTTTCATTATTTACCATATCTACAAAGTAAGGATACTGTCCAATAGGTCCTACAGGACAAATGAATACTGTGGTTTCTCCTTTTTCATTTTTTTCTTTGATAAAATCTGCCATTTCACGGGCAATCGCCTGAAAAACAGTCGGTTTATCTTCCATCACAATTAATGGAATCTTAGGATTTCTTAATAATTCTTCTTTGTTGTAATAATAATAATCGTGATGCATAATTCTTCCCTCTTTCTCTAATTTGTTTTTTTAAAACAATAGGACTGCCATAAGGCAGCCCTATTAGTTCCTAACTACCGTTTCATCGGAAGTTGTTCTTCATTTTAGTATTCGCCAGCTTCTACCATTAAGTCTAACATTACATAATCTGCAATTGCAGGGTCAACTTCTACTGCACCTGCTGCGATAAATGCCTGTTTCTGTAATTCATAGTAGCCTTCCACAGTTCCGTCAGAAGCGCCTGCTGCAACTTCTTTACCTGTTAACCACTGAGCATCTCCACGCTGTTCGTAAACTGCTGCTTCATCACCAGCAATCTGTTTTGCAACTAATGCTGCTGTAGCCTGCTGATTATCTGTTGCTGCGTAGTCCATAGCTTTGAATAATGCTCTTGTAAATCTTACTAATACGTCTCTGTTTGCTTCTGCGTATGCAGGCATTACGATCCAGCTTGCTAAAGAAACTGTTTCATCAGAGAATGTCATATTGTCAGTTAATTTTGTAGCGTCTGCAACTTCTTCTAAGATTTTTAAGCTGTTTGGAGACCATGTAGCTGCTGCATCAACACCACCGGATACCATAGCGGATACGATACCTGTTGCGTCCATGTCTACTGCTGTAATGTCGCTCATGGACATTCCTGCTTTTTCTAAGGATTTTACAAGAATATCTTCACTGGATGTACCGGAAGAGTAAGCAACTTTTTTACCTGCTAAATCTTCTACAGATGCAATACCAGGACCACCGATTAACATATCACCATTAGAAATGTGGGATAATGCAAAAATGGTAGCTTTACCATTGATACAAAGCTTATGAGCACCCTGTCCAATGTAACCCATATCAATGCTTCCACCTTCCATAGCGGCAATAATTGTAGGACCATCAGCGAATTCAACTAAGTTAACTGTGATACCTTCTTCTGCTAAGTATCCCTGTTCGATTGCATTTGTGATAGACCAAAGGCTACCATAGTTAGGCATGTAAGCAATGTTTAATTCCACAGGATCAACTGCTGGAGCTGCTTCTTCTGCCGGTGCTTCTGCTACCACTTCTTCTGTTACTGCCGGAGCTTCTGGAGCTGCTTCTTCTGTTGCTCCACCACAACCAACTAACATGGTAGCTGCCATAGCTGCAACCATTAATAAACTCAATAATCTCTTTTTCATATCTTTCCTCCTTGTAGATATTGATTATTTGTACCGTTTTAGACTGAAACGGCTAAGTACACTCATCATTATAATCGAACTATTTACGAACTTCAAGATATTCTTGATATACCTGACCCCAAATATGATTTTTTAATTCCAAGAATTCCGGTGTCATCTTAGTTTCCTGAGTACGAGGATAAGGAATATTAATATCTACGATTTCTTTAATTCGTCCCGGTCTTGCACTCATAATAATTACTTTCTGTGCTAAAATAATTGCTTCCTCTACGTCGTGAGTAATAAAGAAACATGTTTTTCTTTCTTTTTCCCATGTTTCTAACAACTCTGTCTGAAGCTGTGTTCTAGTCTGAGCATCCAAAGCACCAAATGGTTCGTCCATTAAAAGAACTTCCGGATTTACAGCATAAGCTCTTGCGATTGCCACACGCTGCTTCATACCACCGGATAATTCCTTTGGATAATGATTTACGAAATCTTCCAACTGAACCATTTTGATGTATTTCATAGCAATTTCTTCTGCTTCTTTCCCTTTGATTCCTTTTAAGTTAAGACCAAACATAACGTTTTTCAAAACTGTCATCCAAGGGAATAACGCATATTGCTGGAATACCACACCTCGTTCTGTACCGG
Source organism: Lachnospiraceae bacterium (assembly GCA_017558145.1). Taxonomy (GTDB): domain Bacteria; phylum Bacillota; class Clostridia; order Lachnospirales; family Lachnospiraceae; genus SFDP01. The sequence goes on from JAFYWF010000091.1 coordinate 28,170, forward strand.
TACCCATAACTTCTTTGCCATCACAGTAAACTTTACCTGAGGATGGTTCCAACAAACCTGCAATAATATTTAAAAGTGTAGATTTCCCACATCCGGAAGGACCTACTACACAAATAAATTCATTTTCCATAATATCAAGACTTACACCATTTAACGCTATCATTTCGCCATTTCTGGTATTAAACACTCTTCTGACATTATCAATTTTAACTTTTACGCGTCTCTCTTCTCCTGCCATCCTGTGAATCTCCTTTCAATGTACTTAACAAATTTTTCTACTAACATACCAATAATACCAATGATAATAATGTAAAGTAACATTGGTTCTGATTCAAAACTGTTATTCAAAGAACGAATTCTCATACCGAGACCTGCAACCGCTCCTGTAGATTCCGCAGCAATCAATGTTGTTAACGCTGTAGAAGAACCTAAACGAACTGCAGTAATAATAAATGGTAAAGTAGCCGGAGCAATAACCTTTAAGAAAATGTCTTTGTCTGTTGCTCCTAAAACTCTTGCTGCTTTAATCAATGTTTCGTCCACATTCAAAACACCCTGGTAAATAGTTACGGTCATAATTAAGAATGTTGCAATGGTAATAACGATAATCTGTGGTTTTCTACCAACACCGGCAGAAAGTACGATTAACGGTACATATGCCAACGGTGGAATATTACGAATAAACTGAATCCATGGTTCAATAATATTTCTCACCGGCAAATACCATGCCATTAAAATCGCTGTTGGTAAAGATAAAATAAAACCAATAGCAAAACCAGCTGTTACAGAAATTAAACTACTGGAAATATCCTGCCAAAATACACCACGACTAATCATAGTTTTGATTGCTTTGATTACTACGATGACATTTGGAAAGCTTCGCGCAGTTTTAGGATTGATGGATAGCAATGTCCACAAAACCATAGCTACTGCCAAGGAAATCAGAAGCCATACTTTTTTGGGAATCTTGCTTGTTGCATTCTTATTCATTTGTTACCTTCCTTTCCTATTTTTATTTAAATAAATAAGATCAAAAATATCTCCTCTTATACGTTAGAAAGATCATCATCTTTCATACAAAGATGAACTGCTCCAACTTTAAAGGTCTGTGGCAATGCTAAAATCTTAGGATTTGCTCCTACATATTTCTTCTTAGCATCTTCCAATGCTTCTTCAATAGTAGCACGTGTTTTTAATCCCATACCTCTTGCAATTCCCGGCTCCTGAGCTCCAACAATATAAATTGCGGATGTATTCATTTCTGCAATGTGACCACAGCTCATCATAGAAAATGCATGGAATGGATGGAATGCATTTGCAAAACGATATTTACGAATATAATCTTCACGAGTTGCAAAATATTCACCATAACGGTCCATATCCGGTAACGTCTGCATAAAGTCATGCTGGAACATATCATATAATTCTCTTGCATAAGGCCAACGTTCATCATGGAAATATCCGTTACAAATAGAAGAACAAATAATAACACAGTTTTCCTTCATAACTCTCTTATGACGAATTACCTGTGCAGATAATGCCTGCATCATCTGAATCGGGTTTGTCCCCATACCAACTCCATAGTGGAAGTCCTGAGGCATACCAAATACCATAACATCGTATTTTTCTTCTGCAAAAGGAACGTAAGTACGTTTATTTGCTACTTCCCAGCTTAATGGCTGCATCACTTTTGCATAACCGGAAAAAATAGCAATCTGACGAGAATATGTATCTAATACCGCATCACAACAGAAGAATGGATGACCCATTTTTTCTTCCATATGCATACCGATTTCATCAAATTTTGTTCTCATCAAACTCTTACCTGAAACCGGAGTAAAATCACCACGATGCATAACTTTAGGCACATGATGAGATGCAATACTTCTCCAATGTGTAATACCGGTAGAACAATGTTTGTATCCGCCGGAATATCCACCATATGGATTTCCTTGTGTATGTCCAATTAAAATCGGAATATCACAATCAAATACATACTTATTCATTAAAACAGGATCACCACGATCTGTAACTCCAAGATCTACCATATGATCCGGATCTTCAGAATCGTGAGAAGTAATCTGGTTGGTCCAATAGAATTCATTGAACAACTCTTCTCCTAAAATCTGTTTCATTTCCCCTACGGTTGCACGTGGATGTAATCCGTTAGAGAACATGAATAAGATATCTTTTTTCTCCACTCCACCTGCATATAATTCATCTAAACAGGCACGGATAGAAACTTTTCTATGAGCAGTTGGCTGACAACCACCTTTTACAATATCAGGAATGACAAACACTACTGTTTTCCCGGGTGCTGCTAATTCTTTTAATGCAGGCATTCCATAAGGATTACGAATAGAATCTAATGTCGCCTGATATAAACTGTCCCAATCCTGAGGTAAGCATTCCGGATCCGGAACTGTCTTGCCCGGAATAAAAACATCTGTGTTATCCGGCAAATTGGCACTCATAAGACCATGGCCATATTCAAAATCTAGTTTCATACTAATCTCCTTACTCACCTAAATAGGTGCTGATTATTTCTACATATTCTTCAGGATAAAATCCGATTTCTCCCTGGAAGCGTGTTAATGCAATTAAACCACCATCGATCTCTTCAATAGATGCCAGCATTTCTGCATTGTCTACTTTTAAGCCACCGCCGTATACTACATCAATTCCTCCTGTCACTTCTTTGACAAAACGAGCAACCTTAGTAATATAGTCTTTTCCTGCAGGTGTCTTGCCGGGTCCGATAGACCAAATTGGTTCATAACCGATGACAACCTGAGATTTATCAACGCCGTCTAAACCGATTTCCAACTGTTCTCTCAATACTTCATCCCAATTTTCTAATTCTGTATCTTTTTCACCAATGCAATAAAGAACTTTCATTCCATTTTCCACTGCTAATTTAATTTCCTGATTCAGAATTCTATTGATTGCTTTGGTATCTGTAACACCAGCTTCTGCTAAAATACCCACTTTATCATTACGTTCTTCACAATGACCAATAATGGTGTAGTTCACGTCCATAGCTTTCATAGCAGAAACCGGACGATTGGTAGTGAAAGCTCCAAAATTACCACCTACTGCAGTGTTCATACGATAAACGCTCTGGCAACCTACTTTTACGGGACTGTCTTCACATCTTGCAGCTACCGCATTTAACAAGTGAGCTTCCGGAAAATACTGTACAAATTCTACTTTTTCAGAATCATATTTCTTTAATGCTTCCTGTGTATTTTTAACAATAAAAGTTCCCCATTCATTTAACGCAGCGATACGATTAACACCACCTAATTCTGTAGGTACATCAAAACGTTTCAAGTTTAAAAATATATGTTTCATTTTCTACTCTCTCCTTATCGCAAAATTGCATAATCAGGAACACGATCCATCATCAATGGCATTGCATAATCGAAGAAACGATCATCAATTTTATTTCCTTCTACAATCCATTCCAATGGGAATTTCTTCTCTACATTTGCAACCTTGCTTAATGGCGCTAAGAAAAGATCAAAGGAATATTCTTTTCCTCTATGGGCATCAATGGCAACCATAAAATCACTTTCCCCTCTCAGCGCTGCTTCCACGGCATATTTTCCTACTGCATAAGCTTCCATCTGGTCAGTGCGAGATGCATAAGGAATGGCAGCTCTTCCTAATAATCCCGGTTTTTCTGCTCTGGATTTAATATTTAATTTTTGAATAATATTGTCTGTCACATGCTGTGCGGTTCCTCCGGGAATCATATGTCCGAATCCGTCCACAATACCGGTGGATGCCAATGGTTTTCCATCTAATCCACAAATTCCTTCAGAAACAGTCACTAACAAACCTTTTCCTTTTGCCCAAGCTTTTTCAATATCTGCCAGCATTTTATCTTCATCTACCAATATTTCCGGTAAATAAGTTAAAACTTCACAATTAGTAGCACGAGCTGCTAATGCAGAAGCCGCTGTTACCCATCCGGCATTTCTACCCATTAACTCAAGCACTACCACATGAATTGGTAAACCGGAGGCATCTAATGCTAATTCACAGGATGCTTCCGCCGCATATCTGGCTGCAGAACCAAATCCCGGACAGTGATCTGTAATATCCAAATCATTATCCATGGTTTTTGGAATTCCGATTACTTTTACATCTAAACCTTCTGCCTGTGCAAGCTTACTCACTTTATTGCAAGTATCCATGGAATCATTTCCACCATTGTAAAAGAAACAGCCGATTTCAAATTTTTTCAAAGTTTCAATTACCGTAGGATAATCTGCATCTGTAAGCTTTCTTCGACAGGAACCGATTGCAGATGCCGGTGTATGTGCCAATTTCGCAATCGTAGATGCAGGAACATCTGTCAAATCAATCAAGTCACCTTTTAAGATTCCTTCTGCTCCAAATCTGGCTGCATAAATTTTATCCACTTTTCCACTGGCACGGGCACCTTCTACTACCCCTTGTAAGGAAGTATTAATTACCGCAGTCGGACCGCCACCATGAGCAACTAAAATATTCACACCCATTTTTTCTCTCCTTTATATTCACTTCGTAACTATTAAAAGCAAGCTCGATAATTCGCTTAGCTCTGAATAGATATTAAATGCCTGCTTTCTTATAACGTTCTGCCATTTCATCTAAGGAAATTGCTTCTACAAGAGGAGCTTTACCAAAGGAATCAAATTCCACAATTAAAGTTCCTACCGCTTCTTTTACTCCTCTTTCCACCGCATCAATAATTAATGCTACATCTTCATTTGGAATGTTACCATACATAACAGTATCCATAATTGGTGGTAAGAATACACGTGGATCGAAATCAGCAGTTTTGCTTTCTAATAATTTCCAAATTGGAACAAGGCTGTCATGTGTTTTTAATTCAGGATTATACCAGAATAATTCACGCAGGTTTCTTGTAACTGCAAGACGAATATCTGTATCAACGTTAATTTTAGCGATTCCTAATTTAGAAACTTCTTTTAACTGTTCTTTGGAAATACCATGCGCATTTGTAATGGTTCCGCCTAATTCATTAATTTCCTTTACAATATACTGTGGTACTGTAGAAGAACCATGAGAAACCAAGGCACAGAATAAGCCTTCATGGCGTAAACACTCTTTTGTCGCAATAGCAATTTCTTTACGGATTTTTGCACCGGCTCCTTTATTTGCACCGTGTTTTGTTCCATAACTGATTGCTAACGCATCACAACCTGTCTTTCTTACAAATTCCACTGCATCCATAGGATTTGTATAGGTAGATGTTTCGGAGAATACATGATCTTCTACACCTGCTAAAACTCCTAATTCACCTTCTACACTTACACCTCTTGGATGAGCCAGTTTTACAACTTCACGGGTAAGTTCGATGTTTTCTTCAAATGGTAAATGAGAACCATCAATCATAACAGAGGTATATCCTCCATCCATAGCTGCCAAACAAGCTTCGATGCTCTTACCATGGTCTAAATGCAATGCAATCGGAATAGGACTCTTTTCACCATATTTTCTTACTGCATTAGCAATATTATTTGCACCGATTTTTTTGTCTTCTAAGGTTCCGTTAGCAAAATCTGTACGTCCTCCCATAAAGGCATTTGCTAAATCAGCTCCCTGAATAATAGCTGCAGAACGGAACATTTCATGAACTTCAATCACAGCCTTCGCCTGAGCAACAGCATTTACATTAAATGCACCCTGTGCATAGTTATACTTTTCTGTCGCTTCTAAAATAGGTCTCAATGGTACAATTGGCATAATTCTTATCCTCCTTAAACTTAAATTATAGGTAAAAAATGACATAAACATACACAATATCATTTTTACAGTTATATAGATTTTAGCATTTTCCCCAAACAAAGTCAAAGAATATGTGGAATTTTTGGTGTTTTTGGTGTTTTTCATATCTTTTTTTGTATAAATTTTATATTCCTTCATTTTGTATCAGAAAACTGTTTTTTCTTCATGAATTAAGTGGAATTCTTATGAAATTTCCTATATACTGATTGATAGTGACTATTTTCAACTAGTTATATATAGATACAAATGAGAATTAAAATACATGGCAGAAAGGAAGAAACTTATGAGAATAAGTATTACCAATCAAAATTATACAGCCCAAATCGATACTATGGGCGCAGAATTAAAATCCTACTGTGATCCTACGGGTAAGGAATATATCTGGAACTCCAACCCGGAATACTGGTTTCGTTCTTCACCGCTGTTGTTTCCTTCTATCGGAAATGTCAGAGATGGCAAAACCATAATTAATGGAAACGAATACACTATGGACAGACATGGTTTTTGTAAAGATTCTGAATTTATCGTGTTGGAACAAAGTGAAAACAAAGTTGTGTTCTCTTTTTCTGATAACGAAGCCACAAAGGAAAGTTATCCTTTCTCCTTTGAACTTCGTCTTACTTATGAATTACAAGGTGCAAAACTCATCATGACTTATGATGTATATAATAAGGATAACAAAGAGATGATTTACCACATTGGTGCTCATCCGGGATTCAATTGCCCTCTCTTTGAAGGAGAAACTCTACAAGATTATATCTTAGAATTTGATTGCGATGAAACCCTGGAATCCTATGTATATGATTTGGAAAATCTTTGTTTTTCTTCTAAAATGAAAGCAAAACATGGCGAACCTGGACGTATCGTGGCTCTCTATCCTGAAATCTTTGATCAGGATGCTCTTTATTTTTATCATACCAATTCCCATGGGATTTCCCTAAAAAATCCCGCTACCGGAAAAGGAATTCACATGGATTATCCTGATTTTGCTTCTATCGGCATTTGGAGCCCTATTGGTGGAAATGCTCCTTTAGTATGTTTGGAACCTTGGAATGGCTCCGGTATTTTTGATGATGAAGACGACCACTTTGCTTCCAAACGTGATATTCAGGTTTTAGGGGCCGGTGAACAAAAACAATACCAAATTTCTATTTCTATTTTATAAAATGAGATAAAAATTCAATGATACTGATTCTTACGAAAAAAATAGTGGGGCTGTTTTTCAGTCCCACTATTTTTTATCTTTTTTAACTTTCCTTTTAAATATATAACAACATCAAAAATTCATTCCTTCTAACAAAGCTTCACTACATTCCTACTTTGGCAACCAACCCTTCTCCTGCTTCATCAAGATCTATCACTATCACATCCTTCGGTTTCACCTGATCCGCTAAAATTAGTTTTGCAGCCAAAGTTTCCACATGCTTTTGAACAAATCGTTTCAAAGGTCTAGCTCCATATACCGGATCATAGCCTTCTTCTACGATATATTTTTCTGCCTCCGATGTAATTTCAATTGCCAATTCTCTATCTGCCAATCTTGCATTGATATCTTTTACAAGAAGATGAATAATATTTCCAATATCCTTTTTGCTCAATGGTTTAAAAAGAATGGTTTCATCCAGACGATTTAAAAATTCCGGTCTGAAATGCATTCTTAAATCACCCATAACGGATTCTCTTGCCTGCTCTTCAATGGTTCCGTCTTCTGCAATCCCATCTAACAGATAAGAAGATCCAATATTAGATGTCATGATTAAAATGGTGTTTTTAAAATCTACAGTTCGCCCCTGGGAATCTGTGATTCTACCATCATCCAATACCTGTAAAAGAACATTGAATACATCCGGATGGGCTTTTTCGATTTCATCAAACAGTACTACAGCATATGGTTTTCTTCTCACCGCTTCTGTCAGCTGTCCTCCTTCATCATATCCCACATACCCCGGAGGTGCTCCAATCAATCTGGATACAGAATGCTTTTCCATATACTCACTCATATCGATACGAACCATGTTGGATTCATCATCAAACATAGACTCTGCTAAAGTTTTGGCAAGTTCTGTTTTTCCCACACCTGTAGGGCCCAAGAATAGAAAAGAACCAATAGGCTTGGTTGGATCCTTAATACCGGCTTTGGAACGAATAATAGCTTCCGATACCAAAGTTACTCCCTCTTCCTGTCCAATCACACGTTTGTGAAGCTCTTCATCCAAGTGCAAAGTTTTATTTCTCTCACTTTCGGTTAACTTACTTACCGGAATTCCTGTCCAACGAGAGACAATCTTACCGATTTCTTCTTCCGATACACTCTCATGAACTAAAGAGAAGTTGGCACTTTTTACCTTTTCTTCTTCCATTTCCAATTGCTTTTTCAATTCCGGAAGTTTTCCATAGCTTAACTCTGCTGCCTTTTCATAATCACCCTCTCTCTGGGCAATCTGAATCTTGGCATTCATATCTTCAATTTCTTCTCGTAAATGAGAGAGATTTTCTACACTTTTCTTTTCGTTTTCCCACTGGGCAGAACGATTATGAAATTCTTCCTTTACTTCTGCTAATTCCTTCTGTAAATTAGCCAGTCTTTCCATACTTAATCTGTCGTCTTCTTTTTTCAATGCCGCTTCTTCAATCTCCATCTGCATCATACGACGTCTCAATTCATCCACTTCTGTCGGCATGGAATCTAATTCTGTTTTAATCAAAGCACAGGCTTCATCTACTAAGTCAATAGCCTTATCCGGTAAAAATCGATCGGAAATATAGCGATTGGAAAGTACTGCTGCACTTACTAAAGCATTATCCATGATTTTTACACCATGATATACTTCATAACGTTCTTTTAATCCTCTTAAGATAGAAATAGCATCTTCTACCGTAGGTTCTTCCACCATCACCGGCTGAAATCTTCTCTCTAAAGCAGGGTCCTTTTCAATGTACTGGCGATATTCATCTAAGGTAGTAGCACCGATACAGTGAAGTTCTCCTCTGGCCAGCATTGGCTTTAACATATTACCTGCATCCAGGGCTCCATCGGTTTTACCTGCTCCCACAATGGTATGAAGTTCATCAATGAATAACAGAATCTGACCATCACTGTTTTTCACATCTTCTAAAACAGCTTTTAAACGTTCTTCAAATTCCCCACGATATTTAGCTCCTGCCACCAGGGCGCCCATATCTAAGGCAAAAATCTTCTTATCCTTCAGTCCACCGGGAACATCACCGCGGACAATTCTCTGTGCTAATCCTTCTACTACTGCCGTTTTACCTACTCCCGGTTCTCCAATTAACACTGGGTTGTTTTTTGTTTTTCTGGATAAAATACGAATCAAATTACGGATTTCAGCATCTCTTCCAATGACCGGATCCAGTTTCTGATTTTTTGCTTTTTCTACCAAATCCTGACCATATTTTTCCAAAGTATCATAGGTTGCTTCCGGATTATCACTGGTCACTCTCTGATTTCCTCTAACTGTAGATAATGCCTGTAAAAATCGTTCCCTATTAATACCATATTCTCTAAAAATTTCTTTTATTTCCCGGTTCGGATATTTCAACATCGCTAAAAACAAATGCTCTACAGAAACATATTCATCTCCCATCTGTTTTGCTTCATCTTCAGCACTGATCAAAACCTTGTTTAAATCTTTTCCTACATAAATTTGTCCGCCTTGCACTTTTACTCTCTTATTTAAAGCCTGTTCACAGCGGTTCACAAAATGTTCTTTGTGAATCTCCATTTTCTCAATTAATTTTAAAATCAGGCTATCTTCTAAATTCAGAAGTGCAACCATTAAATGTTCCTGCTCGATTTCCTGATTTCCATATTCATAGGCAAGCTTCTCACATCGTTCCACTGCCTGCATGGATTTTTGTGTAAATTTTGAAATATTCATAATACTTACCTCCTCGTTTTGTTTGGCTGCTGATAACTTTCATACTATAGTAATAATAAGTTTTCACTAAGAACTTACTTCTATACAAGTTTCAACACCAGAATTATGTTCTAAGAACTTTATAGCACCTTTTGTTAGCACTCGCAATAGGTGAGTGCTAATTTATTTCTTAAAAATTTATTAACAGGTAAGATAAATAACAACTAACATGAATTCTATACCTGCGTCCTCAATCAATAAACGCCCCGGCCTTAAACCGAAGCGTTTGTCTTTGTTTTAATATTTATTTCTTACAACACCTTAATCTCTAAAGCCGTGGTTTGTGGTGGAATACTGGCTGTCATAAAGTTTCCATGACGAACCTCCACACGCATCCCCGGAATCAAACCTGTGAATTCCATCCCTCTTCCCATACGATTTGTAATGGGAATATTCTGTGGTACATTGAAACGAATAATCGAAGTAAAGTTTCCATCGCTGATAGTTGTAAAATTTCTTCCCATTCTATCGATGTCCACAATTCTTCCCACCGTTGTACTATTTCCCTGTACATTCTCTATAATTTCTACCAAAAAAGCTTCTGCTTGCGGCGGAATACTCCTGGTAGAATTATTGGAAAGAATCGCATTTACTACCATTCCTATTTTTAAATCACCGGCATTTCCTCGCAATCCATTACTGTTTACCACAACAGTCGCCGGTCCTACCACCATACGAATTCTTTGTTCTTCTCTTCGGTTATTTTTTTCATCCCGATACACTGCTGTAACCAATGTATTATTTCTTTCCTGTGAAATTTCTTCAATCATTGCATTTGAAATATGATTTACTGCCATAAAAAATACCTTTTTTAATAGCATATTCCGTTATTTCAAAAATGGTGTCATACTTTTCTTCTTCGCTTATGCTTTTTTTGCTTTATCTAACTTATGCTGACGACGATTCTTAACTTCATCGGACATAGGTTTGATATCTCCAGCTTTTGTAAGAGCCCATTTTGTAAGAAGAGGACCAAAAATTTCATATACTAAAACAGCAAAAAGTGTAATGTTACGAATTAAATTTCCCTGTTCCCCTAACTGCATCGCTGTAGAACACATTCCCAGTGCAACACCTGCCTGTGGGAAAAGAGTAATACCCAAATATTTACAAGTGTTCTCATCACACTTAGTAGCTTTTGCACTGGCAAAAGTACCAAAATATTTACCTACACAACGGAAAATAATATATACTAAGCCAATCCCTACAATAGCTACATCGGAAAATACTTCTAACTCCAATTCTGCACCACTGACTACAAAAAATAATGCAAAAAGTGGCGATGTCCATTTATCGCTGGCTGCCATCAAGTCATCCGCCAAAGGACAAATGTTACAAAAAATGGTTCCCAACATCATACATACTAAAAGAGATGAAAATCCAATATGTACAGCACCAATTTCAAATTTCAAAGATGATAACGCAGTTGCAAATGCCACTAACGCTATGGTCATGTTTAAACGATTGGTATTGGAATTAAACAAAGTTTCCAATTTTGTTAAAATCCATCCCATAACTGCCCCTAATGCTAAAGAACACACAATCTCAACAATAGGATTAACGATAATAGAAATGATATCCACAGTTCCACTAACTAATGTTTTGGAAATCCCAAAACAAACAGCAAATATAATTAAACCAACAGCATCATCTAAAGCAACAATAGGAAGTAACAAATTAGTCAGAGGTCCTTTTGCCTTATACTGGCGAACTACCATTAAAGTTGCTGCCGGTGCAGTCGCTGTTGCAATAGCACCTAAGGTAAGAAGCTGTGCCATAGATAATTTATCCGGCATTAGTAAATGAACAGCCAACAATGCCATATCTACGCAAAAAGTTGCCGCCAAAGCCTGAAAAATACCAATCACAAAAGCCTGTTTACCGATATGCTTTAATTCTTCCATCTTAAATTCACTACCGATAGAAAAAGCAATAAATCCTAAAGCAATCTGAGAAATCAATCCCAAGCCGGCTACCTGCTCCATTGTATTAAATCCTAAACTGTTAATTCCCAAAGCTCCCATAAAATAGGGACCAATCAATACTCCTGCAATTAAATATGCAGTTACTGCCGGTAATTTAAACGGTTTAAAAATACGAGTCATAATCAATCCTGCTAAAAGCGCAATGGATATCGATAATAATGTATTCATTTTATTCCTTCTTTCTTCATTCTGTTTTCATTTCCACTTTTGAAGTATACTCTTACTTCAGCAATCTACAAGAGTAAAATCTCACAGATAATTCCACTTATTTCTTAAATTTTTGTAAAATTTATTTATAAACAAACTATAATAAGGTATGATATAGACATCTTTGGTTATCATTACCATAGATGCAGAAGATCTTTTGATTTTCTACCATATTTTTAGGAGGTAACAGATTATGGCAGCATTAAAAATAACAAAAGATAATTTTCAAACAGAAGTATTAGAAGCATCGCAAACTGTATTAGTAGATTTTTGGGCTAGCTGGTGTGGCCCCTGTAAAATGATTGGTCCCATCATTGATCAAATTGCAGAGGAAAGAAGCGATGTAAAGGTTTGTAAAGTAAATGTTGATGACGAACCTGAATTGGCAGCAAAATTCAGAGTAATGAGTATTCCAACTTTAATCGTATTCAAAGATGGACAAGTAGTAACTCAGTCTATGGGTGCGAAACCTAAAACAGCCATTCTTGCAATGTTGAATTAATTTAAAATGGTAACTAAAATAAAAACACAAGGAACTGATAATCCTTGTGTTTTTTATTTTAGTTATCTTTTTTTCACTGCTACTGCCATATTGTACTGTGCAGCATGGCGATTGATTAATAATTCTTTTTCGTAACGAATTAAGCCTCTATTTTCATGAGGATCATTAAAATAATATCCTTCTTCATCGTATCCTACCAAAAGCATACAATGCTCATTAGATATCCAAGTAAATTCTTCTGCAGTATCCAACAATTTCCAAGACGGTCCAACTATGGGTTCTCTCATGTTGATACATGCCCAAAAAATAACAGGCATATCTGCATCCAGATAATTTTGTATTAATGTTTCCATAGAAGTATCTGTTTCATTCATTACTTCATATTCTGTTCCAATCGCTTTTTCTAAAGCCTTACAAATCACCGGTGCATAACATCCAAAGGAATCCTTATCATAAGGACTTCCACAGAAGTATAGATTTGGGTCAGCTCCGTAAAGCTGACCCTCTTTTATCTCAAAATCCTTCTTTTCCAAATAAGTTTCGATAAATTCATCTACTGTAATTTCATACCCTAAATACTGTAATAACATAACTGTGGATACGCTTTCACAGCCAGTTGGATATTTTACACTTTGATCTATATAAGGCACTTGAATTATTTTTTTCTGATTCTTCATATCACTTGCCTCAATATCTAAATTATATATAAATCTATAATTTTATCACAACAAGCCTTTAAGTGTTTTTTGAATCGTACTTATTGTAGCTTGTTCTTAATCTAAAAATAATGCTTATTTTTTCATCGCTTTGCTTCTGATTACTTCTAACATTACCACCATAATCACAAGACTGGCACCTAATGCTACTAACCAGTTTTGTACAATACCTGCAATCAAGTATCCTACGATACAAACTGCTGCCACAGGAAGGGCATACTGCATCTGTGTGGATACGTGATTAATATGATTACACTGCGCTCCTGCAGAGGACATAACAGTAGTATCAGAAATCGGAGAAATATGGTCTCCACAAACTGCTCCTGCTAATACCGCGGATACGGAGATAATCATCATTTCCATATTGGCTGCGCTACCAAACATTGCTACTACAATTGGTACCAAAATAGCAAAAGTTCCCCAACTGGTTCCTGTAGAGAACGCAAGGAAAATTGCTACTGCAAACATCACTGCCGGAATTACTACACTGGCAGAAGCATTAGCACCTACAATACCTTCTACAAAGACGGCAATTCCTAACGCATCGCCAACTCCCTTTAATGACCAAGCAAAAATCAAAATAATAACTGCCGGTACCATTAATTTAAATCCTTCCGGAAGACTTTCCATAAAGCCTTTAAAAGTAATCACTTTTCTTGGAAGATATAAAATACCGGTAAATAAAATAGTAACAAAAGTAGAGAAAATCAAACTTGTTTCTGCATCACAGCTAGAGAACGCAGTGATAATATCTGTTGCGCCATCTAAGTAACCTGTATAGATCATAGCTCCAACGGCAGATACGATTAACATAGCAACAGGAAGTACCAAATCCATAACTTTTCCGTTTTTGTTTCCCTTTTCCTGTTCTACTTTGTCAAATTCATCTTTTGCACCACTAAACAAATCACCGTTTTCTGCATTCATTTCATGCTTTTTCATCAAACCAAAATCAAAGCCTCTAATGATAATATAGAAAACCATAAAAATAGTTAACAATGCATATAAGTTATATGGAATCGTTCTTAAAAACATCTGGAACCCTGTAATTCCCGCATCCTCCGGTACATAAGAGTTAACAGCTGCTGCCCAACTGGAAATTGGTGCAATAATACAAATTGGTGCTGCAGTAGCATCAATAATATACGCTAACTTAGATCTTGATACTTTATGTCTGTCAGTAACCGGTCTCATAACAGAACCTACTGTCAAACAGTTAAAATAATCGTCTACGAAAATTAAAACGCCAAGTCCCATTGTTGCTAATAAAGAGGCTTTCTTGGATTTGATTTTTTCTCCTGCCCACTTACCATAGGCTGCAGAACCTCCGGATTTTGTCATTAATACAATAATCATTCCCAATAAAATATCGAAAATCAAAATATTAAGGTTCATACTTTCTTTCATGATGTCAAAAAATGCATTAAAGGAAGCCCACAAATCAAAACCTCCTACCATTAATGCACCTACCGCTACCCCGATAAACAGGGAGCTATATACTTCCTTTGTAATCAATGCCAATACAATAGCAATGATGGGAGGTAAAATGGACCAAATAGTCCCAAAAAACATTGTTTCCATAGAGATTCTCCTTTGTAAAACAGAATTTTTCCACAATCTTTCTGTTTATTTTTTCTTATTTTAAAAAATACTTTTTCTTTATCTTTCCTCACGGAAATAGTTGATTCCACAACTCTTAGGCTGTGCATGTTCTTTATTTTCATGCATACTGGTAAATACCAATACTAAAATAGTCGCAATATAAGGAATCATATCGTAGATCTGTGTGGGAAGTCCCGGAATGCTGATATACATACGCATAACTGTCAATCCACCAAATACTACGGATACCAAAACAGCTCTTAATGGTGACCAGGTAGCAAAAATAACTAACGCTACTGCCAGCCATCCGTAACCACCAACACAGCCATGTACCCATACACCGGAAGTCGTAACCATACTCATATACATACCACCTATACCACAGATACCACCACCGATAATCGTTGCACCATATTTATATGCTTCAATTGGAATTCCTGCTGCATCCGCTGTGGCAGGGCTTTCTCCCACTGCTCGAAGGTTTAAACCTACACGAGATTTTGCAAAAAACCATAACAGCATTGCTGCCACTGCTAATGCAAAATAAACCATCCAGTTATACTGGAATAATAATTTCCCAATGACAGGCAAATCTGACAATAGCGGAATATTTACTTTCAAAAATGCTTTCTTAGTTACATCACTTACCGCAATATAACCGCCTGCTTTTCCTGCAAAAAACTCACCGAAGAAATTTGCAAAACCGGTACCAAAAATAGTCAAAGTAAGACCTGTTACGTTCTGATTCGCACGTAAGGTAATGGTTAAGAAACTGTAAATTAACGCTCCAAAAGCTCCGGCTATAAAAGAAGCAATCAACGCTACCAATGCAGAAACAAAACCGCTTGGTGTCCCTCCTGCCTTCATCACAAATTGCTCGTAATAATAAGAGCTTACCAGGCCGGTAATGGCTCCCATGAACATCATACCTTCTACACCGAGGTTCATGTTCCCTGCTTTTTCTGTTAAAATTTCACCCAATGCTCCTAATAAAAGAGGCGTTCCTGCCAATACAGCAGCAATAAAAAGATTACTTAATACATTAAGCATGTCCTTCCTCCTTTCCACGAAGAATTAAGCGATAATTAATAAAGAATTCGCATCCTAACATAAAGAATAAAATAATACCGATTAATACATCTGCCGCAGATGCCGGAATTTTAAACTGTGTCTGAATGGTATTGGAACCTCTCTCCAGCATCGCAATAAATATAGCAACTGCTAACATTCCATAGGGATTCATTTTTGCAAGCCATGCAACGGTAATCGCTGTAAAACCTACTCCACCGGCTGTTCCTTCCGTAATAGTATAATCTGCTCCGGCGAATTGTAACATACCCACTAACCCACAAAGTGCTCCGGAAATAAACATGGTACGATTATATACCTTGCTTACTTTAATACCGGCATAATGGGCAGTGTTCGTGCTTTCTCCTACCACCGCAATTTCATATCCCTGTTTTGTTTTGGTAAAGTAAATGTGAGAAACTACAACCAAAACAAGAGCTAAAATCCAACCCCAATGAACACCAAACACCTTAGTAAGTCTGGCACCCTGGGCTAACATCGCAATTTTAGGGAAACTGCTACCTGGTGCTTTCCAAGGACCATTCATCAAATATTTAATAAATGCCAAAGCAATGTAGTTTAACATCAAAGTAAATAAGGTTTCATTCGTTCCCCATTTGGATTTGAAAAGAGCCGGAATCAATCCATATAATCCCCCTGCAATAAGGGAAGAAACCATCATTAAAATAACCAAAGGTACTTTCGGAAAAATATGTGCTGTAAATAATCCGAAAAATCCGGCTGCTACAGCTCCCACTAATATTTGTCCCTCTGCCCCAATATTCCAGAATTTCATACGGAAAGCAATGGAAATCCCAATTGCAGTAATCAATAATGGTACCGTAATTTTAATCGTTTCATTCATTACGGTCTTAGATCCCCATGCACCAATCACCATTGATTTATAAACTGCTAAAGGATTATTTCCCAAAATCATAATCAAAAGGCCACCGGTCACTAAGGCTAACAGGAAGGCAATTCCACGAACAATCCATGCCTGCTTAGAAGTAATGGCATCTCTCTTAGCCATACGAAGCAATGGTTCTTTCACTTTTTTCACCTGGCTACTCATGGTTTTCCTCCTTTCCCAAGGACTCTGTTTGCATATCACTCTCTACAGACTGTTGCATCTGAAGTTCCTTTTTTTCTTTTTTCTTCTTTTTATATTTCTTCTTCCATTCTTTGTCTACATGAATCATCATAAGACCCACTTCTTCTTTGGTTACTTCTCTAGGGTCTACAATACCACTAACTTCACCACCACAAAGAACCATTAAACGGTCGGAAAGTCCCATCAATACATCCAAATCTTCACCGATGAAAATTACCGCCACTCCTTTTTTCTTCTGTTCATTTAATAAATCATAAATACGATAAGAGGAATTTATATCCAATCCTCGTACCGGATAAGCTACAATTAATACTTTTGGTGCACAAGCAATTTCCCTTCCTAACAGAACCTTCTGCACATTACCACCGGAAAGACGGCCTACCGGAGTTTCCACACCCGGAGTTGCTATTTCCAATTCGGTAATCATTCTCTCTGCTTGTGCTTTCGGTGCTTTTCTATCTACAAAAATACCTTTGTTATCACGATAGCTTCTTAGCATTACATTATCAGTCATATCCATGCTGGCTACCAGACCCATTCCCAAACGATCTTCCGGTACAAAGGCCATGGAAACACCTTTTTTGGAAATCTGATCAGGACTTAATCCAAGCAACGGTTCCTTAATCGCTTCTCCGTTTTCTTCTGCTGTATAAAGTACAGCTCCTCCTATTGCGGGATGAATTCCTGCCAATACTTCACACAATTCCTTTTGTCCGCTTCCGGCGATTCCTGCCACACCAAGAATTTCCCCCGCATAAGCCTTAAAAGAAACATTTTTTAATGCTTTTAAACCATCTCCATTTAAACATGTCAAGTCAACTACATGGAGACGTTCCTGTCTGTTCTCCACCTGTGGACGGTTAATTTCCAAACTAATGGGACGACCTACCATTTTTTCTGTTAATTCTGCCTGTGATGTTTTATCAGTGTCTACCACACCGATATATTCCCCTTTACGAAGAATCGCTACACGGTCAGAAATAGACATAACTTCATTTAACTTATGGGTAATAATAATAATGGATTTTCCATCCGCCTTCATATTACGTAAAACATTAAATAATTTTTCTGTTTCCTGTGGTGTCAAAACTGCTGTTGGTTCATCCAAAATTAAGATATCTGCCCCACGGTATAATACCTTAATAATTTCAACAGTCTGTTTTTCAGATACAGACATATTGTAGATTTTCTTAGTCGGATCTAATTCAAAACCATACTTTGCAGCAAGTTCTGAGACTTCCTGATTAATTTTCTTACGATTAATGGTCGTTTTACCATCCAATCCCAATACGACATTCTCTGCTGCCGTTAAAATATCCACCAACTTAAAATGCTGATGAATCATACCAATTCCTAACTGAAATGCATCTTTAGGTGATCGGATAGTTACCTGTTTTCCATGAACATAAATATCACCATGATCCGGAAAATAAATACCAGACAACATATTCATAAGTGTTGTCTTACCACATCCGTTTTCCCCTAAAAGAGCCAGTATTTCTCCCTCTCTTAATTCCAGGTTTACGTTATTGTTGGCAACTACTTTTCCGAAGGTTTTTGTGATTTTATCCATTTTTATGGCAAGATTGTTTACTTCACTCACGTTTTTCCCTCCTAAGCTTGTGATTTTTTCTATTACACTCATTTTGGTCTTTATCGTTGTTTTCAATACACTTATGTTTATCTCCAAAAATTTTAGTTGCAAACATAAGTGTATTAAACTTAGCAAAACCAGAGCCGCAGATTAGCGACTCTGGTTCTAATTTTATACTTTTTTGTTTTTCCGGACTATATCTGTCTAGATAGAAACACTGAAAGAATTATTCAGCTACGCTACATCCTTCAACAATATAGCACCATGATGGAGCAGATGCTTCTTCCTGTTCATGGAAGTAATCACCTTCTGCAACTTCAATTTCAGCTCCGTCCGGGCTTACACCTTTTAAAGGACCTGCAAATACTTTAAGCTCTCCGGATTTAATAGCTTCTGCTGCTTTATCGATAGCTTCCTGTGTACCTTCTGCTGCAATCGCTTCATTTAATGGAGAAAGGTAAACAGCTTCATCAGCAAGACCTTTACACCAGTCCGCTGGAATTACTTCACCATTGATTACCGCTTCTACTGCTTCTGTTACATAGATACCCCAGTTGATACGAGCAGAGATTAAAGATGCATTTGGAGCAGCTTCAATCATATCATTGTTGTAACCAACCTGCCATACTCCGTTATCTTCTGCTGTTGTTGCAGGAGCTGTAGAGTCAGAGTGCTGAGAAACAACGTCACATCCTTTTTCGATTAAAGCTTTTGCTACCTGAGCTTCTACTGTAGGATCGTTCCAAGAGTTTGTGTACATAATTTCCATTGTTACATCTGGATTTACACTTTTAGCACCATTATAGAATGCTGTGTATCCGGAGATAACTTCTGCAAATGGGAAAGCTGCTACATAACCAAGTTTGTTTGTTTCTGTTTTTAAACCAGCTGCGATACCAGCAAGGTAACGAGCTTCATAAATAGAAGCAAAATAGTTATGCATGTTGCTTAAACCGGAACCAGCTGCCTGGTATCCTGTTGCATGACAGAACTGGATTTCAGGATATTCTGCAGCAACTTCTTTTACATAATCTTCAAAACCGAAACTTGTTGCAAAAATAATGTTACAACCTGCTTCTACAAGTTCTCTTAAAGCAGTATCACATTCAGCACCTTCTGGTACGTTGAATTTGTTGATAATCTGATCATCAGATAATCCTAATGCTTCCTGCATTGCTTTTGTACCAAGGTCGTGATTGTATGTGTATCCCATATCACTTGGATCAGATACATGTACAAAACCAACTTTAATGTTTTCTGCTGCAATTGCTTCTACTGCAACTGCTTCTGTTGCCTGGCCTTCTTCTGTGGCAGGTGTTGTATCTGCAGCTGCAGGAGCACCACAACCAACTACAAGGCTTGCGATCATTGTCACGCAAAGTAATGCGCTCAAAATTCTCTTTTTCATAATTTCCTCCTCATTCTTTCAAATGAACCTCAATAAACTAATTTTGTACTATTTTCAAGCACGTTTCTATTCTAAAGGTATTACCCATTTTCGTCAATGTGCGTTTTTCTAGTTTTTGCAGAAAAAAAGACCAATATTTGGTCTTTTTTTACATAAAATATTTTTCGCATCATAGAATCAACATGAATTTCCTACAAAACTCTATTTCCGGCCACATATTTTGCCTTGACATCATCTTCCTGATTTAAATAGATAAAACGTTCTAATCGTTCTTCTATCGTTAATCCTTCTTGATCAGGAATTCGACTATCATCCAAAATAACGGCATCAAATTCGTAGTCTGCTTCAAAACTTCCTACCTTACCAAAAAATTCTCCACCACCTTTGGTTGCCATATAAAATACTTCCGGTGCAGTTAACGGAGCTAACGTTTCGTCTACCAGTCTCCAACGAAGCTTAGAAGCCTGGATAGCATGCATCATGGCTACAAAAAGATTTTCCGTAGCCCCTCCAGCTACGTCACTTCCCAAACCTACGTGAAGCCCTTCTTGTAAATATTTACGTACCGGAGCAATTCCTGCTACTACATTCATATTAGATTCCGGACAATGTGCAATGTAAACCCCACCTGTTTTCATATCCTTAATTTCTTCCTCACCGGAATAAATACAATGGGCCATAACCGTAGGAGTATCTCCCCCAAACAGTCCAAAGTGAGAATATGCCTGTGCATAATAATCCGCATACGGGCATAGTTCCTTTACCCAGGCAATCTCCCCTCTATTTTCCGATAAATGGGATTGAAATGGCAGATGATATTCTTGCTGTATTTTTTTCAGTTCTACCATAACCTCATCCGTCACACTGGGGGTAAAACGTGGCGTTAACATCGGTTTATTCTTAACAAATCTTTTTCTAGATTCTTCTATCCATCGTCTGGTATCTATTGCCGACTGTTGTGGACTTTCTTCTCGTAAATAATCCGGTGCATTGCGGTCCATATTTAACTTTCCGACAAAAGTCTGCATTCCCGCTTTTTCTAAAAGCTCCATCAAAATTAACGTTGCTTCCACATGAATGGTGCCAAAAATACAAGCTCTGGTAGTAGCACTCTTCACCATTCTATCTACAAAACGTCCATAAGTCTTGCGAGCATATTCCTGATCCTGATATTTTGCTTCTGCGGGGAACGTATAGCTGTTTAACCACTCCAACAATTCCAAATCCATATGTAAACCACGATAGGTATACTGGGGTGCATGCATATGCAAATCAATTAACCCCGGAATAATCAAACGATTTCCATAATCTACTACTTCTATTTCTTTAAATTTTTCAGGTAATTTATGGTAAACACCTTCTACAACACCATCCTCACAAATTACATATCCTTGTTCTAAAGTTATTAATTCCGTTAAAGACTTGCTGTAACAAATATCACCTTTTAGGGCAAACGTAGTTTTTTTCATGTTCCTTCTCCGTTTTCATAGATTTTCACAATCTTATATTCTTACTAATTATTCTACCTAGGAGAAGAAAAAGAGTCAACTAACTTATGTTATTTCCCTGCTATAGCAATTGAAATTTTCCAATTCTTGCAGTCATTTCCGTTGCTCTGGCTGCCAGTTCCTCACTAATTGCAGAACATTCTTCACTGGATGCTGCATTTTGCTGGGTAACACTGGAGATTTGTTCAATTCCTTCTTCTATTTGAGCCAATGCCTGCGACTGTGCAATGGCAGATTCACTGACTTCATAAGCCATATGAGCAAAACTTTCCAGTTCACCAATAATTTTCCCAAATCCTCTGGCTGCCGTTTCTGTCATGATGCTACCTTTATCTACTGCTTCCACTGTTTTCCCTATTAAACTTTTAGTACTGATAACAGCCTGAGCACTGTCAGTTGCTAATTTCCCAATTTGTCCGGCAACAACTGCAAATCCTCTGCCTGCTTCTCCTGCTCTGGCAGCCTCTATAGAAGCATTCAAGGAAAGAAGACTGGTTTGAGATGCAATATCCTCAATATTGGTTACAATACTTTCAATTTCTTTTGAAATCTGTTTGATATATATCATTTCTTCCTGAAGTTCACTCATATGCTCCTGTTCATTTTTGGCATCTTTCACGGAATTTTCCACCTGTTTTGCTGCATTCTTAGCTGCATTGGCCGACTCTTCTGCCATACTATTTACAGTCATAACTGTAGCTGTTAATTCTTCTACTGCACTGGCCTGTTCGCCGGTTCCTGTTGCTAATTCACCGGCAGCGGCAGCTAATTCATCAGATCCTCTATCAACTTCATTCGCACCTAGTCTTATCTCACTTAACGTTTCATTAAAATGATTCAAAATATGTGCAAAGGAGCCTTTAATTGTTTGAAATTCTCCCTTGAAATCTGTAATATCTCGCTCTTTTTTTGTCAAATCTCCTGATGCAATCATTTCTAAAGTTGAAGAAATTTCTCTTACATAATTCCCTAAGGTAACTTGAACCTCGGCAATAGAATCTGCTAATTGTCCTAATTCATCTTTGGACTCATACTGAATTAAAGCGTCTAATCTCCCTTGTGTCATTTCTTTCGCCGCAAACATCAACTCTTCTACCGGTTCCACAATTCCTTGAATAATATTTTTGGCTACCACAATCGAAATGGTTGTGGATACAATGATAAGTCCTACTGCAAAAGCACTGACGAAAACAAAGATTAATTCTGCACGAGCATAGACCTCTTCTCCCACTGCAATTTCATATTCCAACATTACTCCATGTAGTTTTTTGATTTGCTGATTTAACTCCCATGCCCCTATTAATCCGCTGATACCAAGAATCGTCATCAATACCGCACTTACACCAACCATAACATTCAATTTCTTCTGAATCGAATAATCCTTTAAGCTCTCCACTAAATTTTTCATAATTACACCCATCCTTCTTGTGGTATTTTTCTTTACTTCTGTATTCTACAAACAAAAACACTACATAAAAAGGGGGATCCCATCGCTATCTTTCGTGCTAATTCGTCAAAAAAAGAGCCACAAAAGTGACTCTTTTTCCATTTTATACTATATGTTACGGATACAATTTGAAATTATCAATCTGTGCAGTCATTTCCGTTGCTCTTGCAGCTAACTCTTCACTAATTGCAGAACATTCTTCGCTGGCTGCGGCATTCTGCTGGGTAACCGTTGAAATCTGTTCAATACCTTCTTCTACTTGCTGTAACGCCTGTGCTTGTGCAGTAGCCGATTCACTAACATCATGAGCCATCTGCGCAAAGCCTTCCAATTCTCCAATAATTCTACCAAAACCTTCTGCTGCTGTTTCCGTCATCCGACTTCCTTTATCAACTGCTTCTACCGTTTTTGCGATTAATTCTTTCGTATTTACTACCGCCTGTGCTGAATCCGTTGCCAATTTTCCAATCTGATCTGCAACTACTGCAAATCCTCTTCCTGCTTCTCCCGCTCTAGCCGCTTCAATAGATGCATTCAAAGAAAGAAGACTGGTCTGAGATGCAATTTCTTCAATACTGGTTACAATAGCTTCGATTTCTGTCGAAATCTGTTTAATCTGTGCCATTTCTTCCTGAAGCTCATTCATATGGGCACGCTCAATTTCTGCATCTTTTACAGAGTCAGCCGCATGCTCTGCCGCATTATTCGCCGCAATGGCTGATTGTTCTGCCATACTGTTAACAGTCATAATCGTTGCAGTTAATTCTTCTACAGCACTTGCCTGTTCACCTGTACCGGTAGCCAAATCCCCTGCCGCACCTGCTATCTCATCAGAGCCGGTATCTACATCCATAGCACCTTCACGAATCTTTGTTAATGTAATATTAAACTCTTTTAAAATACGAACAAAGGATGTTTTAATACTAATAAACTCTCCTCTAAACTCTGTAATATCTTCAAATCTCTTGGTAAGATTTCCTGCCGCAATCACCTCTAACGTTTCTGAAATCTCTCTTACATATTCTCCTAACGTGATTTGCACTTCACGAATAGAGTCTGCCAATTCGCCAAGCTCATCCTTAGATTCATATTCAATTTCAGCATCCAATCTTCCCTGTGTCATCTCTGCAGCAGCATGCATTAACTCATCCACCGGTTGCATAATGCCTCGAATAATTAATTTTGCAATAGAAACTGCTACTACAGTCGCAATAGCCACTAACACTACAACCATAGCACAAATCACATAAAAAATAACGGTTGCACGGTTGCTTGCTGATTCTGCACCTGCATGATTAAATTCTAACAAAATATCAAAATTCTTCTGGAATTCGTTAAAAGCATCGAAACCTTCACCTAACATAATGGCATTTGCCTTTTCCAATTCCATAGCACGACTTAATTTATAAAATTCTTCTCCCGTTGCTTGTAAATATTTATTCCATTCCGCACATGCTGTTTCAAAATACTGACGATCTGTTTCATTAACAATAGTTAACTCATATGCATCAACTAAAGTATTAATCTCTCCTAAAAGACGTTCTATTTCTGCTTCATGTTCTTCAAACTCTGCCTTACTTGAAGATATTACGTGCGCATACTGTTTCAAACGAACCGCAGAAGTCAAATAATCTAATTCTGCAATAATATTATTTGCCTGAATCCATTCATCATGTAATACCTTTGTCTGATGATTCAGCTCCCAGGCACCAAATAAGGCTCCTACACCTAAAATACTCATCAAAACAATACTTACTTTGACCATCAAATTCAGTTTCCACTTCACCGATCGGTCTTTCATACTCTCCATAAACTTTTTCATTTTTCATAACCCACTTTCTTTTGTACTTTAATAAGTATACCTGTTAATTATATATCATTTCCTTGTTTTTTTCAATGAATTTGTGTTCAGTTTTACGTTTTTCCAAAGTGTTTTAAATCTTCATTTTATGATTACATACATACCTTCATAACATTTTGCAGCAAGCTACTCTTTAATTCCATCTCCCTGATATTAAAACAAAAAAGGAATCCTGGTGGATTCCTTTTTTTGCTAATAGCGAGAGGGGGATTCGAACCCTCGACACTACGGGTATGAACCGTATGCTCTAGCCAACTGAGCTATCTCGCCATATATTCTATTTGCACAAACACCAATCGTTCCGTGCATCTGTGACGTAGTCACCGTCACACTTTCGCGTCAACAATTATCACATCTATATAATATTGTCTTGCGAAATGGGACCAACAGGGCTCGAACCTGTGACCCCCTGCTTGTAAGGCAGGTGCTCTCCCAGCTGAGCTATGATCCCGGGTTAATAGCGAGAAAGGGATTTGAACCCCCGACACTGCGGGTATGAACCGCATGCTCTAGCCAACTGAGCTATCTCGCCATATATTCTATTTGCACGAACACCAATCGTTCTGTGCATCTTGCAACGAAGTTGCTGTCACATTTTCGTGTTCGTTTTCTTCACTCCAAGATAAATCTCTTTGCGAAAATGGGACCAACAGGGCTCGAACCTGTGACCCCCTGCTGGTAAGGCAGGTGCTCTCCC
>JAFYWF010000092.1 GCA_017558145.1 Lachnospiraceae bacterium
ATGTTCGTAAAGGAGGGTATTTGCAGTGTTTGAGTTTGAAAGACCAAATATTGAGGTTGAAGAAATCTCAGAAGACAAAAAGTATGGCAGATTCGTAGTAGAACCATTAGAAAGAGGCTACGGTATTACATTAGGTAATTCTTTAAGAAGAATTATGCTCTCTTCTTTACCAGGTGCAGCAGTAAGCCAGGTTAAAATTGAAGGCGTGTTACATGAATTCAGTTCTATTCCTGGTGTAAAAGAAGATGTTACAGAAATTATTATGAATATTAAGAGTCTTGCAATCAGAAATACAAGTGAGACAAATGAGCCTAAAACAGCTTATATCGAATTTGAAGGTGAAGGTGTAGTTAGAGCTTCTGATATTCAGGTTGATTCTGACATCGAAATTATGAATCCTGATTTAGTAATTGCTACTTTAAATGGTGGCAAAGAAAGTAAGTTATATATGGAACTTACAATTACAAAAGATCGTGGATACATCAGTGCTGAAAAAAATAAAGATGATGAACTTCCAATCGGCGTTATCGCAGTGGATTCCATCTATACACCTGTTGAAAGAGTAAATCTTACAGTTGCAAACACACGTGTAGGTCAGGTTACTGACTATGACAAACTTACATTAGATGTATATACTAATGGAACCTTGGCTCCGGATGAAGCTGTTAGCTTAGCTGCAAAAGTACTTAGCGAACACTTAAGCCTTTTCATCGACTTATCTGAAAATGCAAAAACTGCAGAAGTTATGGTAGAAAAAGAAGATGATGAAAAAGAAAAAGTTTTAGAAATGAGCATTGATGAGTTAGAATTATCTGTTCGTTCTTATAACTGCTTAAAGAGAGCTGGTATTAATACAGTTGAAGAATTAACAAATAAAACTTCCGAAGATATGATGAAAGTTCGTAACTTAGGACGTAAATCTTTAGAAGAAGTTTTAGCAAAATTAAAAGAATTAGGACTTCATTTGACACCAAGTGAAGAATAAGAAGTTCTAAAAAGGTGTTCCGATAAAACCAACGAGTGCGGAAGACTTATATGGTAACTATTCACAGGTTTAAAACCTCAAACATTCGGTAAGTAAGACCAAAGAGCGTGGCCGGATGCAAAATGAATGGAGAATTTTAAAATGGCAAAATACAGAAAATTAGGAAGAACATCTTCCCAGAGAAAAGCATTATTAAGAAGCCAGGTAACAGCTTTAATCAACAATGGTAAAATCGTTACTACAGAAGCAAGAGCTAAAGAAGTACAGAAACAGGTTGAATCTCTTATTGCATTAGCAGTAAAAGAAAAAGACAACTATGAAACTGTAAAAGTAACAGCTAAAGTTGCTCGTAAAGATAAAGACGGTAAAAGAGTGAAAGAAGTTGTTGATGGAAAGAAAGTAACAGTTTTTGATGAAGTAGAAAAAGAAATCAAAAAAGATCTTCCTTCCAGACTTCATGCTAGAAGACAGATGTTGAAAGTTTTCTATGATGTTACAGAAAACCCAACAGGTAAAAACAAAGATAAAAAATCGGTTGATTTAGTAGCAAAAATGTTTGACGAAATCGCACCAAAATACACAGGTCGTAACGGTGGTTACACAAGAATCATCAAAATCGGTCTTCGTAAAGGTGACGCTGCAATGGAAGTTGTACTTGAATTAGTATAATAGTTTTGCAATTAAAAGGCGTCGGGATTTATCCCGACGCCTTTTTTGTGTGTAGAAATGAAATATGATATATGTGAATGGAGATTCTTTTTATGTGCAATGCTTGTTTTTCCATGAAAACTTTAGTAAAATTAATTGTCATGTATTATAGCATGGGGAAGTATTGTATAGAATAAAATTTACTATTCTTAAATAGGACAAGGTAACGTCCTTGAGAGGAGTGACCAAAGTATGGGAATTATCAAAGCTGTAAATTTGGCTTTTGAATATATAAGACGAGATGAAGAAGGAAATGTAGAAGGAATTACCAGAGCTGTAGATGGAGTGAATTTGGACATCAAAGAAGGAGATTTTGTTGCAATTTTAGGGCACAATGGTTCCGGAAAATCTACATTGGCAAAACATTTAAATGCACTTTTATATCCTACGGAAGGAACTGTTTTTGTAGATGGAAAAGATGTAAAACAACCTGAAAATGTATGGGATGTGAGACAAACAGCAGGTATGGTATTTCAGAATCCAGATAATCAGATTATTGGTCAGGTGGTAGAAGAAGATGTAGGATTTGGACCGGAAAATTTGGGAGTGCCAACCAAAGAAATTTGGGAAAGAGTAGAAGAAAGCTTGAAAGCGGTAGGAATGTACGAATATCGTAAGCATTCTCCAAATAAACTATCAGGTGGTCAAAAACAGAGAGTATCGATAGCCGGTGTTATTGCCATGCATCCAAAATGTATTATTTTTGATGAACCCACTGCAATGCTGGATCCAAATGGTCGCAAAGAAGTTATTCGTGCTGCCAGAGCTTTAAATCAGGTAGAAGGAATTACTATTATTTTAATTACTCATTACATGGAAGAAGTTATCTATGCAGATAAAGTATATGTTATGGATGAGGGAAAAGTTGTATTACAGGGAGATCCTAAAGCAGTTTTTTCTCAGGTAGAAAGACTTAGGGAGCTACGCTTAGATGTTCCTCAAGTAACAGAATTGGCATACGAATTAAAAAAAGGTGGTTTGCCACTTAGTGATGGAATTTTAACTATGGATGAATTGGTTGCGGAATTGAAGCAATTAAAGCAAGGTTAATATTATTTAAATAGAGAATGGAAGGAAATGAAATTTCTGTTTTATCATTGGAGATAGAAATTAAAAGGAAAGAGATGTCTTTAATTTTAGATCACGTAAATCATATATATGGTGAAGATACCAAATTGGCAGTTGCAGCATTAAAAGATATTAATTTAGTGATACCCGATGGACAGTTTATTGGATTAATCGGTCATACAGGATCCGGAAAATCTACATTAGTACAACATCTGAATGGTTTATTAAAGCCTACTAGCGGAAGTATCTATTTTAATGGACAGGATATTGCTGACAAAGATTATGATAAAAAAGAATTAAGAAGTAAAGTCGGATTAGTATTTCAGTATCCGGAGCATCAGTTGTTTGAAGTAACTGTTTTTCAAGATGTTTGCTTTGGTCCTAAAAATTTAGGATTATCAGGGAAAGAAGTGGAGATAAGGGCATATACTGCTTTAAAACAGGCAGGTGTAAAGGAAGAACTTTTTCAAGTATCTCCTTTTGATTTGTCAGGTGGACAAAAAAGAAGGGTGGCAATTGCAGGCGTACTTGCTATGAAGCCCGAAGTATTGATTTTAGATGAACCAACGGCAGGTCTTGATCCCAAGGGAAGAGATGAAATTTTAGGACAAATTAAGCAACTGCAAAAAGAAACAGGAATTACTGTAATTTTAGTCTCTCATAGTATGGAAGATGTGGCAGAATATGTGGATCGAATTTTAGTTATGAATAAGGGACAAGTGGTATATGATGGTGTTCCTAAAGAGGTGTTTAAACATTATGAGGGGTTGGAAAAAATCGGTTTAGCCGCTCCCCAGGTAACTTATATTATGGACCGATTAAATAAAGAGGGATTTTCTTTAGATACAGACGCAACCACAATTGTAGAGGCTAAAGAAGCTATTTTGAAAGCATTTCGATAGGTATTCAATATATTGGTGAATCATATTGAGATAAGTTGAAAATGCAAATTAAAAAGTTAGAAAATAGGAGGGGCTTTTGCCCATGTTAAAAGATATTACATTAGGACAATACTATCAGACGGAATCTGTGCTTCATAGATTGGACCCAAGAGTGAAACTAGTGGGGACTATTGTTTATATTATTTCTCTATTTTTAGTGAATAATGTGTGGGGATATTTGGTAGCAGCATTATTTTTGGCAGCTATGATTAAATTATCTAATGTTCCTTTTAAATTTATGGTAAAAGGCATGCGTGCTATTTTATTTTTATTATTATTGACTGTGGTTTTTAATATATTTTTAACTCCCGGAGAAGCTCTAATAACAGTGTGGAAATTAACCATTACCAAGGAAGGGATACGATTGGCTATTATGATGGCTATAAGACTTTCTTTCTTGATTATTGGGTCGTCAGTAATGACTTTAACAACCACACCGAATAATTTAACAGATGGTATGGAAAAATTAATGGCTTCTTTGCGTAAAATTAAGGTGCCGGTTCATGAGATTGCAATGATGATGTCGATTGCTTTACGTTTTATTCCAATTTTAATGGAAGAGACAGATAAAATTATGAAAGCTCAAATTGCAAGAGGCGCAGATTTTGAGAGCGGAAATATTATGAAAAAAGCTAAAGCTTTGGTGCCATTGTTAGTTCCTTTATTTATTTCCGCATTTCGCAGAGCTAATGATTTAGCAATGGCCATGGAAGCAAGATGTTATCGTGGTGGAGACGGTAGAACGAAAATGAAGCCTTTGATTTATAAGAAGGCGGACAGAATTGGATATGGAGTATTGATAATATATTTGATTGTGTGTCTTTCCATTGGAAAAATTGCAGAGTTAGCAATGGGAATTATTTTAGGTATTATGATGGTGGCTGCATAATAGCAACAGAGATGCAAGGGGAGTTAGTTCAGACAAAGTTAAAGAAGTATGAATGGAAAGACGATAATGCGAAGAATAAAATTAACGGTAGCCTATGATGGAACCAATTATCATGGCTGGCAGTTCCAACCGGGAAGTCCTACTATTGAAGGTGAATTAAATAAATATTTATCTGAGCTTTTCAAAGAAGAAATCGTTGTGATTGGAGCCAGTAGAACGGATTCGGGAGTACATGCGTTATGTAATGTGGCAGTATTTGATACTAAGGCACGAATTCCGGCAGAAAAAGTAGCTTATGCTCTCAATCAGAGGTTGCCGGAAGATATTCGGATTCGCAAATCAGAAGACGTGGCTACCGATTTTCATCCTAGAAAACAGGCTACCAGAAAAACTTATGAATATAAGATATTGAATGAGGAGTTTTTAAATCCGGTAGAGAGATTATATGCTCATTTTACCTATGTACCTTTAGATGAAAAGAAGATGCAAGAAGGAGCGAAATATTTAATTGGAAAACATGATTTTGCCAGCTTTTGTGCTTCAGGAAGTACAGCAGAAACTACTGTAAGAACAATATACGATATTATGGTGGAACGAAATGGAAATATGATTTCTATTAAAGTAACCGGTAATGGCTTCTTATATAATATGGTTCGTATTATTGCAGGAACCTTAGTAGAAGTTGGGAAAGGCAGGTTTACGCCGGAACAGGTGAAAGACGTTTTAGAAGCGAAAGATCGAACAAAAGCCGGACCAACAGCACCGGCAAAAGGATTAATGTTGTACGAATATAGCTTTGAGAAAGATGCGAAATAAACGTTTTTTATGAGGTTTCATTAACAAGAAAAAGTAAAGAATATAGCATTTGTGGATAACTTATTCGAAAAATAAAACACATGTGAAAAACTTCCATTTTCAGGGAAGAAACTTAAGAAAAATGCTTGACACACGTGGTGCTGTATAATATAATGCTTTGGTGTGGAAACGATTGAAAATAAGAGTCCTGGCCCGACTTTTATTTGAAATATATGGACTTTTAAGCTGCTAGCCCCAGCAAGAGAGTCGCGCGTTTAGAACAATTCGAATTTTTACGGAGGGAAAGAAATGAAAACATTTATGGCAAGTCCAGCTACTATTGATAGAAAATGGTATGTAGTAGACGCTACAGACATGACATTAGGACGTTTAGCATCTGAAATCGCTAAAGTTTTAAGAGGAAAAAACAAAGCAATCTTCACACCTCACATCGATACAGGTGATTATGTAATCGTAATCAACGCTGAAAAAATCGCTGTTACAGGTAAAAAATTAGATCAGAAAATTTACTATCACCACTCTGATTATGTAGGTGGTATGAAAGAAACTACATTAAGAGAAAAATTAGCTAAAAAACCTGAATCTGTAATCGAACTTGC
>JAFYWF010000093.1 GCA_017558145.1 Lachnospiraceae bacterium
ATTAGATGTAAAATTCCTTATCAAAACATGGAATTAAGAAAAGCCGGACGATTTGTATTATTTAAATTTTATCTATTAGAACAAGATAAAAGAATAGATATTACTTATTTTAATATGGCATTTTTAAAAAATACTTTAATACAGGGTGAGGAGTTCGTATTTAGAGGAAAATTAGAAGAGAAAAAAGGGCGATTATATATGGACCAACCTAAGTTCTATCAGCCTCAGGAATATGCTAAATTTTTAAATACTTTACAGCCTATATATTCACTTACGAAAGGACTTACCAGTAATTTTATTCAAAAAGCTATGAAAGAAATATTTAGGCATATCGATTTAGAACATGAATTATTACCGGCAGATATGGTAGTAAAGTATGATTTATGTAGTCGAAGAGAGGCCTTTCAAACGCTTCATTTCCCACAAAAGGAAGAGGATGTATTTCGGGCGAGAAAACGTTTGGTATTTGAAGAATTTTTAGCCTTTTGTTTAAATGTAAAAAGTCAGAGAAATACAGATTTGTCATTGCCTGTAGAAAAACCACTTTTAAAATCTGCTTCCACAATTCGGCTTTTGGAACAGCTTCCGTATCAATTAACAAATGCTCAAATGAAGGCCTGGGAACAGATTGAAACAGATTTATCCGGTAATTATGCAATGAATCGAATGATTCAGGGAGATGTGGGGAGTGGAAAAACTATTTTAGCTGTTCTGGCACTTCTTATGGTGGCTTCTAATGGGAAACAAGGTGCATTTATGGCACCAACAGAGGTGTTAGCAAAACAACATTATGATGCTGTGATGGAAATGACAGATAAATACCATCTTCCTATGAAACCCATACTTTTAGTTGGTTCTATGACTGCAAAAGAAAAAAGAATAGCGAAAGAAAAAATTGAACTTGGATTGGTGAATGTAATTATCGGTACTCATGCCTTGATTCAAGAGAATGTTATTTATCATGATTTAAGTCTGGTAATTACAGATGAACAACATCGTTTTGGGGTAAGACAGAGGCAGACTTTGCAGGAAAAAGGTAATAATACACATATTTTAGTTATGAGTGCAACACCCATTCCAAGAACTCTTGCAATTATTTTATTTGGAGATTTGCATCTTTCTGTATTAGATGAAATGCCGGTGGGTAGACTTCCTATTAAGAATTGTGTTGTTAATACATCCTATCGTGAAAAAGCTTATCAATTTATGCAAAAAGAAATCGATGCCGGACATCAGGTGTATTGCATTTGTCCTATGGTAGAAGAAGGAGAAATGGAAAACTTAGAAAATGTAGTGGAATATAGTACAAAATTACAAGATTATTTTGGAAATAAAGCCAAAGTATCTTTTTTGCATGGTAAAATGAAATCGACTTTGAAAAATCAGATTATGGAGGAATTTGCAGCAGGAAATATTGATATTCTAGTATCTACTACGGTAATTGAAGTAGGAATTAATGTTCCTAATGCTACTGTTATGATGGTGGAAAATGCTGAAAGATTCGGTTTGGCACAATTGCACCAGTTACGTGGACGTGTAGGACGTGGAAAAGATCAATCCTATTGTATTTTTGTGAATGGTAATCAAAATGAGAAAACAATGGAGCGTTTGGAGCTTTTAAATAAATCTAACGACGGATTTTTCCTGGCGAATGAAGATATGCGTTTGCGGGGACCCGGAGATATTTTTGGAATTCGACAAAGTGGAGATTTTGTGTTTCGTATTGGTGACATCTATAATGATTCCAAAATTTTATTGGAAACAGCTGCCTTGGCAGATGAAATATTAAATGCAGAAAATAGGGAAATATTATTTCCGCTTTTAGATACGTTTCAGCTGGAGATAGGGAATGAGGTTGACTTTAGAAGTATTTAAAAGTAAAATAACGTTGTCGTAAATTGGAAAAAGATGAATGTGATTGAATTTGAATAGTTGATTGAGTGATTTAAATGACCGTTCAAAAGATATTTTACAGTTACGAATAGAATGGAGAAAGATAAATATGAGCAAAGTTGCTATTATGACAGACAGTAACAGTGGAATTACACAGAAAGAAGCGAAGGAGCTTGGAGTTTATGTTCTTCCTATGCCTTTTTTAATGGGCGACGAGACTTATTATGAAGATATTAACCTGACACAGGAAGGTTTTTATGAAAAAATGGAGAGTGGATGCCTTATTAGTACATCCCAGCCTTCGCCGGAAGCTGTGTTAAAAATGTTTGATGAACTTTTGAATGAATATGATGAAGTAGTGCATTTACCTATGAGTAGTGGACTTAGTGGTTCCTGCCAGACAGCCCATATGTTAAGTTTGGATTATGATGGAAAAGTTCAAGTCGTGGATAATCAGAGAATTTCTGTTACCTTAAGACAGTCGGTGTTGGAAGCAAAAGCTTTGGCTGAAAATGGAAAAAGTGCTTCTCAGATTAAAGAAATTTTGGAAGCAGATAAATTTAATTCCAGTATTTACATTATGGTAGATACCTTGGAGTATTTGAAAAAGGGTGGCAGAATTACTCCTGCAGTGGCGGCATTAGGAACTATTTTGCGATTAAAACCGGTATTGACAATTC
This sequence comes from Lachnospiraceae bacterium, assembly GCA_017558145.1. Taxonomy (GTDB): domain Bacteria; phylum Bacillota; class Clostridia; order Lachnospirales; family Lachnospiraceae; genus SFDP01. The sequence goes on from JAFYWF010000093.1 coordinate 2,574, forward strand.
AAGGAGAAAAATTGGATTCTTTTGCCAAAGCCAGAACTTCGTCACAAGGAAAGAATATGATGTTAAATGCTATAAAAAATGATATTAACAATCGTTTTGGCGGAGAAGATAATGTGAGAATCCAGATTGCTTATGCAAAAGATAAAGATGCTGCATTACAATGGAAAGAAGAAGTGCAGAAAGAATTTCCAAACCATGAACTTGTAATGCTTCCATTATCATTAAGTGTAGCTTGTCATATTGGTCCGGGAGCACTGGCAGTTACCTGTACGAAGATTTTACCAATTGAATAGTGGCAGAAAAAGTAATGAAGTGGTAATTTTAATGTAATTATTATTGTTATAAAATTTCTAAAAAGTATGTGTGGGTGAAAATATGTTCGATTTTTGCCCACATTTTCTTTTCAAAGAAGGGAAAATATGGTATACTATACCAACGTGTAAACAATGTATAGGAAAAATGATGAAAAAGATTCTTCGAAATGAAGACGTTGATTAGTGATAGATTTGAAAGGAGCCACTTATGGCAAAGCAAAATACATACGACGCATCTAATATTACTGTTTTAGAAGGATTAGAAGCAGTTAGAAAAAGACCGGGAATGTATATCGGAAGTGTTTCTACCAAGGGTTTAAATCATTTAATATATGAAATTGTTGATAACTCAGTGGATGAACATTTGGCAGGATTTTGTGATAAGATTTCTGTTACTTTGGAAGCAGATGGAAGTTGTACTGTTTCTGATAATGGACGTGGAATACCTGTGGAAATGCACGAAAAAGGTATTAGTGCAGAACGTTTGGTGTTTACTACACTTCATGCAGGTGGTAAATTTGATGATTCAGCTTATAAAACCAGTGGTGGTTTACATGGAGTGGGATCTTCTGTAGTAAATGCTCTTTCTAATCGATTGACTGTAAGAGTCAAAAAGAATGGTTGTATCTATGAAGATAAATATGAGAAAGGTGTGCCGATAATTGAGTTAGAGGATGGTTTACTTCCTATTGTTGGAAGAGCCAGAGATACCGGTACAACGATTAATTTTTTACCGGATGATACTATTTTTGATAAAACCAAATTTCGAGAAGAAGAAGTAAAAAGTCGTCTTCATGAAACGGCGTATTTAAATCCAAATCTTACCATTGTCTTTGAAGACAAGAGAAAAGGTGAGGTTGAACATATCGAATTTCATGAGCCGGAAGGATTAGTTGGATTTTTAAAAGATTTAAATAAATCAAAAGAAACAGTGCACGAAGTTATTTACTATAGTGGAGAAAGTGAAGGAGTTTCTGTCGAAGTTGCATTTCAATATGTGAATGAATTTCATGAAACAGTGCTTGGCTTCTGTAATAACATTTATAATGCAGAGGGTGGGACTCATTTGACCGGTTTTAAAACCATGTTCACAACGGTAATTAATAACTATGCACGAGAATTGAATATTTTAAAAGAAAAAGATGTGAATTTTACAGGTGCTGATGTTAGAAATGGTATGACCGCTGTAATTTCTGTGAAACATCCGGATCCTAGATTTGAGGGGCAGACAAAAACAAAACTGGATAATCAGGATGCTTCCAAAGTAGTAAGTAAAGTTACAGGTGAGGAAATTGTTCGTTTCTTCGATCGTAATTTAGATACTTTAAAAAGTGTGATTGGATGTGCGGAAAAAGCAGCAAAGATACGTAAATCAGAAGAAAAAGCAAAGACTAATATGCTTACAAAACAAAAATTTTCTTTTGATTCAAATGGGAAATTGGCCAATTGTGAATCGAAGGATGCTTCCAAATGTGAAATTTTTATTGTGGAAGGGGATTCTGCCGGAGGAAGTGCAAAAACGGCTAGAAATCGAGCTTTTCAGGCGATTTTACCTATTCGAGGTAAGATTTTAAATGTTGAAAAAGCCAGTATTGATAAGGTATTAGCTAATGCTGAGATTAAAACAATGATCAATGCTTTTGGTTGTGGTTTTAAAGAAGGTTACGGGAATGATTTTGATATTTCTAAACTTCGTTACGATAAAATTATTATTATGGCCGATGCTGACGTAGACGGAGCACATATTTCCACTTTATTGTTAACTTTATTTTATCGTTTTATGCCGGAGCTGATTTTTGAAGGACATGTATATATTGCGATGCCTCCATTATACAAGGCAATGCCGTCTAAAGGGCAGGAAGAATATTTGTATGATGATAAAGCATTGGAAAAATATCGTAAAACACATAAAGGACCGTTTACATTACAACGCTATAAAGGTTTAGGTGAGATGGATGCGGATCAGTTGTGGGAAACTACTTTAAATCCTGCAACAAGAAAATTAAAATTAGTAGAAATAGAAGATGCTATTTATGCTTCTCAAATTACAGAAATGTTAATGGGGAATGAAGTACCGCCTCGTAGAGCATTTATCTATGAACATGCGAATGATGCAGAATTAGATGTATAAATTGATGAGTCAGGAATCATAAGAAATGAAACAAATGCAATTATTTGAAGAAAATATTATTAAAACAGAATATTCGGAAGTGATGCAAAAGTCTTATATAGATTATGCTATGAGTGTTATTGTGGCAAGAGCACTTCCTGATGTACGAGATGGTTTAAAACCGGTACAAAGAAGAACTCTTTATGATATGCATGAACTTGGAATCCGTTTTGATAAGCCTTATCGAAAAAGTGCTCGTATTGTGGGAGATACCATGGGTAAATATCATCCCCATGGAGATTCTTCTATCTACGATGCTTTAGTGGTTATGACACAGGAATTTAAAAAGGGACTTCCTTTAGTGGATGGTCATGGAAACTTTGGCAATATTGAAGGTGATGGAGCAGCTGCTATGCGTTATACCGAAGCAAGACTTCAAAAAGTGACGCAAGATGGTCTGCTGGCAGATTTGGATAAAGATGTCGTAGATTTTGTTCCAAACTTTGATGAGAATGAAAAAGAACCTAGCGTACTTCCTGCAAAATTTCCCAATCTTTTAGTGAATGGTTCTGAAGGAATTGCCGTAGGTATGGCAACCAGTATTCCACCACATAATTTAGGAGAAATTATTGAAGCTACCAAAGCTTACATGAAAGACGAAACTATTTCTACCAAAGCTTTGATGAAATATGTGAAGGGACCGGATTTTCCTACCGGTGGTATTGTTACCAATAAAGATGATTTGCTTTCAATTTATGAAACCGGGACCGGTAAAATTAAGGTTCGTGGAAAAGTAGATATTGAAAAAGGAAAAGCCGGAAAGACAAATGTTGTTATTAGTGAAATTCCTTATCCAATGATAGGAGCAAATATTTCTAAGTTTTTGTCTGATGTTGCTAATCTTTCAGAAACAAAGAAAACCATGGATATTGTTGACATTTCAAACCAATCCTCCAAAGAAGGCATTCGTATTGTTATTGAATTAAAAAAAGATGCTGATGTTGATAATTTTATCAATATGCTTTACAAAAAAACTCGTTTAGAGGATACCTTTGGAGTGAATATGCTTGCTATTTCTAAAGGTCGTCCTGAAACTATGGGATTAAAGCAGATTATTCGTGAAAATGTTAATTTTCAATTTGAAGTAGCAACTAGAAAATATACCAATCTTTTAGCCAAAGAAAAAGAAAAAAGAGAAATTCAAGAAGGGCTGATAAAAGCTTGCAATGTGATTGATTTGATTATTGAGATTTTGCGTGGTAGTAAAGATCGTGCCATGGCAAAAAAATGTTTGGTAGAAGGAACTGTAGATGGCATCAAATTTAAATCGAAAGAATCAAAAATCATGGCTTCTCAGTTAATGTTTACTGATCGTCAGGCGAATGCAATTCTGGATATGCGTCTCTATAAATTAATTGGATTGGAAGTGCAGGCGTTAATTAAAGATCATGAAGAAACAGTAGCAAATATTTATCGATATGAAGATATTTTAGATAGAAGAGATTCTATGGTACAAGTTTTGATAAATGACCTTGATAACTTGAAGAAAGAATTTTCGAGAAAACGAAGAACGGTTGTTGATAACTGTGAAGATGCAGTGTATGAAGAGAAGAAACAGGAAGAAATGGATTTAATATTCCTGATGGATCGTTTTGGTTATGTAAAAACCATAGATTTAGCTACTTATGAAAGAAATAAAGAAGCTGCATTAAATGAAAATAAATATGTATTTACAGTTAAAAATACAGGAAAGGTGTGCATATTTACTGATTTAGGACAATTGCACACGATTAAGGTTTCCGATATACCTTATGGTAAATTTAGAGATAAGGGAATTCCGATTGATAATGTAAGTAATTTTTCCAGTGTTAAAGAGCAGATTATTCTTGCTACCAGTCAAAGTGAATTGAATTTATATCGTATCGTATTTGTAACAGAACAATCTATGATGAAAATTGTAGATGGTGGAGAATTTGACGTAAATAAAAGAACTGTTGCGGCAACTAAATTAGGAGATGATGATAAGGTTGTAAGTGTTTATGTTTTGAAGGACAAGACAAACATTGTCCTTCGTACGAAAGAAGGGTATTTTTTACGTTTTCCTTTAATTGAGATTCCGGATAAGAAAAAAGGTGCTATTGGAGTAAGAGGAATGAAACTAGGAGAAAAGGACAGGGTGGAAGAAGTATATTATACCCAGAATACAGTAGAAACAAAGATTGTTTACAAAGAAAAAGAAATTAATCTTACAACTCTGAAAGCTGGAAAACGTGATACAAAGGGAACAAAAATTAGAGTATAGTAAAGATAAAGAGGATACTAACTATGAGAGTAATAGCAGGAACTGCCAGAAGTCTTCCATTAAAAACACCGGAAGGAATGGAAACAAGACCTACAACAGACAGAATTAAAGAAACGTTATTCAATATGCTTCAAACAAAAGTAGGAGGAAGTGTTTTTGTTGATTTGTTCAGCGGAAGTGGTGGAATTGGAATAGAAGCTCTTAGTCGTGGAGCAAGTAAAGCATACTTTATAGAATATGATAAAAAAGCATTGAATTGTATCAAAGAAAATATTAATTTCACCAAATTTACAGATCGTTCTATCGTAATTAGTTCAGATGCATGTAGTGCCATTGATAGAATTGGTGAGGAAGCAGATATTATTTTTATGGATCCTCCTTATAATTCAGACTTAGATTTGTTAGTATTGCGTAGATTAAAGGATGCCACATGTGTAACCGAAGATACCTTGATTATTGTGGAAGCAACTTTGAACCGTGATGTAACAGAATTCGAGGATTGTGGATTTGTGATAAGTAAAGAAAAAAAATATAAGTCTAATAAACATGTGTTTCTTTACAAAGAAAACTAATAATGTTAAATTATAATTGGTTGTGTAAAAATATATTTTTTACACTATAAGTATATAGCTTTTGGAGGCAAAGTATGAAAGCAGTGTATCCAGGAAGTTTTGATCCTATGACATTAGGACATTTAGATATTATTGAAAGAGCAGCTGCAATTTTTGATGAATTAACAGTAAGTGTGTTGAATAATAAGGCAAAGACTGCATTGTTCTCAGTGGAAGAACGTGTTAAGATACTTCAGGAAGCAACCAAACATTTGCCAAATGTAAAGGTGGATTCTTTTAGTGGACTTTTAGTGGATTATGCGAAACAGAAAGATATACATGTTTCTGTGAGAGGTCTTAGAGCGGTAACTGATTTTGAATATGAATTACAGATTGCACAAACAAACAGTAAGTTTTCCGGTGGTAATTTAGATACAATATTCTTAACAACTAGTTTAGAGTATGCATATCTAAGTTCTTCTACGGTGAAAGAAATTGCTAGTTTTGGTGGTGATATTTCTGAAACAGTTCCGGATTTTGTGGCAAAAAAAGTATATGAAAAATTTGGAATTACAGAAAGGTTGGAGGGTTAAATGAGCAGTAAAATTGAACAGTTAATTGATGATATTGAAGACTTTATTGATCAGTGTAAGTTTAAGCCTTTGTCCAGTACTCATATTATTGTAGATAAAGGACAAATAGATGGATTGTTGCGTGAGCTCCGAGTGAAAACGCCGGATGAAATTAAAAGATACCAGAAAATCATTAGTAATAAAGAAGCAATTTTAGCTGATGCCAGAGAAAAGGCTGCTAATCTGATTAATGAAGCTACGGTTCAAACAAATGCACTTATTAATGAACATGAAATTATGCAGCAGGCTTATGCGCAGGCTAATGAAGTAGTAACCTTGGCATCTAATCAAGCGCAGGAAATTTTGGATACTGCAACGATAGAGGCAAATACCATGCGAGAAGCTGCAATGCAATATACAGATGATATGCTTGCAAATGTTGAAAATATTATTGCGCAAGCTATGGAAGGTGCCGCTTTTAGATATGAACAATTAATGACAGGTTTAAATAACTGTTATGATACTGTAAAAGCAAATAGAGCAGAATTATTTCCTATGGCTGGTTTGGAAGATTTGGATGATGATTCAACGGAGCCGAAGACATTAGATGTTATATAATTTAGTAACTTAAAAGAAGCAGGTTATCTGCTTCTTTTTTGGGGTAATTACAAAGGAGAAAAGTAGTATGTGGTTTTGGTTATCGATAATTACATTAATTTGTTGGTCAGGTTCTGACTTATTTTCAAAAATAGGTTGCCGTGACGCAAAGGATAAAAACAGTCATTTTAAAATGGTAATGGCAGTAGGTCTTGTTATGGGGATTCATGCAATGTATGAGATTTTTGTTGGTGGAACAGAAATTTCTTTACAGATTATGCTCACATATTTACCTGTTTCATTGTTGTATATTTTATCTATGGCAATGGGATATTTAGGACTTCGTTATATTGAGCTTTCTATTTCTTCACCAATTTGTAACTCGTCCGGAGCTTTGGTTGCAGTTCTTACTTTGTTTATGTTAGGTTTTGATGAGTTTTCGCCGTTAGCCTTAGGTGCAGTAGCAATTGTTTGTATTGGAGCTATAGGATTAGGGGTTGTAGATTTTTTAGAAGATGATGAGCTTCGTGCCATGCGACAGCAAGCGAGTAATTATAAGTATTCCAAAAGCCTTATTGCTTTGGCATTACCGGTAGCATATTGTATCTTGGATGCAGCAGGAACTTTTGCTGATAATAGGGTTTTAGAAACTTTAAATGAAGATAGTGCTAATGTGGCATATGAATTAACGTTTTTAGTTGTAGGAATTCTTTGTTTTATTTATGTGGTTTTGATTAAAAAGGACAAGTTAATTCCTAAAATGGAAGCACCCAAATATATCGGGGCTATTTGTGAAACAGCAGGACAGTTTGCTTATATTTATGCTATTGCTGATACAGAACATTTAGCGATGTCTGCGCCAATCATTTCTTCTTATTGTGCAGCATCCGTTTTATGGAGCCGTATTTTCTTAAAAGAAAAACTGTCTAAAAAACATTATCTTATGATTATTTTGGTTGTTATTGGTATTGCTATTATGGGATTTTTAGATATGTAAGGAAGAGCGATTTATGGGATTTTTTGAATTGTTTTTATTAGCGGTAGGTTTAAGTATGGATGCTTTTGCCGTATCCATATGTAAAGGTTTGGCTATGAAAAAAGCAGATGCAAAAGGGATGTTTATTTGCGGTTCCTGGTTTGGTGGTTTTCAGGCGTTAATGCCTCTGATCGGTTTTTATTTAGGAACTTTATTTGCTTCTGCTATTGAAACCGTAGACCATTGGGTGGCTTTCGGATTGCTCGCTATTATTGGCTTTAATATGTTAAAAGAAGCATTCGAAAAAGAGGAGTGCGAATGTTGTAATAATAATGATGCAGATTTATCTGTAAAAACTATGTTTATTATGGCTGTAGCAACTAGTATTGATGCTCTTGCTGTTGGAATTTCACTTGCTATGGCTGGAAATGTAAATATTTTGATAGCTATTACGTTGATTGGAATTACAACCTTTGGATTGTCTGCTGTAGGTGTAAAAGTTGGAAGTATTTTTGGTGCTAAGTATGAAAAAAAAGCACAGTTGGCAGGTGGAATTATCTTAATTTGTCTTGGGGGAAAGATTTTGTTGGAGCATTTAGGATTACTGTAGTAAAAATTGATAATATTTTTTACAACAGCAATGTTATATAAATTTGAATATTTAATTTATGAGATAATATAAGTTATAAATATCATAATTATATAGATACAGGATTGAATCAATTTGTGCTTGATATAAGTACTAATTTTCAGTCCTGTATTTTTTAATATAAAACATGTTTGAGCAATACAACTTAATCCACCAAGAGTTAATAAAGATAAAGGAAGGAATAGAGTGATATTCTTTAGTTGAATTTGAGTCATAATTATATTTAATTGTTGTAAACCGCCGCCAATTTCTATAAACGATTTTAAAATAGAAGTCACAAACATAATATCGTGTATTGTATAATATTTTATAATATATGTTTCTAATAATTGTGGAAAAATTAACATGCAGTTAAAAAATACCATACAACCTCCAAGCAAAGTGATTTGTTCAATGGAAGAGATCAGTGCATTTTGAAAGCATGTAATATAATTTATGTTATCAGAAATTTTGGTTGATTTTGAACAGATGGTTAAAGATTTTTTTGTATATCTACTTTTGTGGGAAGGTGTTATGGAGGTGTTTTTACTGGAAGCTTTCGTTCTTAGATCAAAGGAATAATAAGGACAAGCATAACGTAATATTAAGCCGTAAATCAGAGGAGGGAAATACATCAAAACGAGGACACTCCACACGTTATGGTAATCGAATAATGGAATGATATATCCAAGCATGTATAATGGTCCAATATTATTACAAAATGCAAGTAAGAATTCACCTTGTTTTTTTGTGATTTGCTTGTTTTCAAGTAGATCAGCCACCATTTTAGCACCCATAGGAAAACCACATAAAAAACCCATGAATATTGCATATAACATTTGAGGTGGAAGTTGAAAAATACTTCCTAGTATTGGTTGCAGTGATTTTCCGATTCTGTTAGAGAGTCCGCTTTTTATTAAAAATCCGGATAATACCATAAAAGGAAATAGTGAGGGAATCATATTGTGATACCATAGCAGAAGCCCATTAGATGCAAATTTTATACATTGCTTGGATTGAAATAAAAGTAAAATAAGAATAATACAAGATAATAATGTAAAAAAAGTTTGTTTCAATGTATTTTTCATAAAATAAATTCCAAAAAAAGATATAAATGTAGTATACTAAAATGTAATGCAAAGTTGGTGTAATCTATGCCTGTTATTTATGGAAATGATTTGATTTTATTCTAATTATTAGTCTATATGAAGTAAAAATCTTTTGCGAACTAAGAGGAATGTAAAATGATTCGTTTAGATAAATTTTTATGCGAAATGGAAATTGGAACAAGAAGCCAAGTAAAGGAATTGATAAAAAAAGGGAATGTTCTTGTAGATGGTGAAGTTATAAAAAAAGCTGACTACAAGTTTGAAGAAAATGTTGCCAAAGTATTTGTGAACGGAAAAGAAATTAGTTATCAAAAATATTATTATTATATGTTACACAAACCAGCAGGTGTTGTCAGTGCCACAGTGGACAATCATGATAAAACAGTGATGGAATTATTAAAGAATGCTCCTGGTAGAGATATGTTTCCGGTGGGACGTTTGGATAAGGATACAGAAGGTTTACTGTTGATTACTAATGACGGAGAATTAAGTCATAATCTATTATCACCTAAAAAACATATAGATAAAACATATTTAGTAAAAACAAAAAAAGAGATTACTGATAGTATGATTTCTTCTTTGGAAAAAGGGGTAGATATTGGAGAAGATCATTTGACGTTACCTGCAAAAGTAAAATTAATAAAGGAACAAGTAATAGAATTGACTATTACAGAAGGAAAGTTTCATCAGGTAAAACGTATGTTAAAGGCGGTAGATAATGAAGTAGTTTATTTGAAACGTTTATCTATGGGAAGTTTGACTTTAGATGAAAATTTAGCGCCTGGAGAATATCGTTTGTTAACGAAAAAGGAAATAGAGGAACTAAAGTAAAAAGGAATTGTTATGTTAAGAAATAAAAAAGCAGTGATTTTTGATTTAGATGGAACACTAGTGGACTCCATGTGGATGTGGAAATCTATTGATATTGAATATTTAGGTAAATTCGGTATTGATTTACCGCCTACGTTACAAAAAGATATTGAAGGAATGAGTTTTTCAGAAACAGCAGTATATTTTAAAGAAACTTTTGAACTTTCAGATTCTCTTGAACAAATAAAAGCAGATTGGAATGATATGGCATATGAAAAATATACCAAAGAGGTGGATTTTAAAGCTGGTGCCAAAGAGTTTTTAAAATATTGCAAAAAAAATCATATTAAATTAGGAATTGCTACCAGTAATTCCAGAGAATTAGTAGATGCAACTATGGAAGCATTAGGAGTAAGAGAGTATTTTGATTGTATTAAAACATCTTGTGAAGTAGCAAGAGGAAAGCCGGCTCCGGATATTTATCTTGCAGTGGCACAAAACTTAAATGTACCAGTTTCAGACTGTCTTGTGTTTGAAGATGTTGAAATGGGGATTTTAGCAGGAAAAAATGCCGGTATGGAAGTTTGTGCTATAGAAGATGATTTTTCAATGGATCAATTAGAAAAGAAAAAACAACTTGCAGATTATTATATTAAAGACTTTTATGATATCAATTTCAAATAGCCTGCAAAAGAAAATATGAAATAGTTATTTTAAAAATTCAAGAGATGAATTTAGAGAATAAAATGGAGATTAACATGAATCAGGGATTTTTACCAATTTGTCGCAAAGATATGGAAGACAGAAATATTTCGCAATTTGATTTTGTATATATCATTGGAGATGCCTATGTGGATCATCCGTCCTTTGGACCGGCTATTATCAGCCGAGTGTTAGAATCGAAAGGATATTCTGTAGGAATTATCTCGCAGCCGGATTGGAAGCAGGAAGATAGTATTGCTATTTATGGAGAACCAAGGCTGGCATTTTTAATCAGTGCCGGAAATATGGATTCTATGGTAAATCATTATTTTGTATCAAAAAAACATCGTCCAACTGATGCATATACACCAGGTGGAGAAATTAATAAACGTCCGGACAGAGCTACGGCAGTTTATGGAAATTTAATTCGAAGAACTTTCAAGAATACTCCTGTAATTATCGGTGGAATAGAAGCGAGTTTACGTCGAATGGCCCATTATGATTATTGGTCAGATTCTTTTAAGCGTTCAATTTTATTAGATTCACAGGCAGATTTATTACTTTATGGTATGGGAGAACGTTCCATTGTAGAAGTGGCAGATGCTTTAAACAGTGGGATTGATGTTAATGATATTACTTTTATAAAAGGAACGGTTTATAAAACAAAGTCTGTAGATAGTTTTTATGATGAAATTGTATTACCGGATTATGAAACAATGAAAGAAAACAAACGTGCTTATGCAGAGAGTTTTCGAATTCAATATGAAAATACGGATCCTTTTACAGGAAAAGTTATGGTGGAACAATATCCAAATGGGATTTATATCGTACAGAATCCTCCTCAGGAGCCTTTAACGCAACAGGAAATGGACGATGTCTATGAATTACCTTACATGCGAACATATCATCCTATGTATGAAGAAAAGGGTGGTGTGCCTGCAATTAATGAAATCAAGTTTTCGTTAACCAGCAATAGAGGATGTTTTGGAGGATGTAATTTCTGTGCATTAACATTTCATCAAGGAAGAACGATTCAGACAAGAAGTCATGAATCTATTGTAGAGGAAGCAAAATTAATTATTCAGGATAAAGATTTTAAAGGATATATTCATGATGTAGGAGGACCTACAGCTAATTTTAGACATCCATCTTGTGAAAAACAGATGAAGTATGGAGTTTGTAAAAATAAACAATGTTTGTTTCCGCATCCATGTAAAAATATGAAGGTTGATCATAAGGATTATGTTGCCTTGTTACGAAAATTAAGAAATCTTCCCGGAGTAAAAAAAGTTTTTGTTCGAAGTGGAATTCGATTTGATTATTTGATTGCAGATCAAGATGATACCTTTTTCAGAGAACTTGTTCAGTATCACATTAGTGGTCAGTTAAAAGTAGCACCGGAACATATTTCTGATGCAGTATTAATGCGTATGGGAAAACCGGAAAACAAAGTTTATGAAAAGTTCCAAAAAAAATACAAACAGTTAAATGAAAAATTAGGATTGAAACAATTTTTGGTTCCTTATTTAATGTCCTCTCATCCTGGTTCTACTTTAAAAGAGGCAGTAGAATTAGCAGAATATTTAAGAGATTTGGGATATATGCCGGAACAGGTTCAAGATTTCTATCCTACGCCGTCTACCATGTCAACCGTGATGTATTATACAGAACTGGATCCTAGAGATATGAAACCGGTATACGTATGTAAAAATCCGCATGAGAAAGCTATGCAAAGAGCATTGATACAATATCGAAATCCTAAGAATTTTGAATTAGTGAAAGAAGCTTTGTTAAAAGCCGGTAGAGAAGATTTGATAGGATTTGATAAAAAATGTTTAATTCGCCCCAGAAATAATAATTATCAAGTGGAAGGACAGAAAAAAGTAACTTCAAAAAGTCAAAAGGGTAAGAATGGCGAAGTTAAAAAAGTATCTAAAAAAATTACTATGGGAAAAGAAGTGAAACAAAATAATACTTCAAAGAAGACAATTCGAAATGTTCATAAGAAGAAAAAGAAGTAAGACAGAACGGAGAGTTATATGAAAATAGTGATGGTAACCGGTGCTTCTTCCGGTATCGGAGCAGAATTTGTAAGACAGTTAGATCAAAATTTTTCCAGAATTGATGAAATTTGGATGATTTCCAGAAATGAAGAAAAAATGAAAGAGATTGCTGACTCTTTAGAGAATCAAACCAGAATTTTAGGAATGGATTTGGAAAAGGATGAAGATAGAAATCAGCTGAAACTTTTGTTAGAAAAAGAAATGCCTCAGATTTGTATGCTTGTTAATTGTGCAGGGTTTGGTTTAATGGGAGATTTTGAACAGCTAGACTTACAAGAACAGCTATCTATGGTAGAGTTAAATTGCAAAGCATTAACTGCAGTTACGTATCTTGCTATTCCTTATATGGTACGTAATGGAAGAATTCTTCAAATGGCTAGTGCTGCAGCTTTTGTTCCACAAGCTCATTTTGCAGTATATGCTGCGACAAAAGCTTATGTTTTATCTTTTTCCAGAGCATTACAGGAAGAATTGATACCTAGGGAAATATTTGTTACTGCAGTGTGCCCGGGGCCTGTAAATACACCTTTTTTTGAGCGTGCAGAAAGAGACGGTCAAACTTTGGCTTTAAAAAAACATTTTACAGTTTCATCGGAAAGGGTGGTAAAGGATGCTTTTATTGCAGCAAAAAAAAGAAAGACAGTGGCAGTTTGCAGTCTTCCTATGAAAATTTTCCGCATTATTTGTAAAATGGTTCCTCATAGCTGGATTTTAGAAGTTGTAGAAAATTATGATAAAGGATAAAAAATATGAATCAGAAAAAAGGTACTTATGAGTATTTAAAGAATAAACAGAAATTGGAAGTTATTAAAACAATCATATTATTTGGGATAGCGTTATCGTTATATCTTGCAGGTTATATTACTGTTGGTAGTAATAAAAATTATTTAACAATTGTAGCAGTATTAGGATGTCTTCCTGCCAGTCGTAGCGCAGTTAATATGATTATGAGTTTAAAAGCAAAAGGCTGTTCTAAGGAAGTGTATCAAAATATTTTAAATAGATTTCCGGATGGTGTAGGTGCATATCACTTTTATTTTACGTCATATGACAAAAACTTTGATATTAGTCATGTATTTGTAAAAGGTATGACCATCATTGCTTTTACAGAAAATGGAAACACTCCGGAAGCTGATTTTGAAGAACATGTAAAAACAGTTTTAACCAGAGATTCTATTAAAGGAGTAAATGTAAAGCTTTATAAAGATTTGGATAAATATCTGTTACGAATTGATCAAATGTTAAAATTAGAGCATGAAAAAAACAGAGAACAAGATATTATGAAAACTTTATTTAGTGTTTCTTTGTAAATTGGAGAAAAGAGAATGCAGGAATTTCAAATTGGTGCTAATGAAGAAGGACAGCGCCTGGATAAATTTTTACATAAATATCTAAAGGAAGCGAATACAAGTTTCTTATATAAAATGCTTCGAAAAAAAAATATAACTTTAAATAAAAAAAAGGCTGATGGAAAAGAAATTTTAACCAAAGGTGATCTGGTACAGTTTTTCTTTTCTGAAGATACCTTTTTAAAATTTCGTGGAAAAAATACGTTGACTTCTTCTTCTTTTGTGAAAGAAGGGTGTATGAAATCCAACAATGAAAAAATAGATTTTTGTATAAAGCAATATGATTTAGCTTATAAAAAGCTTGGAAAGATAGAAATTATCTTTGAAAATGAACATATTCTTTTATTAAACAAACCTGCCGGTGTACTTTCTCAAAAAGCTAATCATAATGATTTATCTATTAACGAATGGTTAATCGGTTATTTGTTAACACAAGGAAAAATTACAACAGAACAGTTAGAAACTTTTAAACCTTCTATTTGCAACCGTTTGGATCGAAATACTAGTGGGTTAATGATTTGTGGAAAATCTTTTTTGGGAAGTCAAACAATGAATTCCTTAATTAAAGACAGAAGTGTAAAAAAATATTATCGTACTTTTGTAAAAGGGAAAATTTCTGAGGGTAATCATATTAGAGGTTATTTAAAAAAGGATCAGATAAATAATAAGGTTTCGCTTGTAAATGAAATAAAAGCGGAACAGGATAAGGAATATCAGTTTATTGAAACTGCATATGAACCCCTTTCTTATGGAGAAGGATGCACTTATTTAGAAGTAGAATTGATTACAGGGAAAACGCATCAAATCAGAGCACATTTAGCATCTATTGGACATCCTCTTTTGGGAGATGAAAAATATGGAGATCGAAAATGGAATGCAACTTTTACGCAATATGATTTACCTAAGCATCAATTATTACATTCCTATTGTTTAAAGTTTCCAATTATGGAAGGAGATTTTGAAGATATTTCCGGTCAGAAATTTGTTGCAAAAGAACCGGCTATATTTGATAGAGTGAGGAGTAAATAGATTATGGGTACATGGAATTCCAGAGGACTTCGAGGCTCTACTTTAGAAGATTTAATTAATAGAACAAATGAAAAATATTTAGAAAATGGCTTGGCTTTAATTCAAAAAATACCAACGCCGATTACACCTATTAATATTGATAAGGAAAATCGTCATATAACCTTAGCTTATTTTGACCAAAAGAGTACAGTTGATTATATAGGTGCAGTACAGGGAATTCCGGTTTGTTTTGATGCAAAGGAATGTGCCGTTGATACATTTTCACTACAGAATATTCATGAACATCAGGTTGATTTTATGATTAATTTTGAAAAACAAGGTGGAATTGCTTTTATCATTCTATATTATTCTCATAAAGATTTATTGTACTACCTTAATCTTGAGCAGTTATTGTTTTTTTGGAAGCGAGCTAAAGAAGGTGGAAGAAAGAGTTTTCGTTATGATGAATTGGATCCAATATTTGAAATGCCAAGAAAACAAGGGATTCTAGTTCCTTATTTAGATATGTTGAATAAGGATTTATCATTGAGAGAAGAATGATTTGACAAGAGTGTAGTATTTTAGTATACTGTCAATGATTTAATTTGCTAACACGCTACTACGATAAAGTGGCATATGAATTTTAACTATTATCCTATATGATAGTAGAATATTAGAAAAAGAAGGCTTTGAATGGATATGGAATTAATTCACACACCGGAAGGTGTTCGCGACATTTATGGAAAAGAATACGCTAATAAATTGGCTGTGCAAAATATTTTACATAAACAAATTCATCTTTATGGATATCAGGATATTCAAACTCCTACTTTTGAATATTTTGATGTATTTGGAAAGGAAATAGGGACTACACCTGCAAATGATTTATTTAAATTTTTTGATTCGGATGGGAATATTCTTTGTTTAAGACCTGACTTTACACCTTCAGTTGCAAGATGTGCTGCAAAATATTTTGCTGAAGAGGATTTACCGCTTCGTTTGTCTTATGTTGGAAATACATTTTCCAATACCAGTTTGTTGCAGGGAAAATTAAAAGAAACAACACAAATGGGTGCTGAACTTATGGGTGATTCTTCTGTGGAAGCAGATGGTGAAATGATTGCTATGGTTATCGATTCACTTTTAAAAACAGGGCTTACACAGTTTCAAGTTAGTATTGGTGAAGTTGATTTTTTTAAAGGCATTTGTGAAGACGCAAAGTTAACAAAAGTTCAAGAAAATGTTATTCGGGATTATATTTCTAATAAAAATTTCTTTGCAGTAGAAGAATATTTACAGTCAGAAGTCATTGCAGAGGATAAAATTGCTATGATAATGGCAATTGAGGATTTATATGGATCTATGGATATGTTGGAAGAAGCAGGAAAATTTTCCGATCATCCTTTAGTAAAGAATGCATTAGAAAGATTGAGTTCCTTGTACCAGATTTTATGTCAATATCAGGTAGAAAAATATGTTAGCTTTGATTTAGGAATGTTAAGTAGCTATCAATATTATACAGGTATTATTTTTAAAGTATATACCATAGGAATTGGTGATGTTGTTGTAAAAGGCGGACGTTATGATAAATTACTTCCATATTTTGGAAAAAATTCTCCGGCGATAGGTTTTGTGATTGTGATTGATGATTTAATGCAAGCTTTAAAACGTCAAAAGATAGAAGTTCCAATGGAAGATAATCATTTATTAATAGTATATGATGCTGCGGGATTTTCAGAAGCTTTAAAAGAAGCCAAAGATCATCGTGCAAAAGGGATTCATGTGCAGTTGATGAGTTATGATGATAAGAAAACAAAAAATAGTTATGAGATGTATGCTAGTACCCGTGGGATAAGTCGGGTAATCTATTTGTTGAAATAGGAGACAAAGTAATGAGCGATGAACGTTATCTTACCTTTGCTTTAGGTAAGGGGAGATTGGCAAATAAAACCTTGGAATTATTAGAAAAAATAGGGATTACTTGTGAGGAAATTAAGGACAAGAATTCCAGAAAACTAGTGTTTGTAAATGAAGAATTGAAATTAAAATTTTTCTTAGCAAAAGGCCCTGATGTACCGACTTATGTTGAGTATGGCGCAGCGGATATTGGTGTTGTTGGAAAGGATACTTTGCTAGAAGAAGGTAGGCAGGTATATGAAGTTTTAGATTTGGGTTTTGGCAAATGTCGTATGTGCGTCTGTGGACCGGAAAAAAGTAGAGAATTATTAAAACATCATGAAATGATTCGTGTATGCAGTAAGTACCCTAATATTGCAAAGGAATATTTTTATAATAAAAAACATCAGACTGTTGATATTATTAAATTAAATGGTTCTGTTGAATTAGGTCCTATTGTAGAGCTTGGTGATGTCATTGTAGATATTGTGGAAACCGGTTCTACTTTACGTGAAAATGGTTTAGAGGTTTTGGAGGAAATTTGTCCATTATCGGCCAGAATGATTGTTAATCAGGTTAGTATGCAAATGAATGCAGAAAGAATTAAACCATTAATTGTAAAGTTAAAAAGAGAACTTGAAAAATAAAATGTTTAAATAAAAGTAATTTGATTTTTAATTTATTTAATAATATGAAAGCATAAAAGGAGCAGATGAAAATGCGTACTTTAAAATTGACTTTAGAAACAAGAAAAAATGTGTTAGAAGAATTGTTACAAAGAAGTCCCAATCAATATGGTCAGTATGAAGCTGTTGTTAATGAAATAATTAAGTCAGTTCGTGAGAAAAAAGATGCTGCAGTTTTAGAATATACTTCTAAATTTGATAAGTGGGAATGTAGTTCAGATACCCTTCGCGTAACAAAAGAAGAAATTCAAGAAGCATATAGTAAAATTGATGACGAATTTGTTGCATGTATGAAAAAGAGTGCTGATAATATTACAGCATTCCATGCAAAACAGCTTCATAATAGTTGGTTTGATCCAAAACCGGATGGTACTATTTTGGGAATGAAAATATTACCAATAGAAAAAGCGGGAGTTTATGTTCCTGGAGGAAAAGCAGCATATCCTTCCAGTGTATTAATGAATGTATTACCAGCTAAGGTTGCCGGTGTTAAAAAGATTGTAATGACAACACCTGCAGGAGCAGATGGAAAAGTGAATCCCGGAACATTAGTAGCAGCAGATATTGCAGGTGTGGACGAAATATACAAGCTTGGTGGAGCGCAGGCTATTGCTGCCTTGGCCTTTGGAACAGAAACTATACCAAAAGTAGATAAAATTACAGGACCGGGTAACATTTTTGTTGCGTTGGCCAAGAAAGCCTGTTTTGGTTTTGTCAGTATTGATTCTATTGCAGGTCCTAGTGAAATTTTAGTAATTGCAGATGAAACAGCAAATCCAAGATATGTTGCAGCTGATTTATTATCTCAAGCTGAACATGATGAACTTGCCAGTGCAATTTTAGTAACTACCAGCGAAGAGTTAGCAAATGAAGTTTCCAAACAGGTGGATGTTTTTGTAGAAGAACTATCAAGAACAGAAATAATGAGAAAATCTTTAGATAATTATGGATATATTCTTTTGGTTGATACCATGGAGGAAGCTATTGAAACGGCAAATGCCATTGCTTCAGAGCATTTAGAAATTTTAACCAAAGATCCATTTTCTATTATGACAAAAATTCAGAATGCAGGTGCTATTTTCTTAGGAGAATATTCGTCAGAACCTTTAGGTGATTATTTTGCAGGACCTAATCATGTACTTCCTACTAATGGAACAGCAAGATTTTTTTCACCCCTGAATGTAGATGATTTTATGAAGAAAACTAGTATTATTTCGTATTCAAAGGAAGCGTTAGAGAAAGTTCATAAAGATATTGAATTATTTGCAGAACGTGAAGGACTAACAGCACATGCAAATTCTATTAAGGTAAGATTTGAATAAGCTACTTATATAAGAAATAATTATTAATTTTATTTTAAAAAAATAATTGATGTCAAAAGGAGATAAATAGATGTCAAGAAATGCAAGTGTAATTCGTAAAACAAAAGAAACAGATATCAACTTAGCTATTAATATTGATGGAAGTGGAAAAAGTAATATTTCTACAGGGGTAGGTTTCTTTGATCATATGTTAGAAGGATTTTCTAAGCATGGTTTTTTTGATTTGGACGTGAAAGTAGAAGGAGATCTGCAGGTTGATGCTCATCATACGGTAGAAGATACAGGAATTGTATTAGGTCAGGCTATTGCGGAAGCTATTGGTGATAAAAAAGGAATTAAGCGTTATGGTAGTTTTATTCTTCCAATGGATGATGCCTTAGTACTTTGTGCTATTGATTTATGTGGACGTCCTTATTTCGAATTTAATTTAGAATTTCCGACGGAAAAAATTGGTCAATTTGATGCAGAACTAATTCGAGAATTTTTTTATGCTATTTCTTACAAATGTGGAATGAATTTACATATGAAAATGCTTTCCGGATTAAATTCTCATCATATTGCAGAAGCTGCTTTTAAGGCTTTTGCTAAAGCATTAGATGAAGCAACCAGTTATGATAATAGAATCGAAGGTATTTTATCAACGAAAGGTAGTTTATAGAATCAAAGTAGAAATATAGATATCAGAAATTAAGTTATGATTTCATGGTTGAAATAACAGAAAGTTAAGAGAGATAATTATGAATAAAAAATTAGTGGCTTCTTTGTTTTTATATGAAAAAGAAGCAATTACAAATTTTGAAGATTTAACAGTAATTAGTAAAGATCCAGTAACGTTGGCAAAGATGTATAGCGAAAAACATGCAGATGAATTAATAGTATTTGATTTATCCATGGGTGATAAAGAACATGAGGAAGCTTTGGATGTCATAAAAGAGATTTGTGAAAATATAGAGATTCCTGTTATTGGTGCAGGAAATGTTAAGCGTATGGAAGATATAAAAAAAATTCTTTACGCAGGTTGTCAAAAAGCAGTATTAAATTATTCTAAAGAAAATAACGTTGCGATTACCGAGGAAGTTTCCAAGAAATTTGGAAAAGAAAAGATTGTGGTTTCTGTGAAAGATGAAAAAGATTATTCTCAGTTTACAGATTTAATAGAAGAGTTTTCCTGCGAAACCATTTATTTAGGAACACAGTTTAAAGAGGCAGTTTCAAACGCTCCCGTACCTATTATGATTCATTTACCAGATGTATCTTTAGATAAAATGATTGAAATCATGTTACAAGACAAAGTATGTGGTGTTTCCGGAGAAATGGTTAATAAAAATGTAAATCAGATAGATTCTCTAAAAATGTTGCTAAAGAGTAATGGAATTCCGATGGCTGCTTTAGAAGCTACCATTAGCTGGGAAGAATTCAAGAAAAACAGTGATGGAATGGTTCCTGTGATTGTACAAGATTATAAGACTGATATAGTATTGATGATGGCCTATATGAATAAAGAAGCTTATGAAAAGACTTTATCTACAGGGAAAATGACTTATTGGAGTCGTAGTCGTGATGAGCTTTGGGTAAAGGGTGATACCAGTGGTCATTATCAGTATGTAAAAAGTTTAACTGCAGATTGTGATAAGGATACCATTTTAGCAAAGGTTTCTCAGATTGGACCAGCATGTCACACAGGAAGTTATAGTTGCTTCTTTAATAATATTATGGAAAAAGAAGATGCTAATAGCAGTAATCCTTTAAAAGTTTTTGAAGATGTATTTGCTGTAATCAAGGATAGAAAGGTAAATCCCAAAGAAGGTTCTTATACTAATTATCTTTTTGATAAAGGAATAGATAAGATTCTTAAGAAATTAGGAGAAGAAGCTACTGAAATTGTAATTGCAGCTAAAAATCCCAATCCAAATGAAATTAAATATGAAATTTCGGATTTTCTATATCACATGATGGTACTGATGGCAGAAAAGGGTATTACATGGGAAGAAATTATTGAAGATTTAGCAAAACGATAAATTAATTACACTTTATATTATATACATAAAAATTTTACGAATAAAACAAATAACTTTATTTGACAAATGAGACGCCCCCACTTAAACTGTTGTTAGTGGGGGTGAAATTTTTGGACATTTATAAGAATTATCAAAATAAAGTACATATTATAGGACATAAAAATCCGGATACAGATTCCATTTGTTCTGCAATAGCATATGCACATTTAAAAAATCAAATTTCGGAAGAAGAGCATATACCCAGAAGTGCGGGGTTATTGAACGAAGAAACACATTATGTACTTGACCGTTTTGGGGTAGAAACACCAAAATTGTTATCAAATTCCTTTTTAAAAGTACGAGATGTAGATGTGAATACAATACCGGGTATTGACAGTAATACATCTATTAAAGAAGCATGGTCAACCATGAAAGAGCAAAACGTATATACGATTGCAGTAACTAAGGAAGATGAACTGGAAGGTGTTATTTCCACAGGTGATATCGCAATGTCTTATATGGATGTTTACGATAATGAAATTTTAAGTAACGCTCGTACTCAGTATCAGAATATAGTAAATACTTTAGATGGAGAAATAATAACAGGAAATCCACATGCTCATTTTGTAAAAGGAAAAGTAGTGGTGGCGGCTTCCAGTCCCGATTTAATGGAAGAAATTATTGAAAATGATGATTTGGTAATTTTGGGAAATCGTTATGAAGTGCAGCTCTGTGCTATTGAATTAAATGCAAGTTGTATTATTGCATGTTTGAATGCGCCAATTACAAGAACAATTAAGAAATTGGCAGAAGAAAGGGATATTGTAGTTATTTCAACACCACATGATGCATTTACTGCGGCGCGTTTAATTAACCAAAGTATACCGGTTAAATATTTTATGAATAAAAAAGAAAATCTTACTGTTTTTAATACTAAAGATAATGTGGAAGAAATTAAAGGAATTATTACCAGTAAACGTACCAGAGACTTTCCTGTATTAGATGATCATGGAAAATATTACGGTTTTATCTCCAGTAGACGATTGATGGAAGCTAGTAAGAGAAAAGTAATTCTTGTGGACCATAATGAAAAAACACAAGCAGTGGATGGTATTGAACAGGCAGATATCCTAGAAATTATTGATCATCATCGTTTGGGTGGTATAGAAACTTTAGGACCGGTATATTTTAGAAATCAACCGGTAGGATGTACAGCAACTATTATTTATTCGTTGTATAAAGAGAATAATATTGTGCCTGATAAAACAATTGCATCCTTATTATGTGCGGCTATTATTTCGGACACCTTATTTTTCCGTTCTCCAACATGCACATTAGTAGATGAATACACAGCAAAAGAATTATCACAAATTGCAGATTTGGATTTAAAAGAGCTGGCTGCTAATATGTTTAAAGCAGGAAGTGACTTAAGAGGTAAATCTGCAGAAGAAATTTGCTATCAGGATTTTAAACAGTTTGCTGCAGGTGAAGTGAAATTTGGAGTTGGGCAAGTTAACTGTATGAGTGGAGAAGAAATTGAAGAACTGAAAGCTGTTATGGTTCCCTACCTGGAACAGGTTGCGAAAAAGCAGAAGTTAGATATGGTATTCTTTATGTTGACTAACGTAATGGAAGTTGGAACAGAGCTGCTTTGTTATGGAAAAAATGCAAAAGAATTAGCAATTCAAGCATTCAAACTTCCTGAAAGTACAGATAATATTTATTTACAGGATGTGGTTTCACGTAAGAAACAGTTGATACCGGCTTTTGTAGTATCCTTACAACATTAAATAATATTAGATGTTTTTTTTCATGAGATTCATTAAGTAATTTATATGTATTAAAAAATCAGCCTTGTTATGAATGGCTGATTTTTTAGTGCAAAAAAATATTATTAGTATTTGTTATAGTGTATTTAGATTAAGGTCGGTTGTGTATTTTCAGACCATATGATAATATCAGTTTTATGATTAGAATGGAGAGTAAATATGAATTATGTTAATGAAAAAAAATGTAACTGTTGTAATATGACAGGTAGATACGATTATTTAGAATTAAATAGTGATGGGAAATGTAAATTTTGTAATTCTTTTGTTAAAAAAGATATAAAAAAATTAGAACAATTAATAAAAGATGTTAATTTAGAAGAAGGAGAAAAGCTGGGAGTAACAGTTAGTGGTGGAAAAGATAGTATTTATATGTGGAGTAAATTAGTTGAATTATTTGGAAAAGATAAAATTGTTGCTTTTACCTTTTATAGACCAATTTTAACACATAAACTAGCTGTTGAAAATCTTAAGAATGCCAATCAACTATTAGAAAGTGAACTCGTTATTGTAAAAGAAGATGATGCATTTAAAAGATTTTATAACAATCTGTCTATTTTATTAAAAAAACCTGATCCAGCTATGGTAAGAGTTCTACTATGTTCCGGTTGTAGATATGGAATTACGGAAAGACTTTATCTGGAAGGTAAGAAGATGGGAATTAATAAATTTATTAGTGGAGCATCTTATATGGAATTAGCACCTTTTAAAGAAGAGCTTTTAGAAGCAAAATCTGAGAAAGGTGATATTAATGAAGGATTTGAAAATGGATTAAAATTATATCCGGAATTAGATTTTGATGATAATCTTTTTGTTATAAGAAGAGATCAAAAGTATAAATATAAAAATAATGATACACTTGGAAATAATCTTCATGATATTCGAAAAAAATATCAGTTATTTGATTTTGATGATTATTCAGAATATATTCCTGACCAAATCGAAAGGACCGTAAAGCAACAGTTAGGATGGCAATGTAGTGAAAGAAGTTGGCATTTTGACTGCCTTGTAGAAGAATTTAAGGATGTATTTTACTTTGGTATACTAGGGTATACAGAATTAGATTTTAAATATGCTTCTATGGTTAGATATGGTTTAATGTCTTTAGAAGAAAGTGAAGAAAAAATAAAAAAATCAAATTATGAAATTCAACATAGTTTTTCTAAAATGAAAAATTTATTTTGTGAATTGGGTATGGAAGAACTACTTGATGATTTGAAGAATTTTTATATAACAAGTAAATATCTTGTTTGGGAAAACTAATAACGTAAGTATGAGAAAGGAATTATTTAATATGGATATTTCATTTTTTTTGAAAAAAATTGATTTTGAATCAGGAGTTACAGTATCTGTGAATCATTTATGTCGCTGTTTAGATGACGAAAATATTAAATATGAAATTATTTATTATGAAAATGATGAAGATTTATATGAAAAGGCGATTCAATGTACAAGTAAGTGTATTAATCTTCAAGTTCCAAGTTTTGGTGATGAAGTTTTAAAAAAAATCTTAAAAGTTAAAGATAATGTAGTCATTTCTATTCATTCAACATTATGCAATTTGCAAGTGGAAGAGGGTTCTTTGGGAAGATTGTTGGAAATGGGTAATTCTGATTATCAAAATCTAAGATTTACCTGTCCTGCTCAATGTGAATGTGATGGATTGAATGCTTTGGTGAAAAGAGAATATCTCTATCTCCCAAATACTTTTTCCTATCCTTGTGATGATATTGTGATAGCTGAAAAAACAAAAGAGAAGAGAACTTTAAATAGAACATTAAAAATTAGTCTTGTATGTGCTTATAGACCTTTAAAAAATATGATTACCCAGGTTGCAGCTGTAATTATGTTGGCAAAGGAATACGATCTTGAATTACATTTATTTGATAGCAATTTCCAAAGTCCTGTTTATAAGGATATTCTTGCTATGGCAAAATATAATAATTTAAAAATTGTAATGCACCCACAAATGAAAAATTTTGATTGTTTTCAAGAAATTGCAGATTTTGATTTAGGATTGCAGGTTTCTTTATCTGAAACATTTTCTTATGTTGCGTTTGAACATATGATACAAGGTATTCCGGTAGTAGGATCTGATTCTGTTAGATTTTCAAGTGAAATTGTAACATATAGTGATGTTAATGAAATCTGTCGTGGGATGAAGAAAATATTGGAAAATGATGATATTTATGAAAAATATCGTAAAGAGGCAAGAATAAAAGCTTTAGAAGTTCAAAAACAAAATAACAAGGATGCAGTAAATACTATTAGAAAAATGATTTGTTGTCCGTAATTTCCTTGGTATTATGATACACAATAGTAGTTATATTTGTTCTAATAAAATGGAATAGAAAGAAGAATTTGTATGGTGATTAAAATTTGTTTAAATGAAGATTTAGAGTTTGATAATAAATGTAAAAATGAAAATTTTTATGTATCTGATTCGTGTATCGATATAAACATTTGTGAAGAACAAATAGACATAGTATTATATTTTGATAGTGCTACTTTTGAGCTAAATAAACTTTCTTATGCATTTTATGGACGAGAATTTTTATTATCTGATTCACCATGCTCCTATAAATGTAAGTATGGATTTATGTATCCTTTTTCAATGATTACTTTTTTGTACAAAGATAAAGGTGTTACCTATATAGTAGATAAAGCAGTAATAGATGAAATTGAATTAGTAAAAAATGAACATGAATGTTATTTTAAATATTCGTTAGCAAACAAAATAGATTCTAAAATAGAGTTAAAAAAATATATTCATTCGAACCGATATACAGATGGTATTGATAAATATCAGAGATGGTATTGCGAAAAATATGGTGGACTTCCTGAAAGTGAGAAAAAATTACAAAATGTATACCATGTAAAACGATATTATTTTCATGATAATTTTTGCGATAGTCATATTTTAGGAAAAAATGAAATTTTATTAAATAAAATATATAAAGATGATTGCCAGTATCTTGGAGGAATAGATTTAGGATTGCTTTTTGATTTTGCATATAATCCCCAAAATAATATTCGTTGTGGGAATGTTGACGCCATTAGCTTTGATAAACAATTATTGAAATTATTAAATGAACAGATAACTATGTTAAACAATTGTTTATTCTTTGGTTATTTTGATCCGTATTTAATTCAAGAAAACAGTGAATTAGACCAAGAATATAGAAGTAGACTACCAATTCTTAAAGAAAATGGTGAAATGCGTCATATTTGGGATTATAAACAATGGGCTCCATGTGTTGGAGATGAGATTTGGAAGAATTATTCCGTTAAATATTTACAAAGTTTAGTTAACGAGCTTGCTTTAGATGGTATTTATTTGGATGAATTTGGAAATGGAACACAATATCATTGTTATGATAAAAAACATAGTCACGGTGCTGATTTTTCACAGTTTGAGGCAGAGTATAACTTTATATCGACTATGAAAAATTCTATTTCTGAAAAATATTGGATGTGTGAATTTCCTCCTTCAGATTGTAGAGCAAATCATTTTAATATTGTTTTATCAGATACAAGAACTTTAATTAATATTTATAGATTTGTTTTTCCTAAATTAAAATTTGTTCGAATTATAGGATGTGACTATCCTTTAGGAGATAATGCATGGGATCTTAATCTTAGCTTTTTTAATGGAGAAGCTTTATGGATTGATAATGATATTCATGATAAAAAATGGTATCCCGATCATATTAAAAAAATTATAAAAGAGCAATATTTTATTTTAAAGAAATATAGTGATTTTTTTACATCAGAAGAGGTGGAAGCATTATTTTATAGAAGCGAAGATGGTATTGTAATTAACTACTTTGCATATGGAAATGAAGTTGTTTTGACATATCTGAATACTTCTGAAAATGATATATCAAAAGAATTAAATTTTGACAATTTGATATTTGTAAAAAATCTATACTCAGGTGCTGAAATGTCTCATATAGAATCTGGAAAGATTTTAATGAAAATAAAAAAACAATCTGTTGGTTGTGGATTGTTTCAAAAAATAACTCCCCTACAAGCTTTATAAAGTAGGGGAGTTATTTCTTTGTGAAAGAATCGAGTGAAGGTGACACATTTGCATATTAAATTGGCGTTGTCACGAAACTAAATCTTTTCAGCAAAGTATGATGTTCGTTTTTTTATTTAGAATGTAGCTATTAATATTTTTTCATTGGTGGAACTTCAATAGTTACATCGCTTAATGGGAAAGCACAACATGGATGAATGTATCCATAAATCAAGTCTGCTTCACGACGTCCATCAATGGATTTTGGAGTGTAAACTTCACCACTAACTAATTTAGAGTGACACCATCCACATTCACCGCTTCGACAGTGAGCAGGAGCTGCAATACCATTCGCTTCTAAGCTACGAAGGAGAGAAGTATCCGCTGGAGCTGTAATTGTCTGTTCATTTCCTGCAATACGAACTGTAACTTTAAATTCAGGAGCTACATTTGATGGATAATCTGCTTCTTTAGAAGGATTGAAGTATTCTCCAAATAATTCGTGACGAATGAATTTTCTTCTAAGTCCTAATGTGGCGATTTCTTTATCTACGAAATCATACATTGCCTGTGGTCCGCAAAGGAATAAAGAATAATTTCCTTCAGGAGCATATTTTTTGATTAATTCTGCTGTAATAAATCCTTTTTCACAAGATTCATTTTCTTCGTGACTAAGAACATTAACTAATTTGAATTTATCACATTTCTTTTCTAATTCTTTGAATTCATCCTGGAAAATAGCATCTTCTAAAGTACGGCTACCGTAAAGAAGAATTAAAGAAGCCTCTTCATCACCGTCTGCAATAGCTTTGGCAAGAGAGCGGAATGGTGTAATTCCACTACCACCTGCGATACCGATAATAGTATTAGCATCACGAAGTGGTTCATAAGTAAATACTCCAAGTGGTTCAGATGCAGTAACTTCAGTTCCAACAGTCCAATTATCTAAAATATAGTTGGATGCAAGACCATCTTTCACACGTTTGATAGTAAGTTTATAATTTCCTTCTAATGCTTCTCTTGGAGAAGAAGATAAGGAATAAGGACGAGTAAGTTTTACTTTTCCAACTTCGAGAGAAATAGATAAATATTGTCCTGCACTAAACCAAGCTAAAGCTTTAGTTCCTTTGGAAGCGTTTGCTTCTAAGAAATAGGTTTTTGCATCTGTACCATGTTCTACAATTTTAGCAACTTTTAAATGCTGAACATCCGGATGAAGAGCGTTAGCAATTTGGTTTGGGATGTAAGATTCTGTTGCCGGAAGCGCTTTGGCAGGAGCTGATTCAATTTTAGCATCTCTAGTAGGCGTCATTTTTGTAAAATCCATAGGATTTAATTTTCTAAGATTTGGTTTTGCCATTTTAAGCACCTCCTTTTAATTTTGCAGCAACACGTTTTCCAACAGTATCACCGATAATATAAGCACTACTGTATCCGTCACC
>JAFYWF010000094.1 GCA_017558145.1 Lachnospiraceae bacterium
ATTTATTAATGCGTGCAGCAGAGCTTACCAGAACAGGTATTGGTCTTCCTGCATACTACAATGATGATGTTATCATTCCAGCACTTGTAAATCGTGGAATTAAAATGGAAGAAGCAAGAAACTACAACATTATCGGTTGCGTAGAACCACAGGTTCCAGGCAAAACTGAAGGTTGGCATGACTCAGCATTCTTTAACATGTGTCGTCCATTAGAAATGGTATTTTCTAACGGTTATGATAATGGTGAAGTTGCAAGTATTCAGACAGGTGATGTAGAAAGCTTCCAGACATTCGAAGAATTCTTTGAAGCATACAAAAAACAGATGGAATACAACATTGAACTTATGGTGAATGCTAATAATGCAATTGACATTGCTCATGCGCAGTTAGCACCATTACCGTTCGAATCTTGTTTAGTAGATGATTGTATGAAACGTGGTATCAGTCTTCAGGAAGGTGGAGCTATTTATAACTTCACAGGTCCTCAGGGATTTGGTATCGCAAACGTAGCTGACTCTTTATACACAATTAAAAAGTTAGTATACGATGAAAAGAAAGTTACTATGGGTGAATTAAAGAAAGCCCTTGAACTTAACTTCGGTAAAGGATTAGATGCTATCACAGCAGGACAGATTGCAATGCAGGTTGGCAGATCCTTAGAAGCAGAAGGAAAGACAGTAACACCAGAAATTTTACAGGCAACTGTAAAAGCTGTTTTAGATATGGAATTACCAGCAGATCAGAAAAAACGTTTCGAAGAAATTCATGATATGATTTTAGATCTTCCAAAATATGGTAATGACGTAGATGAAGTAGATGAGCTTGCTACAGCAGCAGCTTACGTATATACAAGACCATTGGAAAATTACAAGAATCCACGTGGTGGTATTTTCCAAGCTGGTTTATATCCTGTATCCGCAAATGTACCTTTAGGTGCACAGACAGGTGCAACACCAGATGGTAGACTTGCTCATACACCGGTAGCAGATGGTGTAGGACCTACATCCGGATATGACGTTAGTGGACCAACAGCATCTTGTAACTCTGTTGCAAAATTAGATCATGCAATTGCAAGTAACGGGACATTATTCAACATGAAGATGCATCCAACAGCAATGGCAGGAAAAAAAGGATTAGAAAGCTTCATCGATTTGATTCGTGGCTTCTTTGATCAGCAGGGTATGCACATGCAGTTTAACGTAGTAGACAGAGCTACATTATTAGATGCACAGAAACATCCTGAAAAATACAGTGGATTGATTGTACGAGTTGCTGGATACTCCGCACTCTTTACAACACTTTCCAAATCCTTACAGGATGATATTATTAAGAGAACAGAACAAGCAGAAGGAAGATAAGAAAGGGGAGCTCGAACATGAATGATTATATGAATGTTAGGGGAAGAATATTTGATATTCAAAGATATTCCATTCATGATGGTCAGGGGATCAGAACTATCATCTTCTTAAAAGGTTGTGCTCTTCGTTGTAAATGGTGTTGTAATCCTGAATCACAGTCTTTTGAAATAGAGACAATGACCATTAACGGAAAACCAAAGGTAATGGGAAAAGACGTTACGGTAGCAGAAGTAATGGAAACTGTAAAACGAGATCTTCCTTACTATAAGAGATCTGGTGGTGGAATTACTTTATCTGGTGGAGAATGCTTATTACAGCCAGAATTTTCTGCAGGATTACTTCGAGCAGCAAAAGATATTGGAATTACTACAGCGATTGAAAGTATGGCATTTGCAAAATATGAAACTATTGAACAGTTGTTACCATACTTAGATACATATTTGATGGACATTAAGCATATTGATGCTGATAAACACAAAGAGTTTACAGGACAAGAAAATAGACAGATGTTAGAAAATGCTGTTCGTGTTGCTATGAGTCGTCAGACAGAATTAGTAATTAGAGTACCGGTAATTCCAGGATTCAATGATACCGAAAAAGAATTATTGGATATCGCACAGTTTGCAGATAATTTACCAGGCGTAAGAAAAATTCATATTCTTCCATATCATGCGTATGGAAAAGGAAAATATGAAGGACTTGGTAGAGAATATCCAATGGGAGATGCGAAAGGACCAAGTGATAGTCAGATGCAGGCATTCAAAGAATTGATTGAAAGCAAGACTTCATTAAATTGTTATATTGGTGGTTAAAAAGAAAAAGAGATTTAGGGATAACTTTGAAAGAAGGTTATCCCTTTTTTAATATGATGGGTAATATCTATAATGGAATATACATTAAGTATTTTATATCGAAGATTCTAATTTTCTAGAAGATTGAAAAATAGAGTTGTGTAAAGTATAATATTAAACAGATAAACATAGTACAAAAGAAAAGGAGTAAATGACATGTATAAATTTACGAATGATTGTTTAATTGGTGTTGAACAGATTGATAATGAACATCGAAGATTATTTGAACTTGTTAATGAAACTGCCGAATTGATAAAAGAAGAAGAAATTAAAAATAATGAGGTTGCTAAGCTTATTCAGGAATTAAATGAATATGCCGTGTTACATTTTAGACATGAAGAAGAATATATGGAAGCTATTCAGGATCCGGAATTATTGAAACAAAGAGAAATGCACAAAAATTTTGTTACATCTTTGAATAAAATTGAAATAAAGAACCTTGAAGCAGGTGATAATAGAGAAACGGTGAAAGAGCTTCTGACTTTTATTTCTCGTTGGTTGTTTTCACACATTATCAGCAGCGATACATTAATTGGTCTTTTTACTGCGAAAGAAGAAAATAGCAGTGAAAAGAAAGATCCGTTTGCGTTTACAGAAGAATATCACACAGGAATTGCAATTGTAGATGAAGAACATCAGCAATTATTTGATATTATACGTAGAGCTAACGATTTAATTACAGAAGAGTTATTGCATGATAAATATGATGAGATTATGAGTGTGTTGGGAGAGCTAAGAGAATATACCATTAAACATTTTTCAGACGAAGAAGAGTATATGGAAAGCATTGCATACGAGGGATTGCCGGCACAGAAAAAAGCTCATGAAATGTTTGTTGATAGATTAAATGATATTAATCTGGATGATATGGATGATAATCAACAACAATATTTAATTGAACTGGTAGATTTTCTTCTTATGTGGTTAGTAAACCATATTCTTAAAATGGATAAAAAAATTCCTACTGTATAAAGTAATGGCTGTTGCAAGATATCGGTATTGGATACAATAAATCCTTTCACTGATTATTTGCAACAGCCAATTTAAGTTGTAATGCAACGAAATAAACGTAAATAATATTAATATCAATTTATAAAAGATGAAAAAATTAGAAACCAAGATCCTCATTTACAAGAATGATATGGAAGCGGTTTGCATGTCTGGAATAGCGTGTTACTAAGAATTCACAGCAGATGGTATCTCTTGCTTTGCAGTCAACACAGGAACCGTTGATTTTACAAGGAATATCGAGAGGAAATCTTTGGGCATTTACAGGTGCAGCAATATTTCTGGCACGAGATAAAGCAGAATCTACATCTTTTGCAATTTTATTCATACCAACAATCATAACAACATGTCTAGGACCATAAGCAATGGCTGAAACACGATTAGAGTGTCCGTCAATGTTAACCAAAATTCCATCTTCTGTCATAGCATTTGTACTACATAAGAAGTAATCACAATCATAGGTTTTGAGTTCCATTTCACGTTTTTCTTCAGGAGTAGTACAAGCATCTCTATTATATACGGTGTAGTTACCGTTTAATAAGGCATCGCGTAAACCAATTTCAGTAACAGATGCAGAACCTCCCCAGCTAATGGTAGAACCTTCAGGAATTAATTCCAGAGCTTTTTTTAAGGCATCTTCTTTAGTTTCGGTAAAATACCCGGTCATGTTACGTGATTCTAATCCTTTTATCACACGGTCAGCTAAAAGACGGTTTCTTTTTTTTATCATTATAATTACCTCCATCAAATAACAATATATAATAATTCACACTAATCAATTATAAAAATATCAATTTTTAGCTATTAGTACGATTTAGTAAGTCTGCAGATTTTTTTACTTTTTTAGATAAAGAATAGGTTAGAGTTTCTAATTGTGAATCATCTAAAGATGTCCATTGGCCACCAATAGCATTTTTTATTTCAGAAACAGGTTTTTGGAGAAAAGATAACATTTCATCTGTATCATATCCCATTAGTGCAGAAATCCCCTTACTTCCACCCAGATATTTTGCAATTGCTTCTAAGAGACTTTGTTCATCTAATTTGGCCTGAGCTTCTTTTTTATATAAATCTCTTTCAAAAGCTTTTTTTAAATCATTCCAATCAGCCATAGTAATATCCTCCAAATATTATTATATATATTTGCTAAAAGCCACATAGGTAAAATAAATTCAATTAAAAATTACGAACTATGCAGCAACCCTTAATTTTAATTATAGTATAACGATACAAAATACTCAAGTTTACAAAATATTATATTAAGGAATTTTTGTTGATATAAATTCTAATCTGTTAAAAAGAAAATGATTATGTTAACATGAAAAGAAGAAAATATGATTATCTGGGAAATAGAAATGAATAGATCACAACAAAGAACAGTAAAAGGACAAACGGGAAATATAGAATATATATTAACTAGAAAATTAGTAAAAAATATAAATATGAGAATAAAAGATGACGGACAAATTTTAGTTTCTGCACCATCTATTGTTGGAATAAAATACATTGATAAATTTGTATTAAACAACGAAGATAAAATAAGAAATATTTTAAAAAAATATGAAAAGATTGAAAAAAGAAGCTGTTGTCCAAAGTGTTATGAATCAGGTGAAATTGTAACAATTCTAGGTAAGAATTACCATTTATTATTGGAAATGGCACCGATAGAGGGTGTAGATCAAATGGGACAATTTTTAATATTAAGAGTAAAAGATATAACAGATGTCAAACGCAAAGAAAAAGTAATGAAAAAATGGTTAGAACAAAAAAGAGTTGAAGTTTTTTTGCAAATTTGTAAGGAGATATATCCTAAATTTAAACCATATGGAGTAAAATATCCGCTGGTTACAATTCGATGTATGAAATCGCGATGGGGTTCTTGTCAACCGGAGAAAAGAAAAATTACATTAAATGGGAAAATGATTGCTGCACCAAAGGAAGCGATAGAATATGTAATACTACATGAATTTGCGCATTTCGTGCATCCTAATCATTCTAGAGATTTTTATGCTGTCGTGGAAAGTTTCATGCCGGACTGGAAAGAGCGGAAGGCTTTATTACTTGGAATTGAGTAACATATAGAAAGAAATACTAAATATATGATTGATAGTATTGGACGAAAAGAAACTATGGTAAAGGTTGTGACCGATGAATCTATATGGAAAAGGGGTATGAAGAAATATGAAACGAGATATTGATATTAATGAAATTTCCGATGGAAAATTTTATACTGCAAACGATATGGTAAAAACAGATTGCCATGACTGTATTGGTTGTTCGGATTGTTGCAGGGGTATGGGAAGCTCTATTTTACTAGATCCTATGGATATTTGGCGATTGACGTCTAACTTAAAAACAGACTTTAACTCTCTATTAGAGCGATATGTGGAATTAGGAATGGTAGATGGATTGATTTTGCCAAACCTAAAATTAGCAGGTGATAAAGAGTCTTGTTCCTTTTTAAGCAAAGAAGGCCGTTGTTCTATACATACATTTCGTCCCGGGATTTGTCGGTTATTTCCTTTAGGAAGAGTTTATGAAGAAAATGGATTTCGTTATTTTTTACAAATACAAGAGTGTGCTAAAAAAGATAAGACAAAAATTAAGATAAAAAAATGGCTGGGCATAAATGATATTAAATCATACGAAAAATTTATATGGGATTGGCATAGTTTTATCAATCAGTGTGAAGATGCTTTGGTAGAGTTAGAAGATGAGCAAAGAAAGGTGTTAACATTATATCTATTAAAGACGTTTTATCAAACGAACTATTCTGAAAGTAATTTTTATGAAGAATTTTATGGTCGATTAGAAAAAACAAAAGAGATGTTTGGTTTTTAAGTCAAACATCTCTTTGTAAATTCCATAACTGCATTTTCGTATTTATCAGGAATAATCATATAACTTAAACCATGTCCGGCGCCTTCAAAAGTAACTAAAGTAATGTCTTTGGCACCACTTTGTTGCATAAAACGACTCATATCACAAGGTACTAAAGTATCCTCTAATCCATGCAATAGAAGAATAGGAATGGTACAATTTTTAATGGCTTCTTTCGCAGAGCTTTCGGTTAAATTAAAATGACCAAAAATTCGTGCACCTAACCAAACAAAAGGGTACATAAGTTTAGAAGGAAAATGCATATCTTTACAAACCTTCATAATAATTTCCTTTGGAGAAGAATATGGACAATCAGCAATAATGCCTTTTACATTTTCCGGTAGACCTAAATCATTTACCATAAGTACTGTAGCAGCACCCATGGAAAGTCCGGATAAAATAATTTTTGTATTGGCTCCAAAACGTTTGATAGCATATTCAATCCAACAAAAACAATCTTTTCTTTCTTTGATACCAAAGGTAATAATTGTACCATCACTTTGACCGTGGGAGCGTTGATCAACTACAATAGCATTATGCCCTAATTTGTGTGCGAAATAAGAGCCTCCACTACAATCTAAAAGTGAGCTGCTTTTATATCCGTGGAACATAATCTGAACAGGAGCATTATCTGCTACGTGATAATATCTAGCAAACAATTTACTGCCGTCAAATGAAGTAATTGTAATGGGTTCATATTGACGAGCAGCCATTTGGGCGACGGATTTTTTGATACCTTCTCTAACATTATCATATTGTTCTCCTTCCGGAACAAAGTAATGATTGGTATCGAGATGAGGAGGAGCTAAAAATGCAGTACGAAAAGCATAGTAAGAAAGCCCTAATATGATAAATATAAGAAGTACAATAAGCAGGATGTAAAACATAGTGGTATTCTCCAATATAAAAATATTATATGATGAATAATTTATAATTATAAAAAGTAAGTTATTAATTATTGTGTTATTTACAGGAAAAATTATACATCAAAATTACAAAAATGTTAACCACATTCATGGAACGGTTGCCCTTCATATATATTATATGATACATTAGTGATAATAAAATTTCGTGAAACAAATGAGGAGGAAATGTTATGTTACAAGATCGTAAAATCTGGGTAGGGACTAGTGGAGAAGAAAAAGTATATATTTACCCTAAAATGGCGAATCGTCATGGTATGATTGCAGGAGCTACAGGTACTGGTAAAACAGTTACTTTAAAAGTTTTAGCTGAATCCTTCAGTAGTCTTGGTGTGCCGGTATTTTTGGCAGACGTAAAAGGGGATTTGGCAGCAATGTGTCGACCAGGGGAAGAAAATAAAAATGTAAGAGAAAGAATTGAGACCATGAAATTAGACCAGTATGGATTTGATTATCAGTCTTATCCGGCTACATATTGGGATATCTATGGAGAAAAAGGTTTGCCTCTTCGTACTACAATTTCTGAAATGGGTCCGCTTTTGTTAGGAAGAATTTTGGATTTGAACGATACTCAAAGTGATATTTTGACAATTATTTTTAAAATTGCAGATGATGAAAAATTACTTTTATTAGATACCAAAGATTTAAAATCTATGATTCAGTATGTGTCAGAACATAGTAAAGAATATGCTATGGAATACGGTAACATGGCAAAACAAAGTTTGGCGGCTATTTTGCGTGCAGTGATTGCATTAGAATCAGAAGGTGGAGATAAATTCTTTGGAGAAACTGCTCTTAACATTACTGACTGGATGACAGCAAGTTATGAAGGTAAGGGAACAATTCAAATATTAGATTGTCAGAAGTTAATTAATAATCCAAATATGTATTCTACTTTTTTACTTTGGATGATGTCGGAATTATTTGAAACATTACCGGAAGCAGGGGATTTAGAAAAACCGAAGATGGTATTTTTCTTTGATGAAGCACATTTGTTGTTTAATAATGCATCCAAAGCTTTGCTTAATAAGATTGAGCAGGTGGTAAAATTAATTCGTTCTAAAGGTGTAGGTATTTATTTTATTACACAGAATCCAAAGGATATTCCTGAAGGAGTTATGGGACAGTTAGGTAACAAAGTGCAGCATGCGCTCCGTGCGTATACACCGGCAGAACAAAAAGCTGCGAAAGCTGCAGCGATGTCTTTTAGAGAAAATCCTGAATTTGATACTTATGAAGCTATTACAGAATTGGCAACCGGAGAAGCTCTGATTTCTGTATTGGATGAAGATGGTATTCCGACAGTGGTACAAAGAACTATTATTTTACCACCACAGAGCCAAATGGGGGCTTTGGATGACGCCATTCGTAAAGGTGAGATTATTAACAGTCCTCTATATGCAAAATACGTTCAAGAAGTAGATCGTGATTCTGCTTACGAAATTTTAGAGAAAAAAGTTGTTGCGGAAGCTGCCCGTGCAGAGGCTGAAAAAGCAGAAAAGGAAGCAGAAAAACAGCGATTAAAAGAGGAAGAAGAAGCTAAAAAAGCGGCAGAGAAGGAAGCGTTGGCAGCACAAAAAGCAGCAGAAAAAGCAGCAGAAAAGGAAGCAGCAGCAGCGGAGAAAGCAAGGTTAAAAGAAGAAGAGGCAGCAAGAAAAGCGGCAGAAAAAGCAGCAGCAGCGGCAGAGAAAGCACGATTAAAAGAAGAAGAAGCAGCTAAAAAAGCCGAAGAAAAAGCAGCAGCGGCAAAAGAAAAGAAAATGAAGACTGCTATAAAAAATGTTGCAAGTTCAGCTAGTGGAACTATTGGCAGAGAAATTGGAAAAGAGATTGGTGATTCTATTGGTGGAAGCTTTGGTAAAAAAATTGGCGGTAACATAGGAGCTTCCTTGGGAAGAGGTATCTTAAGTACTTTATTTAAAGGTTAATGAAAATAAGAGTAGTATTATTTTCAAATTGCAGGTGATTATAAAAAAATTAAGGTCATTATCTGTTCATAGATGATGGCCTTGTTTTTATCATATAGGAAAGTTCTTCCTATATGATAAAAATACTCCGTGAGGATGCACACGCGCAAAGCAGTGGTAAATGTCGCTTTGCGACGCTTCGGCGGCGCAGAATACGCGTTTACGCGTATTCTTTCTTATATTGGTAATTATAAAAAGAATATAAATCAACTGTAATCAATGAAAAATATTATGAAATATGGTATTATCATAAAAGATTTGTCAAAGTAGAAGCAAAAAAGAGAGGTCTTTATGTCTTATATCGAATTTAAAAAAGTTGCGAAAGAATATATTTCAGGAGAAACTAAGATTCGAGCATTAAATGATGCCAGTTTCTCTGTAGAAAAAGGAGAGTTAGCTGTAATTTTAGGTTCTTCCGGTGCAGGAAAAACTACAGCTTTAAATATATTAGGAGGAATGGATACTCCTACTTCCGGTGCGGTTTGGGTAGATGGAAAAAATATAGCAAAATATAAAAAGAAACAACTGACCGGATATCGTAGAACAGATATTGGATTTGTGTTTCAGTTTTATAATTTGGTTCCCAATTTAACTGCATTAGAAAATGTGGAATTAGCAGCTCAGGTATGTAAAAATTCATTAGATGCCGGAAAAACCTTAGAAAAAGTTGGTTTAGGAGAAAGAAAAGGAAATTTTCCATCTCAATTATCGGGGGGAGAACAGCAACGTGTAGCCATAGCCAGGGCTTTAGCGAAAAATCCAAAGTTGTTATTATGTGATGAACCAACAGGAGCGTTGGATTATAATACCGGAAAACAAATTTTACAATTATTACAGGATACTTGTAGAAAAGAGAATATTACAGTTCTTTTAATTACCCATAATTCGGCCTTGGCGCCTATGGCGGATCGTTTGATTCGTTTCAAAAGTGGAAAAGTGGTTGAAATTACAGAAAATCCTAATCCAATTCCAATTGCAGACATTGAGTGGTAGTAAAAAGAGTTACAAATCTAAAATAAAAAATGGAGGATATTGATGTAATTATAAAATATCTTTCATTATCAAGAAATAATAAAGAAGGCGTAAAAGTATGAAAAAAGCATCTACGAAGGATATTCTTCGTACGGTATGGAAAGAGAAAAAAAGATTTATATCCATCATGATGATTACAGTATTAGGGGTTACCATGATGACGGGAATTGAAGCAGGATGCCGTGACTTGAAGTTATCTGCCGATCGCTTTTATGATTCTCAAAAATTATTCGACATTAGTGTTATGTCAACTTTGGGATTGACGGATGATGACGTGGCAATCATCCAAGCCATGGATGGTGTGGATAAAGCCGAGGGTAGTTTTTCGGAAGTGGTTCATACCAAAAATAAAGACGTGAATAAAACAGCTGAAGTGAAAATTTACCAAGCTGGTGGGCTGAATGTTCCTTATATTGTAGAGGGGAGATTGCCAGCAACAAAGGATGAAATTGTTGTCAGTGAGATTTATTTAAAAGAAACAGGAAAAGAAATTGGGGATATGCTTGTCATCGAGGAAATCCTAGAAGAAGACGAGGATATGAGTGAGAACACAGAGGACGGTTTGGGTATAGACAGGGACAAGAATGAGGAAAAAGAAGAGGATATTGAAACTAAGAATGCGGATTCTGATTCTACAGATGAAATAGATATCAATATGGATAGTGAAGTGGAGTTAGAAGAGGAGGAAACACCAAATTTCCCAAATACGGAATTTATGATTGTAGGTACCATAATTGATGTTATGGATATTAACAATGCAGAAGGTTCTGCATCATTCCGTGCAACACCTAATGCGGACTATACTTTTTTTGTGATTCCTGATGCAGTGGAAAGTGAAGTTTATACAGCTGTGTATCTTTCTTTGGAAGGAAGTGAAGAATTACTCTGCTATTCTGAGGAATATGAAGCAAAAGTAGTGGCATTTACGGAACGTATTGAAAAAGAAATCATGGAACAAAGAGAACTTGCCCGTTATCAGGAGATTACAGAAGAAGCGTATCAAAAAATATCTGAAAAAGAAGAAGAAATGTATGATACATTTGCAGATATTGAGCAGGAATTTGCGCTTGCCTGGGAAGAAATTCGTGATGGATGGGAAGAGTTGTTAGATGGAAAGCAGGAGTTAACAGAAAAAGAACAGGAAGCAAAGGAAGAAATTGCAGATGCAAGAAAAGAATTAGAAGATGCATTTAAGCAGTTAAACGAAGCATGGGGAGAATTGAATGAGGCAGAAGGACAGTTGAATGCCGGAGCTGCCAGTTTGGAAGAAGCTAAAGAACAGCTTCGTGAAAAAGAAAAAGAAGCCTTAAAGCAGTTAGAGGATGCGGAAAAGTTATTAGAAAATAAAATAATTCAAAATCATGAGACGGTAGAGGAATTAGAAGAAAAATTTTTACAAGTGAAGACATTGTTTGCAGATAGTTGGGAAGATGCGGATTTAGATAGTAATTTTAGTGCAGACGGAAGCCTTATAAATCCTATTTCAACAAAAATAGAACCGGCATGGAATGATTATGTAGGTGCTGCTATGCAGGTCATTGCTCCGTTGATAGTAGAGCAGATGAATGCGGGAAACTCTCAAGTGGAAACAAATATGATGTCAATAATACAAGAAAGATTAGAAAATGATTCCACTGTAAGTATGATGAGGGGGAATTTGTCGGCGGTATTAATCAGCAATATTCAGGCAGCTATTACTAATTTAACTGCTCAGAAAAGCTTCCTGGAAAATAAAAAGACAGAAGCAAATGACGCAATTGCAAATTTGCAGTTACAGAATCCAACAGATACAGAGCAAATTGCAATATTGCAAAGTATGGTATTGTCTTTAGAAGAACAAATGCAAGAAATAGAACAGCAAATAATATTATATGAAGCAGCTAAAAATAATTCTACCTTAGAGTTACAAGAATTTTTAATGAATCATATTTCGTTGGCAACTTATATTGCTACAGCAAATGCTACAGCAAAAGTTTTAGAGGGTGCGAAAGCTGAGTTTAAGAATCAAAAAGAATATGCACTATCTCAGATTGAAAGTGGCTGGGATCAGATGCGAAATGCAGAGCGTGAATTGGAAGAAGCAAGAGATCAATTGTCTGCCGGTAGAGGACAGGTCATTGATAATTATGAAAAGTGGAAAGATGGTGTAAAAGAGTTAGAGGAAAGTGAACAGGAAGCATTGCTTGAAATTGCAGATGCCTGGGAAGAAATTGCAGATGGAGAACAGGAACTCATTGATGGAGAAATAGAACTAAAAGAGCATGAAGTAGAATATCAGGACGCTAAGGTAGAGGCAGAAGAAAAAATTGCAGAAGCTAAGCAGGAAGTAGCTGATATTGATATGACAAAATGGTATGTACAGGATAGAACCTCTTTAAGTGGTTATGTCAATGTAGATAGCGATACTTCTTGCATTGAATCTTTATCTACGGTTTTTACCATTGTATTTTTTATTGTAGCAATTTTGATTAGTTTGACCACGGTTACTCGAATGGTGGAAGAAGAACGTGGATTAATCGGAACCTATAAAGCACTAGGATTTATGGATGGAGAAATACGAAGAAAATATGTAGTATATGCTGCAGGAGCCAGTGTGTTAGGAGCCATGATAGGAGATGTAGGAGGATTTGTTATTCTGCCGGAAATCTTATTTGTTTTCTTCCGGGTTATGTATGTGCTTCCTACCTATATTTTAAAATTTGAAGTTGTAAAAGGTGCAGTGGCGGGATTACTTTTTATTATAGGTATTGTAGGAGCAGCGTTGGTAGCTTGCTATTCCGAATTAAAACATGTACCTGCGCAGTTGATGCGACCCAAAGCTCCAAAAGAAGGTTCCAGAGTATTTTTGGAATATATAAAACCATTGTGGAAAAGA
Source organism: Lachnospiraceae bacterium (assembly GCA_017558145.1). Taxonomy (GTDB): domain Bacteria; phylum Bacillota; class Clostridia; order Lachnospirales; family Lachnospiraceae; genus SFDP01. Next base: position 12,895 of record JAFYWF010000094.1, read on the forward strand.
ATGTCATTTTTAAATAAAGTAACGGCGAGAAATCTTTTCCGATATAAAAAAAGAATGTTTATGACGTTGTTTGGGATTATGGGATGTACAGCATTATTGGTCTTCGGTCTGGCAATTAAAGATTCTGTGGATGCGCTTATGCCCTTACAGTATCAAAATGTATATGATTACGATTTATTGGCAGCAACTAGTGCAGATGACAATGATAAGTTAATTGCATATGTGGAAGCAAAAGAAGAAATTACTGAATTTTTGAATATACAAGTAGATACTGTTAAATTAAAAAATGACAATAAGCAATCAGAAAAAGTACAGATTATGGTGTTCCCTGAGGAAGCTGATATTAGTAAATATTTCTCCTTAAAAAATGAAAATTTAGAACCTATTGTTATAGGAAACACCGGAATTTATTTAACAGAAAATGCATCTCGTATTTTGGGTTTAAAAGTCGGAGATACTGCATATATTCAAAAACTAGATTTGACACAAGAGCAGGTACAGATTACTTCGCTTGTGAAAAATTATTTGGGAAATAATATTTATATGTCACAAGCTGCTTATGAGGAAGTGTTTGGAACATATGAACCAAATGGAATCTTGGCGAATCTGGATGACAGTTGCACAGATCAGATTGGGTTTTCAGAAAATTTAGCAAGTGAAGATTGGATTTTATCTTCTGTCAGTACACAAGAATTAAAAGAGACTTTTGCACAGGCATTTACATTAATCAATCTAGTAGTTTATGTAGTGTTAGTATTAGCAGCGTGTTTAGCTTTTGTGGTATTGTTTACATTAGCTTCTATCAATATATCAGAGAGAGAGCGAGAATTAGCAACCATTAAAGTATTAGGATTTTATGACAAAGAAGTTCATGCTTATGTAAATAAAGAAACGATTATACTCACAATGATGGGAATTTTAATTGGTCTGCCGGTAGGTGCTTTCTTAAGTTCATTGTTAACAGATATCCTGAATATGCCATCCATTTATTTTGCTATTACAATTTATAGCAGAAGTTATTGGATTGCATCAGGAATTGCCTTGGGATTTGCTTTTATTGTACAATTTTTGACAGACAGAAGTTTAGATGTAATTGATCCGGTAGAAGCGTTGAAGAGTGTGGAATAATATATAGAAAAAAAGCTCACGTTACAATCGTGAGCTTTTATACATATCTTAGGCGTTAAAGTATCTGTCAAATTCTGCCGGATGAGGAATTTTTGCCATTTCGGCACATTCTTTTCTCTTAACAGCGATAAAGTTTTTGATTAAGCGTTCCGGGAATACGCCGCCGGCAGTCAAATAATCATGGTCAGCTTCTAAAGCATCCAGTGCAGCATCTAAGGAAGTAGGAAGACCTTTTAATTTTTTCTTTTCTTCTTCCGGAAGATGATATAAGTTCATATCGTATGGTCCCCAGCCGTTTGCATGTGGATCAATCTTATTTTTTACACCATCTAAACCTGCCATGAGAAGAGCTGCGTAGCAAAGGTATGGGTTACATGTAGCATCCGGATTTCGAAGTTCGAAACGGCGTAATTCAGGTGTTTTTGCATAAGCAGGAATACGGATAACCGCACTTCTGTTAGAAGTTGCATAACCTACTGTTACAGGCGCTTCAAAACCAGGTACTAAACGTTTGAATGAGTTTGTACTTGGATTAGTAAGTGCACATAAAGAACTAATATGTTTTAATAAACCGCCCATGAAGTAGTGAGCTGTTTCACTTAGATGAGAATATCCATTGTCATCAGAGAAAACAGGCTGTCCATCTTTTAAGAGAAGCATGTGAACATGCATACCATTTCCGGCTTCGTTGTAAACGGGTTTTGGCATGAAGGTTGCAACTTTACCATATTTTAAAGCTGTGTTATGAATAATATATTTAATCATCATAGTAGCGTCTGCCATTTTGGACATCTGACCTAACATTGGTTCGATTTCAAACTGTCCTGCAGCACCAACTTCAGGATGGTGGTATTTAATTGGAATACCTGCTTTTTCCATTTCAAGACACATTTCAGAACGACATTCATAGCTGCGGTCAAAAGGTTTGGCTACGTGGTATCCTTTTTGATGAGCAACAACATTTCCCTGTCCTTCTACACCACTGTTCCAGTATGCCTGATTTACGTCAATATCAACGCCGATACTGTTAGGCTGAACATTCCAACCAACACTATCGAATAAATGGAATTCAAATTCTGGTAAGATAAGCATGGTATCTGCAATTCCACTGTCTTTCATGTACTGTTCTGCAGCATGTACAATGTTTCTTGGGTACTGATCTAAAGGACGATTTTCAGGATAGTCAATAATCATGGCATTTCCTGTAATGGATAAAGTTGGAATTTCACAGAAAGGATCAACAATAGCAGTATCTAAATCTGGGATAAAAACCATATCACTTTTTTCTACTACAGCATATCCATAATTAGATGCGTCAAATCCGATACCATCTTTTAAAGTATCTTCGTTAAATTGGGCAGCAGGAATAGTAACGTGACGATACTGTCCGTTGATATCTACAATTTTAAAGTCAATCATTTTGATGTCATGTTCTTGGATAAGTGCCATAACATCTTGGGCGGTTCTTGCCATTTTTTATACCTCCGAATTCTAGATAAATTAAGAGAGATTATGTGATTTACAAAAAATCCGGTTGTTAAAACAGAGACCGGATTAAGTTTGTTTTCAGCATACTCCTTTGGTAATCGTTAGATTACTTTTATCATTTTATATTTACAGAATAATAGAAATAAGTAATGTATGCAACTTAAAAAAAGTAAGAAATTAACAAAAAAATTGTGTCAAAAAATATTGCAAGTGAATTTACGGAAGTATATAATAAAAAAATCTTAAAAAAGATAAAGTAATAGTAATGAAAAAACTTTTCAAAGTACTTTATTTGTAATAAAATATATGGGTAGAGTTTTTTGAAACATTTTAAAGGAGATAAACAGATGAAACAGGACATGATTGTTATTCTTGACCTTGGTAGTACAGAAAATACTGTCGTTGCCAGACAGATTCGTGATATGGGTGTATATAGTGAAATTCATCCACATGACATTACACCAGAAGAATTAGCTAAATTAGAAAATGTAAAAGGTATCATTTTTAATGGTGGTGAAAACCGCGTTGTTGACGGAGAAGAAGTTGTTGTTTTAGATGCTCTTTATGATTTAGGAATTCCAATGATTTCTATTGACTATCCACAGAGCAAATGTGAAACAAAATATGCTACTCTTCCAACAGATGAAGAAATGAAAGCATTTGTTTTCGATGTATGTAAATCTGAAGCAAACTGGAACATGAAAAACTTCGTAGCTGACCAGGTAGAAATTATCCGTCGTCAGGTTGGTGATAAAAAAGTATTACTTGCTTTATCCGGTGGTGTAGATTCTTCTGTAGTAGCTGCGCTTTTAATCAAAGCAATTGGCAAACAGCTTACTTGTGTTCATGTAAATCATGGCCTTATGCGTAAAAATGAATCTGAAAATGTTATTGAAGTTTTCGGAAATCAGTTAGACGCAAATCTTGTATATGTAGATGCTACAGATAGATTTTTAGATAAATTAGCAGGTGTTGCTGATCCTGAAGAAAAGAGAAAAATTATTGGTGGCGAATTCATTCGTGTATTCGAAGAAGAAGCTAGAAAATTAGAAGGTATCGAATTCTTAGGTCAGGGTACCATCTACCCAGACATTATCGAAAGTGGTACAAAAACAGCGAAATGTGTTAAATCTCACCACAACGTAGGTGGTCTTCCTGAAGACTTACAGTTCGCATTAGTGGAACCATTAGCACAGTTATTCAAAGATGAAGTTCGTGCGTGTGGTGTAGAACTTGGTCTTCCAGCAGAAATGGTATATCGTCAGCCGTTCCCAGGTCCAGGACTTGGTGTAAGATGTCTTGGCGCTATCACACGTGACAGATTAGAAGCACTTCGTGAATCCGATGCAATTCTTCGTGATGAATTTGCAAAAACAGGCTTAGATAAGAAAGTATGGCAGTACTTCACTGTAGTACCTGATTTCAAAGCAGTAGGTGTTAGAAATCATGAAAGAAGCATGGGTTACATGTGTGTTATCCGTGCCGTAAACACCATTGATGCTATGACAGCTTCTATCGAAAGAATTGATTACGATATCTTAGAAAGAATCGCAGACAGAATTACAGCAGAAGTTCCAAGTATTAACAGAGTTGTTTACGAAATTACAAAGAAACCAGTAGCGACGATTGAGTTCGAATAATTAACAGGTGTTAAAAAAGCCAGTAAAATCAATGCTTGCAAGCAAATTTGTTTAAGTTGTGGCAACGATTTGGCAACATTTTGATACTATTCATAGAGTAGGATTATTTTATAATCATAATAAAACCTTATTGAATTTAGAAATAAAAACTGAAATCAATAAGGTTTTTTGTTTTTGCAAAAATTTTTTCAATGTATTATCAGGTTTAGAAAATCGGATATTTTGACCAGATTTGATGAGTATCAAGTTCCGGATATCTATAACGCCATACGTCATATTCTTCTTTCGTGATTTCTCCATTCTCCAGCTTCTTTGACTCGGCAAGCCAGGCACGAAGCATTCTATCCATTGAGTGAAAAGTAGAAAAGTCAGATTTATCTAAGCGTAAGATCACATCACCATTCATTTCGTCAATTTTCAGTCCACGAATATCTTCCAAAGCAAAAAATGTATGCATAAGACCTATGTCAGTATCAATATCCGGTACGTTAATGGCAAAAGAGCTGACATCAAGATAGAAAGCTATTTTTTTTATAAGATCCGGTTTGGGGATTCTTGATTCAGATTCGTATTGAGCCACGCGTACATCCGCAGTATTACCAATGAAACCAAGAAGTTTTCCCAGTTGTTTTTGTTTCATACCTTTTCTGTTGCGGAAGAATTTTATACGTTTTCCGATTGCCATAAGTATTCTCCTTTAATCATATTTATTTTGGAATAATAAACAAATTTATTTAGATGAAGTATAGCATGAGTAAATATGTATAGCAAGAAAAAACTTAAATAAAAAAGTTTAGGATTTTTCTACAAACCACTTGACTTAACTTAAAATGCTTAGTAATATTCAAAGTATAAAGCTAAACAAAAAAGTTTAAGAAAGGAGAAGGGAATGGACAATAAGAATTTTTTGACCGTAGATGAAGTGGCTCAGGAATTGCAGGTATCAAAGTCTTATGCTTACAAGGTAGTTCGGGAATTAAATACTGAATTAAAGCAATTAGGTTATGTGACGGTAACCGGGAGAGTGAATACTAAATTTTTCCGGAAGAAATTATGTTACGGCGAATAAAAATATCATGAAAAAATTTAGCAGAAAGGGGAGAAGAAATGGCTGTTTATAAAGATGGAGACAAGTGGCGTGTTCTGTATCGCTATACAAATTTCAAAGGTGAGAGGAAGCAGACACAAAAAAGAGGATTTGCTACCAAAAGAGAGGCAGTTCAGTGGGAACGGGAAATGATGTTAAAGAGCGAAGCCAAACTTGATATGACGTTTGCCAGCTTTTTTGAGATTTATGAGAAAGATAAGAAAAAACGTGTAAAGGAAAATACATGGGAATCAAAAAGTCATGTAATACGAAAAAAGATACTTCCTTATTTTGGAGAGCGTAAAATGTCAGAGATTGAACCAAGAGATGTTATAGCATGGCAGAATGAACTGCTTTCTTATAAAGGAGAGAATGGAGAAGTATATTCGCCGACTTATTTAAAAACCATACATGCACAGTTGAGTGCCATTTTCAATCATGCAGTGCGATATTATAATCTGTCATCTAATCCTGCACAGAAAGCCGGTTCCATGGGAAGCGAAGAACATAAGGAAATGTTGTTTTGGACAAAAGAAGAATATTTAAAATTTGCAGATGTAATGATGGACAAACCGATTTCTTATTATGCATTTGAGGTACTGTACTGGTGTGGTATTCGTGTTGGTGAGTTGCTGGCTTTAACGCCAAAAGATTTTGATTTTGAAAAACAGACACTTATTATTAACAAATCTTATCAGAGGTTAAATGGAAAAGATGTTATTACAACTCCAAAGACAAAAAAGAGTAATCGAATGATAAAAATGCCAAAGTTTCTATGTGAGGAAATGCGGGAATATATTGACATGCAGTATGAAATTGGAGAAAACGATCGATTATTTCCCATTACAAAACATTATTTGCATCATGAGATGGACAGAGGATCTAAAATAGCAGAAGTAAAGCGGATTCGTATTCATGATTTAAGGCATAGTGCAATTTCTTTATTGATAGAAATGGGATTTTCCGCATTGGCAATTGCAGAACGAGTGGGGCATGAAAGTATTGATATTACCTATCGGTATGCACATTTATTTCCAACCAAACAAATGGAAATGGCAGACAGATTAGATGTGGAGCGTAAGGAAGGAGAGGAAACATGGACAAGAATTTAGATAATAAAGGAAGGTGGAGAAACAGAGCGGTATCGTTTCGTGTGTCGGAAGAAGAAGGAAAACTGATTGATGAATGTGTGGCATTATCAGGTCTGACGAAACAGGATTATATTATAAGAAAATTGCAATGCCGGGATGTGATTGTACAGGGCAATCCCAGAGTGTATAAAGCTCTTCGGAATAAAATGGAAGAAATTTATGAAGAGTTAAAAAGATTGGAAAATTGCAGTGAAGAAAATGATGAACTGCTCTATACCATACAGGTAGTTGCAGCCACTATGAACGGATTGAAAGGAGAAGATGAATGAGAACAAAAGAAAAAACGACTGTCTCCGATTCATCAAATATACATAAGGAGTTACTGAGTATGCCTGGTCCGCTTGCTAAGGAACTTCCATATAATGATTCAATCGGGAAACAGTCGGCTCATAAAGTGAGCAAGGAAAGTATAGCAGATTTATCCGTTAAGGACAATCTGCAGGAAGCAAAAAGAATTGATACTAAGACAGAAAATCAATTTGAAATAAAGGGTGAATCAGACAAATTAGAAACTATTTCCATGACGGAATTATATGATACGGTTTATCCGCCAAAACTTCCTGTTGTAGAGGGATTGATTTGTGCAGGAACATATCTGTTTGTAGGAGCACCTAAAGTTGGAAAATCTTTCTTTATGGCACAGTTGGGATACCATGTGAGTAAGGGAATTGAACTGTGGAATTATCAGGTGCGAAAAGGAACTGTTTTATATCTTGCATTGGAAGATGATTATGCAAGATTGCAGAAAAGGCTGTCAAGAATGTTTGGTATGGAAAGCAGTGAAGATTTTCATTTTGCAACACAATCTAAAAATTTGAACGCAGGATTAGAGGAACAGTTGAATTGTTTTTTGAAAGAACATACAGATGCAAAGCTGATTATTATTGATACTTTACAGAAAGTAAGAGAAGTGAGCGGAGATAAATCAGGTTATGCAAGTGATTACGATATAGTAACGAAATTGAAAAATTTCAGCGATAAATACGGAATTTGTATTTTAGTAGTACATCATACCAGAAAAATGGAATCATCTGACAGCTTTGATATGATTTCAGGAACTAATGGTTTGTTGGGAGCAGCAGACGGTGCATTTGTTATGCAGAAGGAAAAAAGAACGGAAAATAAAGCTGTTTTAGAGATTGCCGGGCGTGATCAGCAAGACCAGAGGCTGTTATTGGAATTTGACAGAGGGCATTGTGTTTGGAAATTAAAAAAAGCAGAAACGGAGCTTTGGAAGGAACCGGCAGATTTGATATTAGAATCCATTTCAAAAGTAGTGTCAAAAAATAGGCCGGAATGGTGCGGAACAGCAACGGAACTCATGCAAATTTTACCTCCAATGGATATGCAGCCAAATGTGTTGACGAGAAAATTAAATATTGGTGCAGAGAAATTGTATATAGATTATGGAGTACGTTATGAAAGTTTTAGGGAACATTCCGGGAGGAAAATAAAATTGCGACTACAGATGAATGAATAGAATGGGGAAACAGGATGACCAAGAAAGAAATATATCAAAACATTTTTGAGGATATGATGCATGAGGGAATTTTGAATATGGCAGATGCATATAATCTTTCTTTTTTACAAGAAGAAGTGGAACAAATAATAGGTAAGCATTTGGAGGATTATGTATTTGTATATAAAACAGCAATTATAAATGATTAAATAATAAAAAAGTGACGATATGTGACGGTTATGACGGTATTTTACAGATAAGGTTATATATGTAAATACCGTCACTATCGTCACGAATGTTATGGGAAAGGGTGGATTGCCGGGATGAAAAATATACAGATTTCGGAAGAACTATTTTTAGCACTTATTAAATATCACTTACTGGAAATGGAGGAGTTTTCCGGGAAGATAAAGAAAGGATTAGAAGATAAGCTGGAGGCTATGACAAAAAGAGAATTGTATACAAGATATAAAACAGCTCCAACGGCTGAAGAAAAGGAAAAAGCGAGACAGGAATATTTGAAAAAAGTAGGAATGCATAAAGATTTCAGTTGGTAAATATTGTTCTTTAGTGTCAATAACAGGAGCGTGTCACGCCCCAGTAAATGGTAATAAGGAAATACTTTATAGGGGAAATGGCAGAAGCAGATTATGTTACAAAAGCCCTCGGCGTTTGAGAGCGAAATACACCCATCGCACAAACCAAAGATTTGTACTCCGGGTATTTCGCGATTGCATCGAGCCAGGCGCGGCTGCTCACAGATGGATTTGACGAGAGCCGCGTAATGAAGAAATTGCTTTGCAATTTCCGAATGCGCCCTTGCAGGGCTGTTGTGCCGGATACGGCAATAGGTTCGTAAACGGACAGCTATGTGTCTACTCACGATAGCAAAAAGAGCTGTCTTTTTTTTTAGAAAGGGGTAATGTCTATTGTAAGAAATTCATTTATACAGATGTCAAAATTGACAAATTTAAAAGGCAGAATCAATTATATATCAAGTCATGCAAGGCAGGAAAATTTGTACGCAGTTTACGAAACAACTGATCGCAAATTCTGGGCGGAACTTGCCAAATGCAACCAAGAGGAATTTAAGAAAAGCGGAACGGAAGGTAAGTGCATTGAAGCGAGGGAGCTTATTATTGCTTTGCCGGAAAGTTTCGTGGATTATGAGCCGGAAATGTTATTAAAACTTTTTACGGATTATTTTAAACAGAATTATGAAGCAGAGTGCATTTCTGCGTTGCATCATAATAAACGAAAAACAAACTATCATATTCACCTTATATTTTCAGAGAGAAAACTGTTGGATGAACCAATAGAAAAAACAGCCACAAGAAATATGTTTTATGATGAAAAAGGAAAACATGTGCGAACCAAAAAAGAAATATTGGATGAAAACGGGAAAGTGAGAGAAGGATGCAAGATCATTCCGAAAGGTGAGGTATATGAAAGGAATCTTTTTACTAAAAAGGATAACGGATTTAAAAGTGAGATATTTTTGGATGAAATAAAACGTTTTTATACAGAATTGATCAATATTTATGTAAAAGAAGAGAAAGAAAAATTAAAGGTTTTTGATAAAAACGGTGTATATCTTCCAACGAAAAAGATTGGTAAACATAATCCGAAATCAGAACAAATAAAGGACGGCAATGAACAACGTATTATCTGGAATCAAACAGTGGACAGAGCATTGGTAAGCGGTGTTCCGGAAGTAGAGATTATGGAAGTAAAACAGAAGGAAATAAGCAGCAAAATTAAAACGTCTATTGAGGTTATGGGAAAAGAACCAAAATTGCTCAAAGGTCTGATTATGTTTGCGGTTTGTGCATTGGAAGTTTTAATCAATATGGTATTGAAGAAGACATTTGGAAATGCAGAAAAACTAATGGATTTCTTGGGAACAGGTGAAGAAAATTCTTTTGAGAATATTAAAAACGGAATGTTGGTGAAAGAGGATGGAATTATAGCAGAAAAACCAGAGAAGTCGAATATGGTTTCAAAATATCCGAAACTTACAGAGCTTTATCATAAATTAGAACAACAAAATGAAATTATATATCTGAGAGAACAATGTCTTACGGAAACAGAGAAAGAACTTGCTGCAACTAAAGGGATGTTTCAGGGGAAACGGCGTAAAGAGTTACAGGAACGGATAGAGCAGTTAAAGGTGCAGATAAGTGATTTGAAACGATATTTACCAAGTATAGTACAGAGCCATGGTTATAAAATTGTTAAAGAGTTTTTGAATGAATATAAAGTGGCAAAATCAGAATATGGAGAGTATAGAACAGCAGTTGCGAAATGGGAAAAACTGACAGGAAAGAAAATGGAAGAGGAGAACTTTAAAACTAAATTAAAGCAGAAACGAGAAGTAATAAAAAAGTGGAAAAATGTGCAGAAGAGTTATCAAAGCGAAAAAGACAAAGATAGCAGATAGGAGTAATATGGATAGTTATATTGTAGAAGAAAATGGAATTGGATACATATTGAGAGAAGATGGCTTCTATTATCCGGATTTGAAATTATCGGAAGGAGTGCAGTATGAAATAGGAAAATATGGAATGATGCGAAAGGGTTATTTGAAAAAATACCGATATGGGAAATATGTTAAATTATTATTGGACGGAAAATTGAATGAACATTTATACGAGATTGATGAGGAGTGTTATAAAAGAATTGATATTCTTATGGATAAGCTGAGAGATGAATTGAATATTACAGAGGAATTAAAGGAAACAGATCAGATGCAGTGGGTAAGGAATATGAATTATGTAAGAGGTATGGCAGAGGAAAACATTATTAAAGAAATCGTGTATATGTAGATAAGAAGGGAGTTAGGGCAGTTCATAATAGGATTGCCCTACAAATATTTAAAGGATAGCTTATAGAGAGAAAAGTCAGTCATATTTAACTTTGTAGTTAAAATAATGCTGTAAAAGAATAAAAAATTAAATGAACAAATAATAAAATATGCGAACTCATAATTATAAAAATAAAATGTAGTTGCATAACAAATATTGTTATGATAAGATAACAGAAAATATGTTCGGGTTGGGGGAGCGTATGAAAATAAGTTATAAAAAATTATGGAAATTGTTAATTGATAGAGAAATGATGAAAAAGGATTTGGCGGAATCGGCACATATAAGTGCAGCATCCATTGCTAAATTGGGAAGAAATGAAAATGTAAATACAGATATTTTACTGAAAATTTGTCAGGCCTTAAAATGTGATATATCCGATATTATGGAAATAGTCAATGATACAGAATAGTATGGTGCAATAGAGATGGACAGACTGACAAAAGAGCAACGTCATAAAAATATGAGCAATATAAAAAATAAAGATACCGGTATTGAAGTAAAATTAAGGAAAGCTCTTTGGGAAAGAGGATACAGATATCGAAAGAATTATAATGCGTTGCCCGGGAAACCGGATATTGTATTGACTAAATATAAAATTGCGATTTTTTGTGACAGTGAATTTTTTCATGGTAAAGATTGGGATGATTTGAAGGTACAGTTGGAACGAGGAAAAAATGCAGAATTTTGGATAAAAAAGATTTCAAGGAATCGGGAACGTGATGAAGAAATAAATAAACAGTTAATGTTTTTAGGATGGACCGTAATAAGATTCTGGGGAAAAGATATTAAGAAGGATGTTGAACAATGTGTCAAGGTTGTAGAAGAAACTATATTTGAAACAACCATAAATAAAGAAGATATTTTAGATTAAAGGAGAAAACATACATGTATACGTCAATAGATCTGTTTGCAGGAATAGGTGGAATAAGGAAAGGTTTTGAAAATGCTTTTCAAGAAGATATTTCAACAGTATTCGTAAGCGAATGGGATGAACATGCACAAAAGACATATCGAATTAATTATAAAGATGATTTTGAAATTGCAGGAGACATAACAAAGATTGATGAAAAAGATATTCCTGAATTTGATATATGCTTAGCCGGATTCCCATGTCAGGCATTTTCTTTGGCCGGAAAGAGAATGGGATTTAATGATGATTATAAAGGTCTGTGTAGGGGAACTTTGTTTCAGGATGTGGTTCGTATTTGTGAATATCATAAACCAAGTGTTATATTTTGTGAAAATGTAAAAGGATTAACAATTCACGATAAAGGAAGAACATTTAAGGTTATTAAGCGAGCCTTTGAGCAAATAGGTTACACGGTTTATGATAAAGTTTTGAACAGTAAAGACTTTGGCGTTCCGCAAAACAGAGAACGTATTTATATTGTGGCATTTCGTAATGACATAGATAGCAGTGGTTTCCAATTCCCGGTTGGAAAGCATTCGGAAACCAAAATTAAGGATATTATGGAAGAAAAGGTTGTAAGTGTAAAATATTATCTTTCAACAACGTATTTGGAAACATTGAAGCGTCATAAAGAAAGGCATGAAGCACGAGGAAACGGCTTTGGTTATGAAATACGTGATATAAACGGACAGGCAGGGGCTATTGTCTGTGGCGGAATGGGAAGAGAGAGAAATCTGATCGTAGATAATCGATTAAAAGATTTTACACCTGTAACGCATATAAAAGGAGAGGTTAATCGACAGGGGATACGAAAAATGACTCCCAGAGAATGGGCAAGATTACAAGGTTTCCCGGATAGTTTCAAATTAGAACTTGCAGATACCCATTTGTATAAACAATTCGGGAATAGTGTTACTGTTAATGTTATTGAAGCAATTGCAGAAGAGATAAGGAAGGTGCTTGAAAATGGCAAAAAAGAATGATGGAAAAATGTCAGGTAATAAAGGGGAATGGTCAGAATTATATGCTTTTTTGAAATTGTTAAGTCAGGGGCGTGTATATGCTGCAAATGAAAAAGTAGAGAAAATTGAAACTGTTTGTTATCCGATTCTTAAGATTATACGTGAAGAACAAAGGGGAACTGTGATTGATTATATCATTAAAGAAAATGAAGTAAGTGTGGAAACGAATGCAAACATTATTATGTCTATTCCGAGAAAAGAATTAGATTATAATGCTAATTTGTTGTTAAAAGAAATATCAGCACACAGCGGAAGTTTTGAATTAGAAGAAATCGCAAAGTTTGCAAACGGGATAAAGGTAACAAAGATTAAGGCTCCATCGGCAGATACAACGGATATTACCATGCAGATACAGGATATCCATACACATTATACTCGAAATGTTGGTTTTTCCATTAAGTCAGAAATTGGAAATGCTCCTACATTGCTTAATGCCGGACAAACTACGAATTTCATTTATAAAGTTACCGGAATTACATCAGAGCAGGCTCTGGAAATCAATGCAATAGATACAGCGACAAAAATCAAAGATAGAATTAAAGCAATCAAAGAATCAGGTGGAAACATAGAGTATGTTAATATGAACCATCAGGGATTTAAACGTAATTTAATTATGGTAGACAGCAATATGCCCCAAATTATAGGTAATATGCTTCTTTATTATTATGATGAAGATATTAAAGAGTGTGATAAATTGGTAGAACTGATCGGTAAGAGAGATCCTCTAGGATATGGTGATTCCATGATGTATGAGTACAAATTTAAGAAATTCCTTTGTTCTTGTGCTTTAGGAATGAAACCGGCAAAGAAGTGGGATGGCTTGGATGAAGCAAATGGCGGTTACATAATTGTAAAAGCAAATGGAGAGATTCTTGCGTACCACATATATAATCGAAATTTCTTTGAACAGTATTTATTGGATAATACGATTCTGGAAAGAGCTTCCACAAGCAGACATGATTATATGAGATTGTATGAAGAAAATGGGGAAATGTTTATTAAGTTTAATTTGCAGGTACGGTTTAGGTAGAGCATATATAATTGATTTATATTTTTGAGGTATGTAAATGGGACAAGTGAATTTATATAAAATTGATGTGAGTAAAAAAACTGTTTTTCTAAGTAAACTTAAAGAAAAATACGAACTTATAGGTGAACAAAATTATTGTCTGGTAGGAAATTCGGAGACAATATATAGTGTAGGTACATATCTTAATTTACCTGAAACCAAAAAAATTCCTGAATGGCAATGGATATTGGATGAATATGATCACAAAATAGAAGAAACATTTTCTTCGCCCAAGGCAGTTATATTGATAGAAAGTGCAAGAGCGACATATGCGATAACCTACGGTTTGTCATATTTTATTGTAGATAGATACTGTGATATTGATTTTGCTTTCGATTTTGCAAGAAGAATTAATTTTAAACAAATAAAAACAACAACGTTAACGGCACCAAACGCACAAAGAAATAAAATGATTAATACATATCTTAACTATAATGAGTTATCTTTTGATAGTGGAGAATCTTATGCAAAAATAAAAGCAAAGATAGATAGTAATCAAGGGATTATGCTGCATGGTGAAACGGTAGAAATCGGACATTCCATAAAAACTCAATTACCTGAAAATAGTATGGATTGTATTTTGAAATTTATAGAATATGTAGAATCAGTAAGAAAAAAGGACGAGATTCATAAGATTCCTGTATTTAATAGGGTGAGGGATGAAAATATCATTCGAGAATTGGATGCAAATTTGCTTAAAAAGATAGAAGAAAATATTGAATGCATAAATATATCGGAATTGGATATTATTGGAACAACCGAAATTTTTAATAATAATGATACTTCTTTTACATTAAAATATGAGAGAAAAAGTAAAAATATTGAAGAATTAACAAAAGAAAATATTTTACAGTTTATAAAAGAAAATAATTTGAATGTTAAACTTCATTTCCTGGCTATCAAAGTAGTAAGTAATAAAAATGGGGAACCAGTGCGTACGGATGCAATGAAGCGTTTGATAGATTTTACTGATGATAAAAAAAGGTGTTTACTTTTGAGGGGCGAGTGGTATTCGTTTAATGATGATTATGTACAGTATTTACAGGATTCAATATCAGAGCTTGAAGTTGTTTATGATTCGAGATATGATTTTTCAAATAAAAAATTGTCTGAGTATGTAGAACGAAAATATAAGGAAGAAAAGAATTTTGTAGAATATTCTGGTTTAGATATTCGGGAAGTTAAGAAAAAAATTAAAGACAAGTATTATGCAGAACGAGTTTTTAATAATGTTTTGGCAGAGCAATTTGGATTTGAAAACCACGATAGGGAAAGTGATGAAACTGGTGTTGGTAAAGTAGAATTAATGGATTTATATAAAGAAGGAACGATGTATGCAGTTAAGATTGGCAATTCGTCTGCAAAGTTAAGCTATGTGGTCGAGCAATCAATCAGTTCTACAAGGATGTATAAGCATAATTTACTACCTGAAATGCCAAAAGTAGACAAAATTGCAGTATGGATTGTTTTAAAACGACGCACACATCTGCCTATTGTTAATGGAAAGCCGGATCTTTCAAGTTTGAGAATGATAATGTTAAAAAACAGGTTAGATGCATGGAAAAAAGAAGTTCGAATTTTGGGATATAGACCAGTTGTTTATTTGAGCTATTGGGAAGAATAATTTAAGAATTCAAGGCTATTATTATAGGTTATGGTTCATGGAATGAAAATGTATAAGAAATTAACGAAATACTGATTTGAATTTTTTAATATATTTAATCTGTTGTAATTATGTATTTGTTGGAAAGCAAGTTGTAAAAAACTATAATTGAGTTTGAAAAGAGTTCTGATTTAGGAAGTTCTTACTTAGATAATAGTTTAATAAATATGAATGTTTGAAATTATCAAGAATAATTTTCGGAAAATCTAGTATATATTTATATAAAAAACTTGTGTTTGTATTTGGAGAATTATATAATAATTAAAACAAATATTAGAATAAAAGAGATTATGAGATTTTCTATAAATAAAGTCGCTGGTTATTTATGATAAAGATTAAATGATGCTAATATCATTTAGTAAAGTAAGTTAATATTTTAGTTTGGAATGAAGATAATATAAAAATAGTTATGTTTTATTGTAACTTGAGACAATGTGAAAGAATATATTTAAACAAAAGTGGAGAAAAAATTTATGCAGAATGTGTATAAAGAGATAATGCGAAGAATGATTAATAAACAGGCAGAGGTTTTATTTTCTACATTGGATTTAGTGCCTGGATTTGATATTAAGAGCACTGTTGAAACATTGGGGGGAGAAATTCGGGTTAAGAAAGAACTTGAAGAGAATATAGAGGCACAAATTTGTCCCAAGGAAGATTCTGAGATTGGTTTTTTAATTGAGTGTAAAAATAATTATGATAATGATGATTATTATATTCGTTTTTCCATAGCACATGAACTCGGGCATTTATTTTTGCATATGGCATCTCCAGATAATGAAAAAGGATATAAGCTAATTGGAAACTATCATAAAGGAAGTCAAAATGCTTCTATAAAAGAATGGGAGGCGGAAGAATTTGCGGCATCTTTTTTAATGCCAGAAAGTCGGTTTAGGATAGAAGTTGAAGCAGCAAGATTTAATAGTGAGGTAGAAGATAAGGTTGCACAATTAGCTAAAATATTTAAAGTGCCTTATAAAAGTGTTATTACTAGAGGAAAAAGCTTGGAGATTTGGTAATGAGTGCTGGAAACAAAAGAACCTTAATAAAGGAAATAGATGATATTGCAATAGAAGTGGCAGAAATAATAAAGAATTTAAATGAGACATATGGTGATGAAAACTATAATGAAAGTGTTGAATTTAAAAAAGGTATATATATTTTTGTTTCATTTGATTTAGTAAACTCAACTTTGTTTAAGAGTCGGCATAGGGATAAGTGGCCTCATTTTATTTCTTCATTTTATGAAACCGTAATGGATCAATTTGCAGTAGGTCGGTATAGAGAAAGTTCTCGTAATGTGGCTGATGATGAAATGCAGCGAACGGGAGGTTTTCATTTGTGGAAATTAATTGGCGATGAAGTTCTTCTTTATCATAAAATTGTATCAAAAGAAGAACTTTATAAAACAATTCTTCATATTAATGATAAGAGGAGGAAGCTTATTGAAGAAACAATAAAAAAATATGTGAAAATGAATTCAGAGGAAAAAGAGAACGAATGCCGACATTTATTTCAGCAGTATTTTGAGGTAAAGACTACTGTTTGGATAGCCAGTTGTGCGGGTGCAGCTGAAAAGGTATCAGCTGATTATCCAAATTTGGTTTATGATTCTATGAGTTTTAGTAATGAAAATACAGATTTAAATAGTCAGTTTGATTTTTTAGGACCAGACATAGATGAGGGATTTCGTTTGTGTGGATATTCAGAAAAAAAACAAATGATAGTATCACCTAAATTAGTGTATCTGCTTTTAATGTCACATGAAAAAGATGTGGATAATTTAAATGTATTTAATTTGAATTTTAGAATTGTTAATTATGTTACCATGAAAGGAGTTTGGGAAAACAGATTATATCCTATTATAATGTTTTGCCAATGTGATTTAAATCAAAAAACAGCAATTGAACAATGGAAAAATATGTTTGAATATGATGCTTTCGCAACGTCTCTATTATATGCAAATATAGAAAAATATGGGGAAAAATTTTTGCAGGATGACAAATTTTCTATCAGCAATCTCAAAAGTATTTATGCGGACATTGTGAGAAAAGAAGAAATGGATTCTATGCTGGAAGTTTTTGAGAAACAAGAAAAAAGTTTGAAATGTACGGATGTATCATATGTTAACAGTTTATGGAAAAGAAAACCTAAATTTGAGTTTCATATATCTTGTCTATGCTATGATAAAGATAAGCAAAAATATTGGGTTACTAATCATCCGACTCATGGTTGGAGTTTTGGATGTACACAAGTAATACAAAATACGGATTATTATGATTATGTAATGCAAGTATATTTAAAAAAATACGGATTAGATATTAAAATAAATTCATCAAATGAAATTTTGTCGTTTTATTCTGTTGATAGAAAAAGTGCTTCCGAAGTCATTTTAGGCGTTGTAATTTTGGTGACAGAAGTTAAGGAGTATAAGACTATGGATGGTTTAGAAACAAAATGGGTTTCTTTCGAGGAGGGAGAGCATCTTCAGGGGAATAAACTTACAAATTTTGTGGAAATTTTAAAGAAGGCTCAAAATTGGATTTCATGAGAATATGAGTGAAATATACTTTAGATAAAAGGAAAATATACATAATATGCAAGATAATAGTATTGTAAAAGAAGAATTAAAAAATATTTATAGCGATGTTTCAGAATGGTTGAAATACGCAGAAGTAAAACATGCAGGTATTCTTGTTTTTTGGACAGCACTTGTTGTTGCGGCATTTTCTGTTGATAAATTTTATAATCTTACGGATGAATTGCAGATTTATATTTTATTAGCGATGGTTCTGGGAATATTAATTAATATATTTGCATTAGTACCGTTTACTAATCGTATAAAATGGCTTAAAAAAATGTGTTATAACAGGTATAAGGAATATGCGGGAAATTTGGTGTTTTATCAAAGTATATTTGTATCAGTGAGTTTGCCAAATTTAACATTAGATGAAGAAGCAGATAGATATAAAGAAATATTAAAAGAAGAATTTGGGTATGTGCCACAAGGCAAAATTATAACGGACTATATAAAGCAGATTATTGAAGTCGCGACAGTGGCAACAATAAAAACTTTTTTGTTCAGTATATCTGCTTGGTATTTGTGTTTGTTTATAATTATAGCTTTTTTATACATATTATTTTAAATAATGCAGTTATTAAAAATCCGAACAGAAACATTATTAACTATAAAAATACTTTAAGTGATTATTTTATTATTAAATATGAATGTCATAATATATTTGGAGGAAGGTATTCTAAGATATAAAGTAGCCTAAACTCGGTTAGTGTAAATAGTAAAAAGTGGCAACATTTTGGCAACAAAAAATTAAGTAGTCTGGATAAATTATATAATTGAAGTAAAAATATGGCAAAATCCTTACAAAACTTAAACAAAATAATTTAGAATAAAAATTGAACTTGCCGAGTTCGAATAAATAACAAAAAGCCGAAATTCCTTGAATTTACAGGGAAAATCGGCTTTTCTTTTTGCTTAATGATACTAAAAAAGATTTTGTAATTTATCAACTACTTCATCACGCTTGTTTGGGTATAAGTGAGAGTAGGTGTTTAAAGTGGTTTCAACCTTCTCATGTCCAAGTCTGTCAGCTATGACAAGAGGAGAGAAACCTAATTCAATCAAAAGGATTGCATGAGAATGTCTTAAATCGTGCAACCTTATTTTTTTACTTCTCCGTCCTTAGTTCCACGTATCATTTCTTTTTCAAAGAAGTGCTTAGTAAATGGAAATACACGGTCATGTCTGCTTGTTTTGCTTTCAGGAAGTTGCGTTCCCATTCTTTAGTTTCTCTTTGAAGTTTAAATCCACGCTATAGTTTTTGCTTCTTAGTTTCGGTATAGTCTACGTAATTACATTTGACATAAAAAGTACCTCTGTCATTGTCTTTAAATACTGACATAATATTTCTCCTTTCATTTCATTCCGTGGCGGTGGTCTGAGAAATGATTGGAAAATGTATTATTTTATTTCAGCTTTTTCTGTTCTTTTTCAATTTGTTTAATACTTTTAGTTGGTGTAGGTAAGTCTTCCGGCATGGTTCCACCAAGGTCTTTGATAGTTTGCCTTACTTTTTTTCCAACTTCGTAATGAGTGTTATTGGCTTCTTTTTTACCTTGAACATTATCTCTGCGTTATTTTGCTTCAGTCTGTGTTGCGCGGAAGAGATTTGCTGCTAATTCCTCATAACCCATGTAATCTAAAGTTTTTTCATTGGGTTTGAGTTTTTTGTGGGAATGAATATCTTTGGCAGACATTCCACCATATAAGCCTTTATATCCATAATTTTGGGAAATTGCATATTCTTGAGAAGTTTCAACTCCGGCATTCTTTGCATATTCTACAAGTAATTTGTTATGTTCTGCCATTTCACGTCGGATAGCAAGACGCTTTTGAACATCACTTAATTCGTCGAATTGTTCGATTAATTCCTGCTGTCTAGTTTTAACTGCAAAATAGGTTTGTCCAAGGGAGATAATTTTTTTACTACTATCACCATTCATGACGATTAAGTAGCAGGCATATCTTGAAAGTTCGTAACTTTTAAAACCTCGCTGTGCACCGGAACCAATTGTAACCATCTCGGTGGTTTCACCGAAATGGTCTGAAATTTCATAGCCACTATTTTTACAAGCATCCATAGCTTTGAAAATAGCTAATTCAAAATTTCTAAAATCTTTATATTCAAGACGCTTTGAAAGTTCTCTTGCATACCAAAATTCTAGTCCGTATTCGTTAGTATGTTTAATGGACTCAAATAGAGCTTCGGTGTAATTATTCTGTTCTTCTTCGGTAAGTGCTTTTGCCAGAACTCTGTTATGTAAAGCATTTAATTCTTCGTCAAAATTATTATATTCCATATAAAACCTCACTTTTTGATTAAATTTTTATTTTATTTTAGTCGTTTGAAATATCAGCATATACTAACAATCTGTTAAGCAAATCACTATCTCTACGCGCTGACTCAATTAGTAGAAAAAGTTCAGGTTCATCATTCTTGGAAATTGTCAGAATAGATGAATCTTTCTCGTCAGACATACCGTACAAATAATCTACAGAACTGTGAAAATTCTGTGCTATGAAACTAACCGTTTGGTAAGATGGTTCTCGATCACCATTTTCATATCTTCCGTATCCCATTGCAGACATATTTAATCTACGGGCGGCTTCCGCTTTGTTAATTCCTAGAGATTTTCTTAATAAAACAAGTCTTTCAGGCACAAATTGCATAAATACCTCCTATTGACAATAACCAATGGTTATAATAATATAAAGTAACCGATGGTTATATTTTAATATACGAAAGAAGAATAATCAAGGGGAATCAACATGTTGGTGAAATGGTTTTTGAAAAAGGAGACGATTGGTCATGAAACATTATATTGAGATACAAAAGGTCAGAAACACAGATATTGTTATTGATGAAACATTAACATTACCTAAGAATACAGAGGCATTTCATGTGGGAGATATTATTAGTATTACAGAAAAAATAGACGGAGCTAATGCCAGTATTTGCTACGATGCACAGGAAGATAGATTAAGATGTTTTAGTAGTAAAAATGAATTAGATTTTAGTAATCAGCTAAGAGGATTTTTATCATATGTTCAAGGAATGAACAAGGAATCGTTTGCAAAATTCCCAGAATATATATTCTTTGGAGAATGGCTTGTAAAACATTCCGTATTATATGAACCAAACCATTATAATCAGTGGTATTTGTTCAGCGTGTATGACAGAAAATCAGCCAAATGGTTACCGCAATCTTTCGTAAAACAGTTTGCAGAGGAGTTTGGTTTTCTTTATGCGCATGAATTATATTATGGAGAATTTATAAGTTGGGAACATTGTATTAGTTTTGCTAATAGCCCCGTATATGGTGAACAACAGGAAGGAATTGTTATTAAAAATCAAACTGCATTAGAAGAAGGTAGAGGACCTCATATTTTGAAATATGTCAATCCTTCGTTTAAGGAAATACAGAGGAACAATCATAAACAAAAGTTAGAAGATCCTAATAAACTTAAGGAAAAGACTGAGGCTGAGAATTATATTCGTATGATTGTGACAGAAGCGAGAGTTATGAAAATGTTTCATAAATTAGTAGATGATGGTATTATACCGGAACAATTTGAATTGAAGGATATGAAAATTGTTTCTCGGAATTTGCCTAAGTGTGTGTATGAAGATTGTATAAAAGAAGAATTAGTAATTTTACAAAAAGCTGGGGAATATAGTGGGAAATTGTGTAACAAAGTTACGATGGAAATAGTAAAGAAAAAATTTTTGTTATTCAATAAATAAATTGACACCATATATGACACCATATATAATATAAATAGGAGGCATGAAAATGTCTAAATGGAATAAACTAATAGAGCGTATATACAATCTGTCAAAAGATCTTCGATTTGATGAATTGCGAAAGGTATTAGAGAGTTGTGGATATGTGATGAATTCACCAAGAACTGGAAGTAGTCATTACACCTTTAGGAAGCGAGGATGTCAGCCAATCACAATACCGAAACATGAACCGATTAAGAAGGTCTATGTGGAAATGGTAAGACAGATTGTAGAAAGTGAGGCGAAGAAGAATGAAGACGCTGAATGAATATATGGCAATGTCTTATCGAATGGAAATAGTAGAAGATAAGGATGAAGGTGGCTTTGTGGTTTCTTATCCGGATTTACCGGGATGTATTACTTGTGGTGAAACGATTGAACATGCAGTTGCTAATGCTTTGGATGCTAAAAAAACATGGATTGAAGCTGCAATTGAAGAGGGAATCGAGATCCATGAGCCTAATAGCCTAGAATCTTATTCCGGACAATTCAAATTGAGATTGCCACGTAGTTTGCATAGAGCATTGGCTGAACACTCTCAGAAAGAGGGGGTCAGTATGAATCAGTATTGTGTATATCTTCTTGCGAAAAATGATGTAATGTATTCAAAATAAATGAGATGATGGTATAGTGAAGTTTTGGTAACAGAGAATCAGCAAGTAATAATATATTACGTAAATAAGAAAAAGGCGACTCAACAAGCTTTTGCTTGTATGAGTTCGCCTTTTATTTATAGCGCGCATGCGCGCGTAGTAATTGGGTGCGAAGCAACCAATTACGGGCATAGGTTAAAGAAGCTATATTTTAAAATACATGATATAAACGAAGTATGATAGAATAAGAATTAATAAAATTCAAGATTACAAGGAAAATTATAAAATGTTAGAAGTAAAATTTCATGACAATGTATCTGATGAATTATTGAAATTTGCGGTTATCATTTCTAAGACAAATGGTAAGTGGGTGTTTTGTAAACATAAAGAAAGAGAGACTTACGAAGTACCGGGTGGTCGAAGAGAAGTGGGTGAATCTATCATTGAGACTGCAAAAAGAGAACTTGTAGAAGAAACCGGAGCTATTGACTTTGATATGAAACCAGTATGTGTATATTCGGTTAAAGGAAAAACAAGAGTAAATGAAAATGAAAACGATGAAAGCTTTGGAATGTTATATTTTGCAGATATTTATTCTTTGGGAGAAATCAATAGTGAAATGGAAAAGATATTGATTACTGACACATTGGTAAAAGATTGGACATATCCTTTGATTCAACCGAAGTTAATTGATGAAGCGAAAAGAAGAGGATTCTTGCAATAAGAACAATCGTTTAGTAAGGAAGTATTATTATGTCGAGATTGGAAGAAGTTGAACTTACAAATATGTGCATGATTTGTGATGAAAACGGAAATGTACTTGTACAAGACAAGAAAAATCATCCCACATGGCACGGTTGGAATTTCCCGGGAGGTCATGTTGAAAAAGGTGAATACGTAACACCATCTGTTATTCGAGAAATTAAAGAAGAGACAGGTTTAGAAATCGAGAATCCAAAACTTTGTGGAATAAAAGAATTTCATAGAGCAAAAGATGGAAAAAGATACATAGTGTTTCTTTATATAGCAAATCAATTTTCGGGAGAATTAAAGTCATCAAGTGAGGGTGATATTTTTTGGTATCCACTTTCGCAACTTTACTCATCGGACAAACTTATCGACGGTTTTGATGAAATGTTATCTGTATTTACAAAGGATGAAATTAGTGAAGTCTTTTATGAAAGACTTAATGATGAATGGAATACGGTATTTTGTTAATTGAAAACAGATAAGGGATAGGAATGAATACTAGAGAAGAAATATTAGAAAAAGTAAATAAACTGGTCGATGCATATAAAAAAGGACTATTAGGAGGAGAGCAAATGCCAGAGGATGCAAATCCGGGATTAGAGAAAAGCTCCAAATGTAATTATATGTATTTTACTTTGCCCATGGCATTGAATTATCAGAGAAATTCTTATGTTCTATGGGAGTGTGCTAATAGAATGTATAAAGATGAAAATGCGAAAAAAGTTTTTGATAGTTCAGAAGTTTGTTTCATGCCGGAAGAACTGTTAAGAAAATACTTAGTGGAATATAAAGTTGCACTACAACCAAATAAGCAGCCTTTGATATGGAAAAAGATATGTGAAACTATTGAAAATAAATTGGATGGAGATATTCGTAATTTATTTATAGCTAATGATTATTCGGTAAAGAAGATAAAGGAATATATTCA
>JAFYWF010000095.1 GCA_017558145.1 Lachnospiraceae bacterium
ATGGTCTTTCTGAAATCATGGGACCAGGTGTGGCTTGTGACTGTATTTACCATAAAGGTTTACATGTTAATGAAGATCACTTCTTACCAGAAATTTTAAATCCTGATACCTTAGCACCATGTGCAGAAGATGAATTAGGCGAATTAGCATTTACAACATTAACAAAAGAAGGTATTCCGTTACTTCGTTACCGTACAAGAGACCTTACAAGTATCTCTTATGCAAAATGTGAATGTGGAAGAACTACTGCTAGACTTAGCAGATTCAAAGGACGTTCCGACGACATGTTAATTATCCGTGGTGTAAACGTATTCCCATCTCAGGTAGAAGCAGCTCTTTTAGAAATGGGTGAAACATCTCCACATTACATGATGATTGTTGACCGTGTAAACAACCTTGATACTTTAGAAGTACAGGTAGAAGTAGATGGTGCATTCTTCTTTGATAGATTGAGTGAATTAGATAATCTTACTAAGAAAATCGCACATGTTCTTCAGCAGGCAATCGGTCTTGCAGTAAAAGTGAAATTAGTAGAACCTAATACTATCGAAAGAAGTATGGGTAAAGCGGTTCACGTAATTGACAAACGTAAGTTAGTATAGGAGGTAAGCCATGTTAGTTAATCAGTTATCTGTTTTTATGGAAAATAAAGAAGGACGTCTGGAACAAGTATTAGAAACTTTAGCAGAAGGTAATATCAACATTAATTCCTTGTCTTTGGCAGAAGCTACCGATTATGGAATGCTTCGTATGATGGTATCTGATCCGGAAGCCGGAGAAGCAGCTTTAAAAGAAAAAGGATTTATGGCTAGATTAACTCCTGTTCTTGCAGTAGATGTTGCTGATGAAGTTGGACAGTTACAGATTGTTCTTACAAAAATCAAACAGGCCGGAATCAACATCGAATATGTATATTCCATGAAAGCCGGCGGTGATGGAGCTACTATCATCATTAGAACTTCTGATTTGGAAAAAACAGAAGAAGTGTTGAAAGCGTAAATAAATAGTAAAGGTAGAAAGGCTGAAAGAAGGAAAGTTCTTTCGGTCTTTTTCTTTTCAAAGGAACCTTAATTGAAAAACTTATTTCCAGTTAGTTGTTTTTGATAAAACGGGGCAAAAAAGGAAGAATACAACACAAAAAACGGGGCAAAAATAGACAATAGACATTGAAAAAACGGGGCGAAAAGTATATTATGTATTTGGAGGTAAGTATTCATGTTTAGAAAAGATTCCAATATAGTAAAAGATTGGCTTGAAAATTCAAATAAAGCACTATTGGTCACAGGGGCAAGGCAGATTGGAAAAACTTGGCTTGTAAGAGACGAGATTGAAAAAAGCGGATACAAGAAATATGAAGTAAACTTTATAGATCAACCTGGTATGATTGATTACTTAAATGCACAAATGAGTGCCGAAGAATTTTTAGTGAAATTAAAAATGCTTATGCCGGAGGAATGCAAACCACATAACACAGTTGTCTTTTTTGATGAAATTCAAAAGTGCCCTGAAATTGTAACTAAAATTAAATTTCTTGTGGATGAAGGTAGTTTTAAATATGTAATGAGCGGCTCCTTGCTGGGGGTGGAACTGAAAGGAATAGCTTCTGCACCAGTGGGGTATTTAACAGTTTTAAAAATGTATCCTATGGATTTTGAAGAATTCATGATAGCCAATGGTGTCTCAAAAGCTACCTTAGATATGTTAAAAGAAAAGTTTGAGACACATACGGTTATAGATGAATTTATACATCAGAAGCTTTTGGCTATGTTTTTTGTGTATCTAATTGTAGGTGGAATGCCGGATGCAGTGAGTACTTATATTAAAACAAAAGATATCCGGGAAGTTGATAAAGTGCAAAGAGACATTGTAACACTTTATAAAGATGATTTTTCACAATATGAGCAAGAAGATAAAAAGCTTAAATTGAAATCCATCTACGATATCATTCCAGCGGAATTAAACAAACAGAATAAAAAATTCGTTTTTACCATGTTGGATAAGGAACTTAAGTTTGACCGATATGAAAATAGTTTTTTATGGCTGAAGGATGCAGGGGTTGCGCTGCCGATTTATAATGTTGATGCGCCTGTTACCCCTCTTTTGGCAAGTAAGAGTAGTAATGTGTTCAAATTATTTTTCAGTGATATTGGATTACTAACAAGTGCATACCCGGCAGAAACAAAAATTCAGCTGATTAATAAAAATGGAGAAGTCAATAACGGAGCCCACTTTGAAAATGCTGTTGCACAGCAGCTGACAGCTAATGAATTTGATGTATATTTCTGTAAAAAGAAGAATATAGGTGAATTGGACTTTGTAATAGAAATGAATGGAAAAGTAGTTCCAATTGAAGTGAAATCCGGAAAAGCATATAAAGTGCACAAAGCTTTAGATAATTATATGAATATTCCAGATTATCATATGGAAAAGGGCTATGTTTTCTCTGTAGGTAATATAGAAATGGACGGAAATGTCATCTACCTTCCAATTTACATGTGTTATCTATTAAAGGAACAGCAGCTTGAGAAGATGATCGTAAATTTGGATATTGATGGGTTATAAAATGATTAACAGGAATACATGAAAAAGAGAGAGGTGTTTGAATGTTTGCTGATAATGACGGTGGTTTTACAAAAACTCGCATTCCCATTAAAAATTTTTTTGAGACATTTCCTGTGTCCAGAACTCAAGCTAAGAGATTAAGTAATCGTTTTGAAGCTTTTCAGGAAATCGAATTGTATTTTGAGGGAATTGACGAAATAGGACAGGGATTTGCACATGAATTATTTGTTGTATTTAAGAGAAATCATGAAGATATTAAGTTAATACCGATTCATACTACAAAAGATATTGATAGAATGATTAATCATGTGAAAAATGGTGAGTAGGAATAAAAGGTTGTATTCTGGAGAGAATATAACCTTTTTTATGTTTGAACTAAATTTAAACTTCTCCAACTGGTGCAGTACTATACGCAAGGATTAGAAAATCTACGTCTTGATCGTGTAAAGTGTGCGTTTGATAGTACGCGAAAAAAACAAAGACTTCTAAGAAGCAATAGAGAAAACATAATTATATAGAAAATGTAGTATTATTATAAAAGGAGCATTAATGGGAAGAGCGTCTACAAAAGAAAATAAAAACATATATCAAATTACTCGTGAAAACCTGGATCTTTCAAGAGAAAAAGCCAGTGAATTGTTAGAGACAATTCCGCCGGAGAGAATCGAGAAAATTGAAAATGAAAAATCCATGCCACATCCGGATGAAGTACTTACGATGTCTAAGGGATATAAGAAACCGTCCTTGTGTAATTACTATTGCTCCAACCAGTGTCCTATTGGAAAAGAGTATGTTCCGCAGATTGAGGTGAAAGAGTTATCTGCCATTGTACTGGAAACGCTTCAGTTATGGGCAGAAAAAATGTTAGCCAATGATGTAATTGATGCAGAAGAATATAAAAAAAGAAAGAAAAATAAAGAATAACTTTTGGGATTATAAGAAAATATAATGATAAATTGTTTATGACAAAATTTTACATAAGGGGATAAAAACCATGACAAAACTAAAAACCGTATTAAAAATAGTTATCATCGTTCTTGTTATCATCTGCTTACTTCTTACTTCTTGTAGAGTACAAAATGGATAAAGCAGATACCGCTGTTTGTGTTGCAGGACAAGCATTACTTGACGAATATGATGGTGCTTGTGCCATTCAGTGTTTCGATCCAAGAGTTCTTTTATGGTACAAGAAAAATGCGCCTCAGGTTGCCCGTGGTCAGCTTGCGGAAGAATTCTGGGAAAAAGAAGAATATGATGGAAAGGCATTGTACCTGGTGCTTACATACATGTTAACCAACGTGGCAACACGTCCTGACTTTATTAGCTACAAGGCGATCCACAAGGACAACATTTCTTTAAATGTTTGTCGTATGTTGGGAGCTAAGACAGCTTGTTTCACATTGAAAAGTCCGGAAGAATTTGCATATGTAAATGATGATTTTGATATGTATATTTTTGATAGTTTTGACATTTCTCAGCATAGATAAAAAACAGTGATAGTACAGGAGGTGAGTTCTTGACAGTGCGGGAAAGAATTCTGATGTTAAGAATAAAAGAAAAGGTAGATAAAAATCCTGAATATGCGAAAAAGATTGGTATTCAGGTGAAACTGATACAAAACCAAAATAAAAATATAACCTTGGACTAGATTTGAGAGGGGTATATAATAATGGATAAGTTGGGCATAGAGGAGAAACTATCATGATTATCGATTTTCATACACATATATTTCCGGATAAAATAGCGGCTAGAACCATAGAATCGCTAGGAGCAATTGCAGGAGTGAGAGCAGCTACAGACGGAACACTAAATGGATTATTAGCATCTATGGAAAAATCCGGAATAGAGAAGTCTGTGATTATGCCTGTTTGTACAAAACCGGAGCAGTTTGAAAATATCAATCATTTTGCGAAAAAAATAAATGATATATATGGAGGGAAATTAATTTCCTTTGGTGGTATTCATCCAGACTGTGAGAACCCAAAAGAAAAATTAAATTATATAAAAGCTTTGGGGATTCCGGGAATAAAAATTCATCCTGATTATCAGAGGGTTATGATAGATGATGTTCGTTTTATGAGAATTATAGAACATGCTAATGAGCTAGGCCTTATGATACTTACACATGCAGGTATAGATATTGGCTTACCAGAGCCTGTACATTGTCCACCTGAAAAAATGAGAAAAGTTTTAGATACATTGAAACCGAAAAAAATGATTTTGGCACATATGGGTGGCTGGAAGCAGTGGGAAGAAGTATATGAATGTCTGGCTGGAGAAGATGTATATTTAGATACGGCATTTATGTTTGGAGTATGGGATGCAAGTGCGGAAAATCGAGAGTATATTACTAAAGAGATGTTTCTAAAGATTTTAGAAAAGCACGGTTTTGATAAAATCTTATTCGCTACAGATTCTCCGTGGAGCAATGCGGTAAAAGGAATTGAGTATATTAGAAACCTTCCAATTAACGAAAAAGAAAAAAGTATGATTTTAGGCGAGAATGCTATTAGATTATTAAATGGAGTTTTTTGATAGAGGAAGTTATGGAATTTAAATTATTTTATGAAGAATATTTTCCTTTTTGGAATAAATTAACAAAACAAGATAAAGAATATTTGTGTGAAAATTCATCAGTGGCTTATTTTGAAAAAGAGCAAGCAGTTCATGATAATACAGGTTGTTCGGGATTGTTTATTGTAAAAAGCGGAAGGCTTCGTCTGTATATGATATCGGAAGAAGGGAAAGAAATAACGCTTTATAGACTTTCTCCAGGAGATATTTGTATGTTATCTGCTTCCTGCGTACTTCAGAGTATTTCCTTTGATGTGTATGTAGATGCGGAAGTGCCAAGTGAATGTTATGTAATTAATGGTTTAGCTTTTAAAAAGGTTAGTGAACGTGTATTGGAAGTAAAAAACTATGCACTTGAAATAGCACTTGGACGTTTTTCGGATGTCATGTGGATTATGCAGCAGATTGTGTTTATGAGTATGGACAAGAGAGTGGCAATTTTTCTTTTGGATGAAATTACAGAGAATAAAACAGACGTGGTAACTTTAACCCATGAGCAGATTGCCAGACATCTGGGAACTGCAAGGGAAGTGGTGACCAGAATGCTAAAGCATTTTTCGGCAGATGGCATTGTAGAGGTATCCAGAAAAGGAATTAAAATTATAGATAAAAAGAAATTACAGGATATTGCTTATTAGGCGATATCCTGTAATTTTTTTTATAAGGTATATAAAGATAAAAAAGATTGTTTTTATTTTTCATGAGCTTTGATTTTGCATATCATTTGTGTCATGGTACCCATTGGACAATAAACGCACCAGGAACGAGGTTTGAATAATACCATAGTGATAATGCCAAGTAAGGTTGAGGTTAACATCATACTATAGAATCCAAAAGCAAATTGAGCAACACCTGGTGAAAATAAAGTTCCGTGATAAGCCCAGTGCCAAGGAACTTTAAAGGTCCAAAACAGTGTTACTACTTGTTTTAAATCAGCACCTGCAAATACCAGATATGTATTCCATAACATAAGAAAGAACATAGTAAAAAAGAAAATTAAAAATCCATATCTAAAGTAAGGAGATACCATCCAACGAGGCATATCTTTTTTGCGGGATAATCCAAATCGTCCACCAAGCATGGAGAATAACTGTCCTCTACCGCAATAACGGTTACAATAGCCTTTGGTACCTTGAGTAATGGAAATTACTAAAGGTGTAATAAAACATATCCAGCCAAGCCAGGCAAATAAAATGTTAAAGAACCCAAGTATTATATAGAGAGTAGAAAATATCCAAAGATAATCATACCATTTTTTCTTATTCATTAGCGGACTCCTCCTTAATTGTAATTAAGCTGGCAGGACACTTTTTCGCACACATACCGCACCCTACACATTTGGAATAGTCAACCATAGCACAAACTCCCTTTGGAATGCTAACGGCGTTTAATTTACATGCAGTAAGACAACAACCACATGCAACGCATAAATTCTGATCTATAAATGCTTTTTTCATAATAATTCCTCCTTTGCAAATTAAATATATAATATAAAGAAAGTAATTTCAGTAACTTTTGTCACTTAAAAAACAATTTTAGGGTTGCTTTTTATTAATAAAGGGTATATACTAACTACAGTGCTTTATCGCTTTAAAGCGTCTAACTTTTAAAGTTTAAAGCGAATTAGTGAAATGTATTGCAATTACTCATTAATTATATCATGGAGTATTTGTAAATGGTAATAAACATCTTGGAGGGACATATTATGATTACCAAAATTATTTTTCTGTTAATATTCTTTAGCACAATGATTGGTGTTGGATTATATTCCAGAAAGCATGCAACGAATGTGAATGATTTTGTATTAGGAGGAAGAAGTGTAGGACCTTGGCTTACGGCCTTTGCTTACGGAACCTCGTATTTCTCAGCAGTAGTCTTTGTAGGCTATGCTGGACAATTTGGATTTAAGTATGGTGTTTCAGCTACTTGGATTGGAATTGGAAATGCTATTATTGGTTCCCTGCTCGCCTGGGTAATTCTTGGAAGAAGAACCAGAGTTATGAGCAAACATTTATCGGCAGCAACTATGCCGGATTATTTTGGGAAAAGATATGATTCCAAAGCTCTTAGAATTGCGGCAGCAGCCATTGCCTTTATCTTTTTGATTCCTTATACAGCTTCTGTATATAACGGACTTTCCAGATTGTTTGGAATGGCATTTAATATTCCATATTCTGTTTGTGTCATTGCTATGGCAGCACTTACAGGAGTGTATGTAGTACTTGGTGGATATATGGCAACTGCCATTAATGATTTTATTCAAGGTATTGTAATGTTATTTGGTATTGTTGCAGTTATTGTAGCAGTATTGAATGGTCAAGGCGGATTTTATCAGGCTATGATTTCTCTTTCGGAATTGGAAAGTGATGTGGCTTTAACATATGGACAAAAAGGAGTATTTACTTCTTTCTTTGGACCAGATCTTCCCAACCTTCTTGGAGTTGTAGTTTTAACTTCTCTTGGAACCTGGGGCCTTCCACAGATGGTGCAGAAGTTTTACTCTATTAAAGATGAAAAAGCGATTAAATACGGAACTATTATTTCTACTTTTTTTGCTATTGTAGTATCTGGTGGATGTTATTTCTTAGGTGGTTTTGGACGATTGTTTGATGGTCCTGCTATCTATGATGCAAATGGAAGAATTGTGTATGATGCCATTGTTCCACAGATGTTATCTGGACTTCCCGATCTTTTAATGGGAATCGTTGTTGTGCTAGTATTATCCGCGTCAATGTCTACTTTATCTTCTTTGGTTTTGACATCTAGTTCGACATTGACGTTGGATTTACTTAAAGACAATGTCATCAAAGACATGAATGAAAAGAAACAGCTTACATGGATGAGAGTAATGTTGGTGTTCTTTATTATCATTAGTGTTGTAATCGCGATGGATCCACCAGCATTTATAGCTCAGCTTATGAGTATTTCCTGGGGAGCTTTGGCTGGCGCTTTCTTAGCACCATTTATGTATGGACTTTACTGGAAGGGAGTAACGAAAGCAGCCGTTTGGGCAAGCTTTGCCAGTGGTGTAGGTATTACCGTAGCGAACATGTTCTTTAAGTTTATTGCTTCTCCAATTAATGCAGGGGCTATTGCAATGGTGGCTGGACTTATTGTGGTTCCAATTGTAAGTGTAGTAACACCTAAAATGGATAGCAAAAATGTGGATGATGTTTTCTGTTGCTTAGAAGAAAAAGTATTAGTTAGTAAAAAGAAATCTATTGAAGAATAAAAAGTAAAGAAGCCTGTCTTATCGGACTGGCTTCTTTTATTTAAAACATATTAAGATATGTATATAATTAAGGTTTTCGAATAAATAGATTTAAAATTAACGCAACAAAGGTTAAAGACAACAACATTGCAAAGGTAGCAGTATATCCACCAGTAATTTCAAGGATCTTATTAGATGCAGTTGCAATGAAGGAACCGGCCATAACTGTAAAGGTCATAAGAGCCATGTTGGTTGAAAAATACTTCATGCCAAAGAAAGATGACGTGAAAGCAGCTGTTATAGTAGGACATGCGCCATAAGATATTCCGGTTAAGCATAAACCTGCAATGCAAAGTGGTAAAGAACCAATGAACACAGCAAGTAATGTAACTGCAGCTGCACAGATAGTAAGTATATTGGCGCATATCATAGTTTTGCGACGACCAATACTATCAAAAAGTGAACCCGTAAGGATACGTCCTAAGCCGTTACATACAGACAACACCCCAACAAGAGAAACAGCCAGTGTTTCAGAGGCGTTTACAGATAATGCCAAATCCTTAGCAAAACTGATTACAGAACTACCAACTGCAGCTAAAAAAGAGATACAGACGAAGGCCATCCAGAAAGAAGGGCGACGAAGCATCTGAGTGGAAGTGTAGTCTTTGGAATCAAAGTTTTCTGTTTTTTTCTTTTTGTTGCTATTAGCTTGAGGAAGTACTACTTGAGAACCTGGTTTTTGTAACAAGAGAGATGCTACAAATAAAATGAAACAGATTGCGATACCTAAAATGATATATGTGTTGCGCCATCCAAGAGTACTTTTGAAAAGAATATTTACTGCATTACCAAGAATTAAGGCAGAGGCACCAAATCCCATCATCATACAGCCGGAACATAATCCTTTTTTATCAGGAAACCAAGCACTAACGGTAGAGATAAGTACATTATAAGCAATTCCGATACCTAAACCTGCTAAAACACCATAACTAAGATATAACATTTCGATAGAAGCATTCTGTAGAAAAGCGGTTAAAATGAAACCTGCTGCAGATAAAATTCCTGCGGTCATAAGCGCAATTCTACTTCCGGCACGTTTCGAAAGTGTAGCACCCAGTAAGCCTCCTATACAGAAAAAACTCATGGCCAAAGTAAAGTTAAGTGCAAGTTCAGAAGCACTCCAACCAAACTCCAAGGCTAGAGGAGACTTTAAAATAGACCATGCGTATAAAACGCCGGCAAATAACATAGCAATAACACCAAGTGTCAGATAGAACCAACGAATGGAAATGTTGAGACTAGCTTTGTTCATTGGTATACCTCCTAATATTCATCATATGAAAAAAATATTGTACTATGTTTTTGAAAAAAAGTCTATAAATATACGCAATTAATGAATATAAGGTAATAACTTCATAATTTCTTCTTGTGTAGCAAAGTTCTCAGAATAGGCGGAAGCGCTTCCGGCAGCAACAGCCATAAGAAAGGCATGTTTATAATCGTGAGTATTTTTCCAACCGGCAAGAAATCCTGCAATCATAGAATCTCCGGCACCGACAGCATTGATTAAGTTTCCTGGTGGAACATTCGCTTCAAAGCTTTCTCCTTCTTCAGAAACAAAGATTGCACCATCTTGGGATAAGGAAACTAATACGTTTCTAGCACCAAGGCGCTGTAAATGTCGTGCATAACGGATGGCATCTTCTTTCGTTTTGATAGTAGTATCTAAAGCTTCTTCTAATTCATGCCTGTTGGGTTTGATTAAAAATGGACGATAGGAAAGAGCATTCATTAATAATTCTTTTGTGGCATCTACTACAATGTTGATATTTTTGTTTTTTAAATCATTCATAATGATTTGGTATATGTTAGTTGGTAAAGAACTAGGAATACTTCCGGCTAAAATCAAAGTATCGTCATCTTTCAGGCGTCTTAATTGATTTAACAATTCTTGCAGTTTCTGATTTTCAATAATGGGACCGTTGCCATTAATCTCTGTGCCATCAAAATTTTTTAATTTTACATTGATGCGATTATTTCCAGTGGAAAGCTTTATAAAATCGCATAGAATGCCACGGCTTTGAGTTAAGCGCATGATTTCATCGCCTGTAAAACCGGCAATAAAGCCTAAAGCAATATTTGCAATCCCAAGATTGTTTAAAACTGTAGATACATTAATACCTTTTCCGCCGGGATACATGACTTCGTGAGTAGTGCGGTTGGTTTTACCCAAAGAAAAATCATTTATAGAAACAATATAGTCGATGGAAGGATTAAAAGTAACGGTATAAATCAAAGGGAACTCTCCTTTACATATAAATTTATTAAGAATATAATAAGTATAACATGATAATGGAGGACAAAACAAATGGCAATACATGTATTGGAAAATGAATTTTTAAGAGTAGCAGTAGCAGATGCAGGGGCAGAATTAAGCAGCGTAGTAGATAAGGAAAGTGGATTAGAAAGACTTCATGATGGAAATCCGGAAATATGGAATCGTCATGCACCAATTCTTTTTCCATTTGTAGGAAAAGTGGTTGGTGGAACTTATCGCATTGGTGAAAAAGAATATGAAATGAAAACTCAGCATGGTTTTGCAAGAGATATGGACTTTGAATTTGTAGAAGCTGATAAAAAGCATGTGGTACATAAACTTCTTTCAAACGATAATACAAGAAAAATATATCCATTTGAATTTGAATTAGTGGTGACCCATGAATTAGATGAAACAAATCCTCGTTTATTGAATATTAAATGGGAAGTAAAAAATAATAGTGAGGAGACTATGTATTATTTTATCGGAGGCCATCCTGCATTTACTACAGTAGAAACGGATCCGGTTGCAAAAGAAGAATATTATTTGGAATTTGAAGGTTGTGATTCTATTGAGTATTTTGGTGTAAGTGATGTTACAGGCTTTGCCACACCACAGGATACTAAAAAAGTATCTTTGGATAATGGATTTTTAAAATTTAATGATGATGTGTATATCACTTTGATTTTTGACAACTTTAAATTTGGAAAAGTTAGAATGTGCCGTCCTGATAAAACACCATATGTAACTATGGATTGCAGTCCATTTACCAGTTACGGAATATGGGCAAAGAAAAATGGTAACTTTATTTGTTTGGAGCCATGGGTAGGAAGAACGGATGATGATGGATTTGCAGGTACTATAGATGAAAAAATCGGTGTTAATGTGGTAAAAGCAGGAGAAAGTAATACCATTTCTCATAGTATTGAATTCCATAAATAGTAAATACAAGCAAAAAATTGAAAATAGAAGCATAAAAAAGATTCATAAGCATACCTTATAATAATGAATAATAGCATTGTTATAAGGTATTTTTTATGAAGAAATATTGGAAAATATTATTGTTATGTATTTTAATTCCTCTTGCAGTAGGAGTTGTTGCGGGGGCATTTACCACAGAAGGAATGGTGCAGTTTCAAATGATTAAGAAACCGTTATTAGCACCGCCTGCATGGTTATTTCCAATTGTTTGGACAATATTATATATCATTATGGGAAGTAGTTCCTATTTGATATATATAAGTGAGGCTACTGAGGAAGAAAAAAGAAAAGCTTTCACTATATATGGTTATCAATTGTTGGTCAATTTTTTATGGCCTGTTTTTTTCTTTAATTTTCAGTGGTATGGATTTTCTTATTTGTGGCTTATGTTTCTTTGGATCTTAGTAGCAATTATGATTTGGCAATTTTCTAAGAGTTCAAAAACCGCTGCTTTGTTGAATATTCCGTATTTGTTATGGTTGAGCTATGCCGGATATTTGAACTTGACTATTTGGATGTTAAATCGATAAAAATAATATATAGAATTAACAAATAAATGAAATAACGTACTTGGGGAAAATATGATATGATAGTAAAAATTATCATAAAGGATCGAAAGAAAATATGAAAAAAGAAAGACTTCATTTTATAGATACTATTCGAGGAATGGTACTTTTAAGTATGATATTGTATCATGCATCATGGAATTTAGTTTATATGTATCATGTATCATGGCCTTGGTTTCATAGTAAAGGTGCATATTATTGGCAACAAAGTATTTGTTGGACCTTTATTTTTATTTCAGGTTTTTGTTTTCCATTAGCGAAACACCATATAAAAAGTGGAAGTTTAGTTTTTGGTTCCGGTATTTTGGTCACTATAGTAACCTTACTTTTTATGCCGCAAAACCGAGTGGTCTTTGGCGTATTGAGTTGTATTGGTTCTTGTATCTTGTTATTGACGATCGGAGAAAAATGGTTAAAAAAAATTAAGCCTGAATTGGGAAGTGTTATCGCTTTTCTGATATTTTTAGTTACCAAACATGTGAATGCCGGATATTTGGGATTTGGTTCTATAAAAATTCTAAAATTTCCTAAAGCATGGTATAGCAATTATTTTACTGCATTTTGGGGCTTTCCATTTCCACGTTTTTTTTCCACAGATTACTTTTCGGTGTTTCCGTGGATATTTTTGTTTGCTACAGGATTTTATGTTTCATTATTGGTTCAGAAAAGAGGATATTTTAAATATCATTTTTGGAAAAAGAAAATAGAAATATTCGCTTTTGCGGGCAGACATTCTTTGATAATTTATTTACTTCATCAACCTATTATTTTTGCTTTACAAGAAGTGTTTTTTTGAAAAATGTAAGGAAATATACTAGGCAGAAGATGTTACAATGGTGTATAATGTAAAAAGTTATATGCTAGAAATTTTACAAAAGAAAGTGGGTAGACAGCAATGAAAAAATTTATGGCAAATTTAAAAAACAGAACTATAAAATATAAGCTTAGTTTTATGGTTCGTGTCATGATTCTTTTGATGGGAGTATTGGGATTAGGTGCATTGTTTGGTGCTTATGAATTAAATGCTCAGACCAAAGTTTTACATGATGAATGGATTCAGGCAAACAATATTATTGCAGAATTAGATTATTTAACCTCTGCAGTTCGTTTGAAGCAGTATGCACATGTTATTTCCTCTGATACAACAGAGTTTAAGGAGCATGAAGCAGAAATTGAACGTCTCATCGGAGAGATTGATGTATTAATTGGGGAATACGAATTAACCATTACTAATGAAACTGATCGTCAGTATTTTAATGCAGCATGTGCAGGTTGGGAAAAATATTTGACGGTGACAGGAGAAGAATTCTATAAATTAAGTCGCTCTATGCAGTTGGAAAAGGCAAATGCCATTATGTTAGGAGAGGGATTTGATGCGTTTAATGAGTTCCAGACCAACTTTGATGTATTATTGGAATTTAATCACGAAGGAGCGGAGTCAGCTTCCAATCATGCAACGAATGTATTTTTCATCATTGTTATTATGGTAATTGTGTTGGTAGTGATTGCAACTTTCATTTCTCTCAGAACAGCAAAAATGATTATCGAAGGTATTACAGAGCCTGTGGATGAATTAAAATATGCGGCTGCAGAGATGACCCAGGGAAGATTAGATGCAGAAATTGCTTATCAATCAGAAGATGAATTGGGAGAATTGGCAGATTCTATTCGTGAAGTACAGACAACTTTAGGTGCGTATGTACGAGAAATATCTGAGACATTAGAAGTAATTGCTGCAGGTGATTTGACTAAAAACTTCAAAGAAATCACAGATTTCAGAGGGGAATTTGGTAGCATAAAAACATCTTTTGTTAGAATTTTGAAAGAATTTAATATTACATTGAGTCAGATTCAAGATGCTGCAGCGGATGTAGATTCCGGTTCTGATGAAATTGCAGGAGCAGCGGCAGACTTAGCAACAGGTACCGGTGAACAAGCTAGTGCTGTAGAAGAATTAACAGCAACTATTATGACTGTTAATAGTATGGCAGAAGAATCTGCAACCGCAGCAAATGAAGCAGCAGAACATGCAGCAGTTTCTGTAAAAGAAGCCGAAATAGAGCGTGCTCATATGAATGAACTTCAGGATGAAATGACACGTATTAAACAAATTTCTACAGAAATTGAGGCTATTGTAACTAGTATCGAAGAAATTGCATCTCAGACCAGCCTTCTTTCTTTAAATGCATCTATTGAAGCAGCAAGAGCCGGAGAAGCAGGAAGAGGATTTGCAGTTGTTGCTGATCAGATTGGTAAATTGGCAACAGATTCTGCACAGGCAGTAGTAAATACCAAAGAATTAATTGCAAAAACGGTAGAGGCTGTGGATAAGGGAAGCAGTATGACAGAAACAGCAGCTCAGGGATTTGGAAAAATTATTGATCAATTGGAAAACTTTGCACAGATGGCTCATGATGTAAGTGAATCAGCTACAGCGCAAGCGCAGTCATTGCAACAGGTAGAAGAAGGAATTGAACAGATTTCTACAGTGACGCAGCAGAATGCGGCAGCAAGTGAGGAATGTTCTGCAATTAGTGAAGAATTGGCAGCAAGAGCAACAGAAATGACTGGTCAGATTCAGAAATTTACATTACATAGTTAATTAATATGAATAAAGATAATAAAATTGTTGAGATATGTTGCGGTAGCTTTTATGATGCCATTCAGGCATGGAAAGGCGGAGCAAAAAGAATTGAATTGAATAGTGCGCTGATGCTGGGAGGCTTGACTCCCAGCACAGCCACTTTAAAATTAGTGAAGCAAAACATACCGGATTTGAAGGTGATTGCCATGGTGCGTCCCCGAGGAGCCGGTTTTTGTTATACAAAGGAAGAATTTCAGGTGATGAAAGCAGAATGTCACGAGTTATTGGTGGCAGGTGCAGATGGAATTGCGTTCGGTTGTTTGAAAGAAGATGGAACTTT
The DNA here is from genome assembly GCA_017558145.1 of Lachnospiraceae bacterium. GTDB lineage: Bacteria > Bacillota > Clostridia > Lachnospirales > Lachnospiraceae > SFDP01. The sequence continues at coordinate 15,136 of JAFYWF010000095.1, forward strand.
GGATAGAGAAAAGAATGAAAGTTTAATTTCTATCATTAAAAGTTTTGGAAAAGAAGCAGTGTTTCATCGAGCCTTTGACGTGGTTCCCAAACCCATGGAAACGATAGAGGAATTGATAGCATTAGGAGTAGATAGAGTATTAACTAGTGGACTGAGAGAAAAAGCTATGGAGGGTGCTCTGTTTATTAAGACGTTGCAGGAGAAATATGGAGAGAAGATTGAAATATTAGCCGGTAGTGGTATTAATGCTACCAATGCTTGTCAAATTATGGAGCTTACCGGAATTTATCAGGTACACAGTTCTTGCAAAGCGTGGGAAGAGGATCCGACTACAAAGGGAAATGGTGTATCCTATAGCTTGATATCAGGTGAAAATGAAATGAAGTATGATGTGGTAAGTGCAAAATTAGTGTCGTTGTTGATATCTTCTATTTCGTAATTAAAAAAATAATTTAAAATATCTTTATTTTAATATGAATAACAAAAAGGAGTTTATTTATGAAAAAAGAAAATGCGAAAGCACTATTGCCCATTGGAGTATTTTTGATACTTTATCTTGGGCTTGGAATTATATTTGAATATGTGCTTGCAATTCCGATGGGATTTTATAATATTCCTATCGTGGTAACTTTTTTGATTGCTTTGTTGGTAGCGTGTATTCAAAATCCAAAATTGAAGTTTGATGACAAATTGGAAATCATGGCAAAAGGCGTAGGTGATAAGAATATCATTACTATGATTCTAATTTTTATGGCAGCGGGGATTTTTGTGGGTGTAGTAGGTAGAAGTAGTGCGGAAAGTGTGGCGTATTTCCTTCTTTCCATTATTCCTGCACAATTTGCACCGTTGGTATTATTTGTTGTAAGCGCCTTTGTATCTACGGCCATGGGAACTTCGGTAGGTACCATTACATTAATTACTCCAATTGCGGTAGCAGTAGCTAACGGCTCCGGATTTGATATGGCATTGTGTATTGGTATTGTAGTGGGTGGAGCCATGTTTGGAGATAATCTTTCCTTTATTTCTGATACTACCATTGCTGCATGTAATGGACAAGGTTGTGAAATGAAGGATAAGTTTAGAGAGAATTTTGGAATTGCTCTTCCGGCAGCTATTGCAACATTGGTAATTGTTTTTATAAGAACTGCAGCTATGAATAATATTGATGCAGAGATTTCAAAAGAATATAATTTAATTCAAATTATTCCATATGTTTTAGTGTTATTGGGAGGAATTATTGGAATTAATGTATTTGTGGTTCTTTTAATCGGAATTGTTACCGGTTCCATTATTATGCTGGCAACCGGTGCTACAGAAGCAACAGCATTACTTTCTAATATGGGAAGTGGTGCAGCGGGGATGTTTGAAACTACTATGGTAGCAATTTTAGTATCTGCCATCTGTGCTTTAATTGCAGAATATGGTGGATTTGCGGCTCTTCTTAGCTTTATTAAAAAGATGTTTAAGGGAAAAAAAGGTGGAACATTAGGAATGGGATTGTTGGTTGGTGCTATGGATATTGCTACAGCGAATAATACTGTTGCCATTGTTATGGCCAACCCAATTGCTAAAGAAATGGCAGAAGAATACGGTATTTCTCCTAGAAAGTCGGCATCCATTTTAGATACCTTTTCTTGTATCTTCCAAGGAGTTATTCCATATGGTGCCCAGATGTTAGTAGCTGTATCTGCAGCTATGGAACTTGGCGCAGAAGTATCAGCTTTTGATATTCTTCCAAACCTATATTATCCATATATGTTATTAATTAGTTCTTTGATCTTTATTTTCTTGATTCCTGATAAAAAGAACGAAAAATAATATAAATTACAATAAAGAATATTATATAGATAATGTAGTCATATTATAAAGATAGTAAATAGAATTGAATTATTTACTATCTTTTTTTATGTCATAAATAAAGAAGAAGGTTTTTATATTATTGTAAAGCGGATTTTTGAAAACGTCGGTACTTAGCTTGCGTATTTTGCAAGTTTAGTACCGTTACGTTTTCACTAAGCGAAAGCGTTCCGCGTACAAAATATAAAAACCTTCTTCGTATTTTACCACAGCCTAAAAACTAGTCTGTAAAGTTATCAAAATATCCTTGAACTAAAATGATTGGAGTTCCTTTGTCTCCGGAACCACTAGTTAAGTCGCATAAGGAACCAAGTAAATCAGTTAACTGTCTTGGAGTAGTTCCTTGAGAAGCCATATTTCCAACTAAGTTAGACTGTTTTTCTTTGATACTCTTAGAAATTGCTTCTTTTAATTCAGCACCACTTAAATCTTTAAAATCGTTATCTGCAAGATATTTTAATTTTAATTCATTTGGTGTACCGTGAAGACCAGCTGTGAATGCAGGAGATACAACAGGGTCGGCTAATTCCCAAATTTTACCCTGTGGATCTTTAAAGGCACCATCACCGTAAACCATAACTTCTACATGTTTTCCTGTTAATTTTAAAAGCTGTGCCTGAATGTCTTCAACCAAATCCTGACATTCATTTGGGAAAAGTTTAATCTGATCTTCGGTAGATTTATTAGATCCTAATAAACCATATTTGGAATTATATCCACTACCGTTTACAGGGCTTGTTAAAATGTCGTCCAAACCACATACAACCTTTGCACCGTTTTCTAACAAAATGCGTTTCGTACGTTTTCTGGTGTGAATGTCACAAGTTAATACACAGTCTGTGTAATTTAAAATTGTTTTTGCCTGGTTTGCAAAAACGATTTCTACTTCAGCACCGGCTTCTTTAATAATATCAGAGTAGTATTCCACGTAATCTACACCTGTGAATTCATGTTTGTTATCTCCAAACAATTCACGGTATTTTTCTAAAGTTAATACATCGCTGTATGGATTTACCCCAGCTTCATCTAATTGATCATAAGTTAAAAGAGCATTTCCTACTTCGTCACTAGGATAGCTTAACATTAATACAACTTTTTTTGCACCCATTGCAATACCTTTTAAGACAATTGCAAAACGGTTACGAGAAGTAATTGGGAAAATGACACCAATAGTGCCTCCGCCTAATTTTGCTCTAACGTCATCTGCAACATCTTGTACGGTTGCATAATTTCCTTGAGCTCGTGCAACGATAGATTCTGTCAAAGCAACCACGTCTCGATCTCTCAAAGAAAAACCTTCGCTTTCGGCAGCTTCCATAACACTACTTACTGTGATATCAACTAAATTATCACCTTCACGGATGATAGGACAACGGATACCTCTTGAAATTGTACCAACTTTTCTTTCCATTTTGTACACCTCTGTTTCTATAGTATAGAACTGTTATTACCATTAAAATTCCATAAACATCATAATTCTATTTATGTCTCTTAACAAAGTACATTATACATATATAGTGTACATCTTGCAAGAAAAAACATTTGGAAAATATAGGTCAAAATGATAAAATATGTATGAAAGTGCGAGGAAAATGAGATGATTAGATTAATGGTTTTTGATCTGGATTCCACATTAGCTCCTTTGGGACAAGGAATCGGGAAAAGAGAGCAGGAATTGTTTAAAAATTTAGAAAAAAAAGGAACGAGAATTGCCATATGTTCCGGTAAAACATGTGACTATTTATGTGGTTTTATGCGTCAAATAGGATTGGAAAATCCTATTTTGATAGGCGAAAATGGTGCTGTAATGCGCTTTGGAGTGGATTTGCCACCGAAGCACTATTATAGAATTCCTTTTTCAAAAGAAACAGAAAGAGCTTTGCGAGAGATTCAAATAGTTTTGCAGGAACGTTTTCCTCATATTTGGTTTCAGCCAAACAAGATAGGTGTAACACCCTTTCCCACATCGTTAGAAGAATTTGATGAGATTGAGAAGATATTAGAGGTGTGGAAAAAGGAAAAAGAAGAGATACAAGTATTTCGACATATAGATTCTTTTGATATTGTACCTAAAGGAATTAATAAAGCAATCGGAATTCAATATGTTTTGGATGTATTAGGAATAGAAGCTAAGGATATTATTGCCGTTGGGGATGGAGTTAATGATTATTGTATGTTTGAAATGGCAGGCTATTCTATTGGAGTAAATGTAGCAGAAGAGTTTCGTGTGAACAAAAATTGTAATACAACGTTGGAAATGTTGGAGTATTTGCATACGCTAATTTAACATCAAGGAGGAGACAGCATGGATATTATTACGCAGTTGTGTGGGATTGTTATTTGTTGTATTTTAGTTTTTTTTTATCATAGACAGAGAAAATTAAGATTGGAAACACAAAAGGCATTTAAAAGAGTCTGTTTTATGGTGCTTTTGGGACTAATATTAGATATAGCATCGATTCTAATGCTGAGACATGGAGAAATTATTCCTCGTTCTATGGCGTTGCTTGTATCAAATTTTTATTTAATGAGTATTATATGGGAGCAAGTGGCAGGAGTATTGTATGTTGATACATACATATCAGAACAGCATGATTTTAAGCAAAGAGAAACCTGGATTTATATGATGTACGGGATTGTAGGTAGTATAGTTGTCTGGATGACGCCTATAAGTACTTTGGCTGATAGAGGGCGAAGTGGATATCATTTTGGAAAAGCTACCATTATTGCCTATGTATTTGCAATTGTTCTTCTTATAAGAATGTTAGTATTGTTAACTAAGTATCGACGACAAATGACAAAGGATAGTAGAAATAGTGCATACTATTGGCTGATATTGTGTTTGGCGGCAACGGTTATCCAGTTTTTGAATAATGAATTGATGATTGCGGGATTTTTTGGTGCAATTGGGATTATGATTATTTACATGAAATTAGAAAATCCGGAACGTTTCATCGATACTGATACTGGTTTTTTTAATAAATATGCATTTAAACGTTGTATGCGTCAGTTGAATGAGACGGGCGAAAGCGTGGCGATGCTTTTTTTAGACTACGAGCAGGTGGGACAGGATAAAAGGGCTATCGAAAAAGAAGTTCGTTTGGAAGTATACGAGTTTATTGATACCTTGAAAAAGGTTTATCCTTTTCGTGGATCGGAAGAGGGGATTTTAATTGCTATTCGAGGAAACGAAGATGTTTTAACAATCGTAAAGGCAATTAATCAGCGTTTTGAAAAACCATGGGGGGAATATAAAGATATCTATTTGAAAACTAAAATGATATTTTTAGAAGATAGTAGTGTATTAAAAACAGCTCATGATACAAAAGTGATTTTTAACTATGTAAGACATAATAGAAAACTGTATGAAGAGGAAGATTTTGTAATTATCGATGAAAAGATTATTCGAGATACCTATAAAGAAGGTGAGGTAGAGCGAATGATTTTAGATTCCATAGAAAATCGTAAAGTAGAAGTGTTTTATCAACCGATTTATTCAACTAAAACTAAAATGTTTGAATCTGCGGAAGCTCTTATGAGAATTCGACAGGACGATGGCACGATTATTATGCCGGGGGAATTTATTGAGGTTGCTGAAAAAAAAGGAAGTATTTTACAATTAGGATCCAGAGTGTTTGAAGAGGTTTGTAAATTTATAGAAGCCCATGATATGGAAAAAATGGGTCTTCATTATATAGAAATAAATTTGTCAGCGGTGCAGTGTGGGTACAAAAATCTTGCGCAAGAATTCATTGAAACCATGAAAGTACATCATGTGGATCCCAAATTTATTAATTTGGAAATTACAGAAAGTGCATCTATTGGAAACGAAAAAATATTCTTGGATAATCTCTATACCTTAAAAAAGTATGGGGTGAAATTTTCTTTAGATGATTTTGGGACAGGGCAGTCTAATCTTAATTATATTGTAGCAATGCCGGTAGATATTGTGAAGTTTGATCGAGGTATGACGTTATCATATTTTGAAAATGCTAGAGCGAAATATGTAATGGATGCAGCAATGATGATGATTAAGGGAATGAACTTAGAGATTGTTTCAGAAGGAATTGAGAATAAGGAACAGTTGGAAATAATGGAAGAACTGGGAATTCAGTATATTCAGGGCTATTATTTTTCAAAACCTTTGCCGGAAAATAGGTTCTGTGAGTTTATTCTTGCAGCAACAAACTCCTAAGATGAAAATAAGAAAATAATTACATTGTTTAAAAATGAAAATAACAAAATGTGAAAGGATAATGTATTATGACAAAAAAAGAAAAAGCAATTGAATTACATAACAAAAAATATAACTGTGCTCAAGCAGTTGCCTGTGCATTTAGTGGAGAAATTGAGGTGTCGGAACGCTTGCTGTTTAAGGCTACAGAAGCATTTGGAAGAGGCATGGGAGATATGCAGGAAACTTGTGGAGCTTTATCAGGTGCAGTAATGTTAGCAGGTCTAAAATGCAGTGATGGAAATACCGCAGATCCAAATTCAAAAGCAGCTACATATAAGGTATCTAAAGCTATGGTAGAATCCTTTGCAGATAAAACCGGTGGAACTGTTTGTAAAGAATTAAAAGGAATAGGTACAGGAAAAGTTCTTTGCTCTTGTCCGGATTGTATTAAGGCGGGGGTTGAAGTTGTAGAAGAAATTTTGAAATTATAGTGAAGTGTTGATTGCCAGACGTTCATTTAGTAAGATAATTATAACATATGTAAATAAAAATCCCGGGGCTTTGCTCCGGGATTTTTGTTAAACTGTTATTTGTTTTTAATTTCAGCATGTAATTCTTGAATGGATTTTACTTCGCTCTCTGTATTGTTTTTCATATAAAGAAGTCCATCGGCAGTAGCTTTTGCAGCAGCCATGGTTGTCATATAAGGGATTTTGGCTTTAATAGCAGCTTTTCGTAAGTAACTGTCATCATTAAGAGCATCTTTACCTAATGGTGTATTAATAATTAAGTTGATTTCGCCATTATTAATAAAGTCCAAAATACAAGGGCGACCTTCAGAAAGTTTTTTTACTTTTTTAGCTGGGATACCGGCTTCTGTGATTAAATCACAAGTTCTTCCGGTAGCAACAATATTAAATCCTGCTTTGTGGAATCCTTCTGCAATTTCAACCACCTCTTTTTTGTCTCTATCATTTACGGAGAAGAGAACGGTGCCTTCCAAAGGAAGTTTGGACTGAGTTGCTTCCTGAGCTTTGTAGAAAGCTTCACCGTAGGAAGAGGATAAACCAAGAACTTCACCGGTAGATCTCATTTCAGGTCCAAGGATTGGATCTACTTCCTGGAACATGTTGAATGGGAATACGGCTTCCTTTACTCCGTAGTAAGGAATATTCTGTTCTTTTAAGTTGGCAATTGGTGATGGTCTTCCGGTAAGGTCGGAAGTGATGATATCAGTTGCAAGAGGAACCATGCGGATATTGCATACCTTGGAAACTAATGGCACTGTACGGGATGCACGGGGGTTAGCTTCTAATACGTATACTTTTCCGTCTTCAATTGCATACTGCATATTCATAAGACCTTTCACATGCATTTCTTCAGCAATTTTTTTAGTATATTCTTTGATTGTTGCGACATTTTCTTCGGAAATATGAACACTTGGAAGGATACATGCGGAGTCACCGGAGTGTACACCGGCAAGTTCGATGTGCTCCATTACTGCAGGAACAAATGCATGAGTACCATCGCTGATAGCGTCTGCTTCACATTCCATAGCATGATTTAAAAATCTATCAATAAGTATTGGTCTGTCCGGTGTTACACCAACAGCTGCTAACATATAGTTAGTTAAGCTTTCGTCATCGTATACCACTTCCATACCACGTCCACCTAGTACATAGGAAGGCCGAACCATTACCGGATAGCCAATGTTTTTAGCAATTTCTAATGCTTCCTCAACATTAACTGCCATTCCGGATTCCGGCATTGGAATTTCTAATTTTTCCATCATTTCTCTAAAGAGGTCACGGTCTTCTGCAAGATCGATTACAGAAGGAGAAGTTCCAAGAATTTTAACACCATTTTCTTCTAATTTAGCAGCTAAGTTAAGTGGAGTTTGACCACCAAACTGTGCAATAACACCAACCGGCTGTTCTTTATGATAAATGCTTAATACGTCTTCGAGAGTAAGAGGTTCAAAGTATAATTTATCGGAGGTATCGTAGTCTGTAGATACAGTCTCAGGATTACAGTTAACGATAATTGTTTCAAAACCTAATTTCTTAAGTGCCAAAGATGCGTGTACACAACAGTAATCAAATTCAATACCCTGACCGATACGGTTTGGCCCACCACCTAAAATCATTACCTTGGGTTTGGCGGTAGAAATAGGATTTTTATCTTCTCCGTTGTATGTGGAGTAGTAGTATGCACTGTCTTTGGTTCCGCTAACGTGAACACCTTCCCAGTTTTCTTCCATACCGATGGCAATACGTTTGTTGCGGATATCGTCCTCGGATACTTCTAAAATCTGGCTTAGATATTTATCAGAGAAACCATTTTTCTTAGCAGAAATTAATGCTTCATCTGTTGGAAGCAAACCTTTCGTAGCCATTAGAGCTTCTTCTTCATCCACTAATTCTTTCATTTGTTCAATGAAGTAATGTTTTACTTTTGTGATATCGTGTAATTCATCAACAGTAGCTCCTTTTCTTAAAGCTTCGTACATGATGAAGTGACGCTCGCTGGAAGCACTGCCTAGCATCTTTAATAACTGTTCTTTGGAAAGTGTATCAAAATCTTTGGCGTGACCAAGACCATGACGGCCGATTTCCAAACTTCTGATTGCTTTTTGGAAAGCTTCTTTGTAAGTTTTTCCGATACTCATTACCTCACCTACGGCACGCATCTGAGTACCTAATTTATCTTCAACGCCTTTGAATTTTTCAAAGGCCCAACGGGCGAATTTAATTACGATGTAATCACCGTCCGGAACATATTTATCAAGGGTTCCGTATTTTCCGCAAGGAATATCTTTTAAGGTAAGTCCTGCTGCTAGCATTGCAGATACTAAAGCAATAGGGAAACCGGTTGCTTTAGAAGCAAGAGCGGAAGAACGGGAAGTACGAGGGTTGATTTCAATAACAATAATTCTGTCAGAAACAGGATCGTGTGCAAATTGTACATTGGTACCACCAATTACCTGAACGGATTCTACAATTTTAAAAGCCTGTTCTTTTAAACGTCTCTGACAATCTTCGGAAATAGTAAGCATCGGAGCAGAACAGAAAGAATCTCCTGTATGAACACCAAGAGGATCGATGTTTTCGATAAAACAAACAGTAATCATATTGTTGTCTGCATCACGAACAACTTCTACTTCTAATTCTTCCCATCCTAAAATGGATTCTTCTACCAATACCTGTCCTACAATACTTGCTTGAAGACCTCTGGCGATTACGGTTTTTAATTCTTCTTTATTGTATACAAGACCGCCGCCTTCACCACCCATAGTGTAAGCGGGTCTTAAAACAACCGGATATCCAAGTTTTTCAGCGATAGCAAGACCTTCCTCTACGGAATAGGCAACTTCACTACGTGCCATTTCGATGCCTAATTTTTCCATAGCAGCTTTAAATTCAACACGGTCTTCGCCACGTTCAATTGCATCAACCTGAACACCAATAACTTTAACATTGTATTTATCCAAAATACCGGCTTTGTTTAATTCAGAACAAAGATTTAATCCGGATTGACCACCAAGGTTTGGTAATAAAGCATCAGGACGTTCTTTTGCTATAATCTGTTCAAGGCGCTCTACGTTCAGTGGTTCGATATAAGTTTTATCTGCTGTTTCCGGATCTGTCATTATAGTAGCAGGATTAGAGTTAACTAAAACAATTTCGTAACCTAAGCTACGAAGAGCTTTACAAGCTTGTGTACCGGAATAATCAAATTCACAAGCCTGTCCTATAATAATAGGGCCGGAACCTATTATTAATATTTTGTTGATGTCATTTCTTTTAGGCATACTAACATCCTCCTTTTTCTTAATTAAATATTATATAAAAAACATAGAAAATCACAAGAAGAAATTATTGACAATAATTATGGAGATAAAAGAGGCTGTTGCTGAATACCAGTACCGGATTTCAGTATCCCTTGTTCTCTAACTGTTCGTTACATTGTACTTGAATATCGGACTAAAGTCCGCTCTTCAACGTACAATGTCTCACAGATGCGTACAAGTTGGATATCTCAAATCCTCTTACTGTTTATTTAGCAACAGCCTCACTTTGTTTAAATTTAGTTTTTATTAAAATATTCATTAATTAATTTGAACACGATAGGTGATAGCAAGAACAAACCTACTAAGTTGGGGATAGCCATTAAACCATTAAAGGTATCAGCAATTCCCCAAAGAAGACCAAGATCCATTGTAGCACCAACGATAGCGACTAAGGAATATGCAACCATAAATGGTTTGTTTACTTTGGAACCACATAAGAATTCTAAACAACGAGTTCCGTACAATCCCCAACCTAAGATGGTGGAGAAAGCAAAACACACCATAGCAACAGCGGTGAATAAAGTAACCCAATTGCCGTATGTGGTAACGAATCCACTAATGGTAAGTTCTGCACCTGCAGCTTGTCCGTAAGTGATAGGTGCACCACTCACTAAAATAGTAGTAGCAGTTAAAGTACAAACAATAATGGTATCTACGAAAACTTCAAAGATACCAAAAAGTCCCTGAGCTACAGGTTCTTTTGTATCAGAAGTAGCGTGAGCGATAGAACCGGTACCAAGACCAGCTTCGTTAGAGAAAATACCACGGGAAACCCCTTTGGTCATACTGGTAAACATTGTTCCTACGATACCACCGGTTACAGCAGCCGGATTAAAAGCACCGTGGAAAATGGAAGCAAAAACAGTAGGTACGTTGGAGATATTTAAGAAAATAACACCTAACCCAAGCACAATATATAAAAGTGCCATAAAAGGAACTAAAGTTTCTGCTACTTTCCCGATTCGCTTGATACCACCAAGTAAAACCAAAGCAACAACGATTGCAATGATAATTCCAATCATAAGATTTACAATAGAAAGTTGATTTGTACCAACTACATTGTAACTAAGTAAGGCGGAATCGATAGCGGCAACAATGGTATTAACCTGAGTTGCATTACCTGTACCGAAAACAGTGAGAACACCAAGGAGTGCATAGGCAGAAGCCATCCACTTCCAATTTTTGCCTAATCCATTTTTGATGTAATACATAGGGCCGCCAACCCAGTCGCCATGTTCGTTTTTTTCTCTAAAATGAACGGCTAAAATAACTTCTGCAAATTTGGTACACATACCAAGAAGAGCAGAAATCCACATCCAGAATACGGCACCCGGACCACCAATGGCAATGGCACCTGCAACACCGGCAATATTACCGGTTCCTACGGTAGAAGCAAGAGCGGTACAAACTGCCTGGAATGGAGTAATAGATCCTTCTTTAGCTTCTGCTTTAGCAAAGATTTTGCCAATGGTCATTTTCATGGAATATCCAAGTTTGCGTAATTGGATAAATCCGGTGCGAATACTTAAGTAAAGACCAACACCGATGATGCATGTCATGGCTGGAATACCCCAAACGAAATTATTAATTGTAGTATTGATTGTTTCGATGGTATGTAACATATATAATGTCCTCTTTCTTTTGTAGTATTTTTATATAACAAGACTAACTTCTGATGCAAAATTTCATCTATTTTATCATAAAAGTAGATAGGTGTCTAGAAAGAGATGGGAAAACATGAGGATTGATAGCGGATAGATATAATGAGAAATAATAGTTGTAAGTAATAAATAGTGGGAAAAAGTAATAATAGAAAAGAAGGAAGAACGATTGGGTGTCTACAATAAAAAGAAAGCAAGAAAATTTATCAAAATTTGGAGAAATTATATCAAAATAGTTGGAAAGTTTGCAAAAAAAGAATATACTGTAGCTGTATGAAACGAATTAAAAAAGAAAGATTTGTTTTAGTTTATAGAAACAAAAGAACAGTTGATACATATTGGGAGGAAAGAGTATGAAGAAACCAACGTTGGTTATTTTAGCAGCGGGAATGGGAAGTAGATATGGTGGATTAAAACAGATTGATCCGATTGACGATGAAGGACATAAAATTATTGATTTTTCCATTTATGATGCTTTAAAAGCAGGATTTGGGAAGGTAGTATTTATAATCAAAAAAGAAAATGAAGAAGATTTTAGAACTTTAGTAGGTGATCCAATTAGTAAACATATGGAAGTGGAATATGTATTCCAGGATATCAAAGATGTGCCAGCTGGTTTTGTAATGGATCCGGAAAGAGTAAAACCATGGGGAACAACTCATGCACTCCAGTGCTGCAAGGGGGTTGTAAATGAACCATTTGCGGTTATCAATGCAGATGATTACTATGGAAAGAGTGCGTATGTAACCTTATATGATTATTTGACAAGTCACGAAGATGGAGATGTGCCACCATATGCTATGGTTGGATATGAGTTAAAAAATACTTTAACAGATAAAGGCTCTGTGGCAAGAGGAATTTGTGTTACTAATGAACAAGGATTCTTACAAGATATCGTAGAACGTACTAAGATTATTCAAACAGAAACAGGTGCTGCATTCACAGAGGATGATGGTAAAACATACACAGATGTTTCTGTAGACAGTTTGGTATCGATGAATATGTGGGCATTTTATCCGAGTGTGTTTGAACTTATGGAGGAAGCTTTAGAAAGATTCTTTGGAGAAGATGTTGCAAAGAATCCATTAAAGGCAGAATGTTTAATTCCGACAGAAGTGGACAAATTATTAAAAGCTAACAAAGCAATGGTAGAAGTTCTTTCTTCTTCTGACAAGTGGTTTGGAGTAACCTATCAAGAGGACAAACCATTTGTAAAAGCATCCATTGCAGAACTGAAAGAAAAAGGGTTATATCCAAAGAAATTATGGTAGTGAAAAGGATAGTAGTGCTACATTAAAAATAAAATCTATTAGTAACAAAAAACATAGAAAAAGGGGAGAATGATATGGCAATTTTGGTAACAGGTGGTGCTGGTTATATCGGTAGCCACACAGTAGTAGAGCTTCAGAACGCAGGATATGATGTAGTGGTTCTGGATAATTTATGTAACTCCAGTGAAAAGTCTTTGGAAAGAGTAGAAGCTATCACAGGGAAAAAAGTTCCTTTTTACAAAGCGGATATTTTAGATCGTGAAGCTTTGGAAGAAATTTTTGCAAAAGAAAATATTGATTCCTGCATTCATTTTGCTGGTTTAAAAGCTGTAGGCGAATCGGTTGCAAAACCATGGGAATATTATGAAAATAATATTGCAGGTACATTAACATTAGTAGATGTTATGAGAAAACATAATTGTAAAAATATTATTTTCTCTTCTTCTGCAACGGTGTATGGTGATCCGGCATTTATTCCAATCACAGAAGAATGTCCGAAAGGAACTTGTACAAATCCTTATGGATGGACCAAGTCTATGTTAGAGCAAATTTTAAGTGATATTCAAAAGGCAGATCCAGAATGGAATGTAGTAATCCTTCGTTACTTTAATCCAATTGGAGCGCATAAGAGTGGAACAATGGGAGAAAATCCAAATGGTATTCCAAATAACCTAATGCCGTATGTAACACAGGTTGCTGTAGGTAAGTTAAAAGAACTTGGAATTTTTGGAAATGACTATGATACACATGATGGTACTGGCGTAAGAGACTACATTCACGTAGTGGATTTAGCAAAAGGTCATGTAAAAGCGTTAAAGAAAATCGAAGACAAAGCCGGTCTTAATATCTATAACTTAGGTACTGGAACTGGATACAGTGTACTTGATATCGTAAAGAACTTTGAAGAAGCTAATAACATGAAGCTGCCATATGTATTCAAAGACAGACGTCCTGGTGATATAGCTACATGCTATTCTGATGCAACAAAAGCAAAAGAAGAATTAGGATGGGTAGCAGAATATGGTATCAAAGATATGTGTGAAGATTCTTGGAGATGGCAGAGTAATAATCCAAATGGATATGAAGAATAATTAACTGAAAACCGAGTATATATTTCTTTGTTTGCAAGTGATTTGGAAACAAGGAAAATATATACTCGGTTTTTATTTATATGTTTAATTTCAATCTTCTTCAATCACATGAATTTCTAAGTAATCAAAATCTATATGTTCTACAAAAGCATCTTGAGTGAAACGGGCACGGGCATGTCTTTGAAAGTCTCGTACCGTGACATCTAACCAAAGGGGACGGGATAAATCCAATTGAAGGCAACAAGAATCTAAGGCATTAAAAATTTTGTGAGTGCGCGTGTCGTTTGAGACATCTTCAATGGTGGTATCTTTCAATAAACGATTGTCTTTCCATATTTTAAACCATATTCTCATAGATCATCATCCTTTTGTTATATTTTAAATAATTATAAATATTATAGATAAAGTGAAAATAAAAAATGTTTTTTCAAGTTAGCTATATTTTATCGTACATACTGTTTTACATTTCTTTATCATAATATTCGAAGTAAGTATAGCAAAAAAAGAAAATTTCAGAAAGCTTAAAGTTTTATAAAAAAATGCAATTTCAAACAAAAATGAGAGAAAGTATGGTAAAATAAATATAAATTAGTGGCGTTGAGGGGAAAGAATACTATTGGTAGAAATGGAGTAGGAATGGAACGTATAACAAAAACAAATTCACCGGCGGAAAGCTGGACTGAAGTTATTCTGATTTATAAATCAGCACTAAAAGAAATTGGTACAAAATTAGAAATTTTAAATGATGAATTTCAGCTTGTGCACAGATACAATCCTATCGAGCATATTAAATCAAGAATAAAAAGCTCAGAGAGTATTGTAAAAAAACTTAAGAAAAACGGTTATGAATCCACCATAGAAAATATGGTGGAGTATGTAAATGATATTGCAGGAATTCGTGTTATTTGTTCGTTTTCTTCAGATATTTACCGTATCGCTAAAATGATTAGTAGCCAAAATGATATTAAGGTTTTGGCGATAAAGGATTATATTAAAAATCCGAAGCCTAGTGGTTATAAAAGTTATCACATGTTGATTACGGTTCCTATTTATTTATCTGACAGAATTGTACACGCAAAAGTAGAAGTACAAATTCGAACTGTTGCTATGGATTTTTGGGCAAGCTTGGAACATAAAATTAACTATAAGTTTGAAGGCAATGTACCGGAATATATTAAGGAAGAACTAGTGGAATGTGCCAATATGATTTCGGTCGTTGATGAAAAAATGTTGAATCTAAATGAACAAATTCATGATATGAATTAGTAAATACTTTGGAACAAAATATAATGCAAATATTAAATTAAATGAAAAAACCGATCTTTAGGATTAGAAAAAATACTAATCACTAAAAGGTCGGTTTTGTACATTATCTAACTGAATAAGCACAAAGTGTAAATTGAGAAAAATTATCTGTTAAAATGAGGAGTGCCCAGGCACCACATAGGGCACCCAGGCTATTATGAAAAAATTCATCTAATGTACTTGTTTTGATATTTTCATTCTAACAAAAAAATATGAACAAAATATGAACAGGATATGAAAAACGATTGAATAATTACAAAAAAAAGAAAAAGTGTCTGAAAAATGCATGCAATTTGCACAAAAAATAAACAAAATTGTAAAAAGAAAAGAAATATGATAAAATGAAAATAATAATGTAAATTGGAGGTTCTTTATGGATAATTTTATCGATAGATTGGCACAAAAATTTATCGCAGGTGAAGTAATTAAAGCGAATTCGGCAGCAGAAGAGAGAGAATTAAAGAAATTGCGTGAACAGGTTGCTGAGTATGAGAGATGTCTTCAGGAAATGAGAAAAATTCAATTAACGAATACTCAGAGTGCACAGAACCTTCACGATTTGATGGTAGAAAGTACGGAAAGTATGCGTAAATTAACGCAAGAAAGTATAACGAAGATTTCTGATGTACAGTTGGCTGCAGATGCACAAAAATCAGATGCCAAAAAAGCAGTAGATACAGCGGCTACTACTATGGCTCAGATGGAAGAAAGTGTTTTGAAGATGCAGGAAACTGTAAATTCCTTATCCGAGGTTCTGGAAAAAAATCAGAAAGATATTAAAGAATGGTTCGGACAGGCAGATGATTTTCTTCATAAAGAAAATGTAAAAGTATATCGCAATGTACAAGCTGTAGTTGTAGAAGAGGTGGGAAATAAAGCGGATGCTATTATGAAAGCGCAGCAAGAATCTGTAGGAAAAGCAACAAAACCTATTTTAGTGGTTGCAGTTTTAACATTTCTTGCAGCAATGGCCAGTGTTGTGCTTCAGATTTTTGAAAGTTTAGGAATTCCGTTATTTTAGAATTATTGACTTAATAAAAGTAGAATTGGAAAAAGGAGCGGTTTTTGTATGGCAAAGCAAAATTGGAAGCCTGGAAATATGTTATATCCGTTACCGGCAGTGTTGGTTAGCTGTCAGGGGAAGGAAGGAGAGCCAAATTTAATTACTATAGGTTGGGTTGGAACTATTTGCAGTGATCCGGCGATGGTATCTATATCTGTTCGTCCTGAAAGATATTCCTATCATATGTTAAAGGAAACAGGAGAATTTGTAATTAATTTGACGACAGAAGAATTGTTGGAAGCTACTGATTACTGTGGTGTGGTAAGTGGTAAAGATGTAAATAAATGGGAAAAGATGCATTTAACCCCGATTCCATCTGAAAAGATTTCAGTACCTGCTGTTGCGGAAAGTCCTATTAATATTGAATGTAAAGTGACAGAGATAAAGGAACTGGGAACACATCATATGTTTATAGCAGAAGTGGTAAATGTTCGTGCAGATGAAAAGTATATGGATGAAAAAGGAAAATTTCATTTAGAATATAGTAAACCAATTGCATATTCCCATGGAACTTATTTTTCTTTAGGAAAAGAATTGGGAAGATTTGGATATTCTGTTCGTAAAAAATAAAAGAAGCTGTGGTGATTTTCCACAGCTTCTTTTATTTTTTTTTCAGAAGACTTCCACGTACGATAGAGTCTTTTCCGTATTTTAATTTAATGCTATCTAATGCTTTATCTAACTGTTCTTGTTTTTTCTTTCTTTTATATTGTTCTTCGTTCAGAGAAGTAGACGAGTTTGTGTCAGAAGTCATTATATCGAATAATGTAAGTTGTGTTGGTTGTGAAATATCTGTAAGTTTGGATGTTCGGATACCCAATAAACGTATGGGGTTATAGTTCCACAATTCATCGAACAAAATTTTTGCAGTTTCATATATTAAAGTAGTAGAATCGGTTGGTGAAGGAAGTGTTGTTTGGTGTGAAACACTTTGAAAAGTAGAATATTTAATTTCACAGCTTATCATTCCGGCTTTTTGCTTTTCATTTCGTAAACGACTACCTACACTTTCGGCTAAGGACATTAATACTTTATAGGCTTCTTCTTTGGTTTCCAAATCCCGACTAACAGTGGTGGAATTGCCAATGCCCTTAGCTTTTTCCGGTAAAGGTTCCACTTTAGAATTATCTATTCCATTGGCAAATTCCCAAAGTGTTTTGCCATGGCTTTTCAAGTGTGATATTAGAATAGAAGGCTCTGAGGCAGCTAAATCACCAATAGTTAAAATTCCCAGTTTATGTAATGTTTCAACACTGGAATGTCCGCACATAAAAAGATTGTCAACTGTTAGTGGCCACATTTTTTCTTTAATCTCATAAGAGAATAAGGTGTGTACTAAATTAGGTTTTTGGAAATCAGATGCCATTTTAGCTAATACTTTACAATCAGAGATACCAATATTTACCGTAAATTGAAATTTTTCAAAAATTAAATTTTTAATTGTGTTTGCAGCTTCTATGGGAGAGGAATATTCGTGACAAATGGGAGAATAATCCATGTAACATTCATCGATACTAACCTGCTCGATTACAGGACAAATAGAAGAAAGAAATTCCATTAATTTTTTGGAACGTTCTCTATACATATTGTGATCGGGGGCTGCCATAGTTAAAGAAGGGCATTTCTTAAAGGCATTTACAATAGGTTCTCCGGTTTGAATTCCGTAGGATTTGGCATATGTGGATTTTGCTAATACAATGCCGTGGCGCTGTTCTTTGTCTCCACCTATAATAGAAGGAATTTCTCTTAAATCTATAGACTCTCCTTGTTCCAACAAGCTAAGAGCAGTCCAACTCAAAAAAGCGGAATTTACATCAATATGAAAAATAATAGATTCCATAGAGTTCCTCCTTAGATATATAGTGTCATATATTGCTATGTGATCAGTATTTGCGTTATGTAATAGTTAAATTAAAAAATATACTAATAGATAGTTTTAAAGTAACATTAGAACTATGACTTTACAAGGGAAAAAAATACTGTTAATATGTAGATATTACAAAATTGTTACAATGAATAAAATGAGGAAAGAATGGCATAAACTAAAGATTATGATTAATATAAGTAAAAACAATAGGAAGTTGCAGCTAATATGGATGCGAATTATGTTTATTTTCGCTGTTTGTTGTATTTTTTGGATGCCCGGAATGATAGCTTTTGATGAGGGTGGCGATAATTACTTTACTATATATTTAAATGAAGCGAAAATAGGAGCTACTGACTCACGAGATAATATTGATGAAGTGATGGCTCAGGCAAGAAGAATTCTTGCAGGCGATTCCACAGATTTAATTTATGCAAAAATGGATTTGGAGGTCGAAGGTAAAGACGTTCTTTTTGGTGTTATCGATAGTCATAGAACTTTATTAAATCGAGTGACTGGGGTTTTGGTGGAAAATTCTATTCAGACATTGCAGAAGGCCTATACGGTAAAAGTAAATGAGTATAGTGTAAATCTTTCTACCAGTGAAGAAGTGATACAATTGTTGGATGCAGCTTTGAATAAATATGATGCAGAGGATGAATATAGCGTCAGTTTGGCATTGGATCCAAGTAGAGAGTTACATGTTTTGACAGCACAGATTAACAAAAAAGAAGAACAGGAAGCTGAAGAAAAGGAAGTTTTCTGGGAAAGTGGCATGGAAAAATATTTTGAAGATATTTTTAAATCTATGGAACCGGAAGTGGAGAGAGCTTTTGAAGACTTTGATTATGGTATGCAGGCCATGGAGTTTGCTGAAAAAGTGGAGATTGTAGAAACCTTTTTGATGCCGGAAGAAATTTCTAATTTGGAACAGGCTATTGATGATGTAACGAAAGATAAAGAAGTAAATGAGATATATGAAGTGGTAGCCGGGGATACACTTTCGGCAATTGTTGAAAAGACAAATATTCCAATGGATAAAATCATTGAATTAAATGATGCTATTAAAAATGAATTTTCAACTCTTCATATAGGGCAGGAAATTATTATCACTGTTCCGGAACCGGAATTATCTGTTGTTCGAACAGAACAGTTATATTTAGAAGAAGCGTATGATGCAGAGGTTATCTATATTGACAATGATGAGTGGTATACGACTCAGGAAAAAACTTTGCAGGAGCCTTCTACCGGATTTAGAAAAGCAGTAGCTAGAATTACGTATCGTAATGATAAAGAAATTAGCAAAGAAGTAATAAAAGAAGAGATATTAATGGAAGCGGTTCCTAAAATTGTAGAACGTGGAACAAAAATACCACCAACCTTTATTAAGCCGATTTCAGGTGGTCGCTTAACATCAAGATATGGTCGAAGAACCTCACCAACCAGAGGAGCCTCCAGTAATCATAAAGGAATTGACTGGGGAATTCCAAGAGGAAGTTCCGTAGTAGCTTCTTCCGGTGGTACTGTAACCAAAGCCGGATGGGGTGGAGGATATGGATATGTTGTTTATATTAAGCATCCGGGCGGAGCTGAAACAAGATATGCACATTTGAATAAGGTATTAGTATCTGCGGGACAAACGGTAAAACAGGGACAAAGAATTGCACTCACAGGAAACACCGGAGTTAGTACCGGCCCACACCTTCATTTTGAACTTCGATTGAATGGTACACCGGTTGATCCGCTTGCATATATGAATTAGAGTAAAACAAACAAAAGTTTGCATGTTTACAAAATGAAATTATGTGATATACTAAGCTGATGGCACGTAGATTGTTTGTTATGAGGTAAGTGATGGAACAATATGCAATTAAAGGTGGTAATCCGTTAGTCGGAGAAGTGGAAATTGGTGGAGCTAAAAATGCAGCCCTACCTATTTTGGCAGCAGCGATTATGACAGATGAAACCGTTTTGATAGAAAATGTCCCTGATGTAAGGGATACCAATGCATTGCTTCAGGCAATGGAAAGCATTGGGGTAATTGTTGAAAAGATAGATAGACATACAGTGAAAATCAATGGGTCTCAGATACATGGACATGTAATTAAGGACGATTTGATTAAAAAGATAAGAGCATCTTATTATTTAATAGGTGCAATGTTAGGAAAATATAAACAGGCAGAGGTAGTTCTTCCGGGAGGATGTAATATCGGAAGTCGTCCTATTGATCAGCATATCAAAGGATGGGAAGCTTTGGGAACCAAAGTGGATATTGCCAATGGCTTGATTTCTGCCAAAGCAGAAGTATTAAAGGGAAATCATATATATATGGACGTGGTATCTGTAGGTGCTACTATTAATGTAATGATGGCAGCAGCGATGGCAGAAGGTCAGACAATTATTGAAAATGCAGCGAAAGAACCACATGTAGTTGATTTGGCTAACTTTTTGAATAGTATGGGTGCTAATATCAAAGGTGCTGGAACAGATGTAATCCGTATTAAGGGTGTGACCAAATTGCACAAAACAGAGTACGCAATTATACCGGATCAGATTGAAGCAGGGACTTTTATGTTTGCAGCAGCAGTAACAAAGGGTGATGTGACTGTCAAAAACGTAATTCCGAAACATTTGGAATCTATTACGGCAAAGTTGTTGGAAATTGGCTGTGAAGTGGAAGCTTCTGATGATGCGGTTCGAGTTGTAGCATCTAAGCCTTTGGTGCATACTCATGTAAAAACGTTACCATATCCGGGATTCCCTACAGATATGCAACCACAGATTGCAGTAGCGCTAGGTCTTTCTAAGGGAACTAGTATTGTAACGGAAAGTATTTTTGAAAACCGTTTCCGCTATGTGGATGAATTGACTAGAATGGGAGCGAATATTAAGGTAGAGGGAAATACAGCTATTATTATTGGAGTGAATCGATATACAGGAGCTAGCATGAGTGCTCCTGATTTAAGAGCAGGCGCTGCGTTGGTTATGGCTGCATTGGCTGCAGAAGGTGTTTCTTTTATTGATGATATTCATTATATTCAGAGAGGGTATGAAGACTTTGAAATGAAATTACAGGGGCTTGGTGCTCAGATTGAAAAAGTAGAGTCTGAAAGAGAAATACAAAAATTTAAATTAAAAGTAGGATAAGAGTTTAGAGAATAAAAAAGTCGCATTTTATGCGACTTTTTTGATTAATTATATGATTGCATCGATAAAGACAGAAGAAGGTTCATGTAATAAGTCAATATAGCTTTCATCACATTTTAAAATTGGTCTGGATAATCTCTGTTTATTGATAAAGAAAATCGTACCTTCGCGTCCGTCAGAAAGGCGAACCCTATGGGAAAGATAGCTACTTACGACATTTTCTAAAAAGGTCAGAATGTATTTGGTATCATATTTTTGGAAACCTTCTTGTTCGAATACGTCAATTACTTTAAAAGGACATAAAGGTCCACGATAGACTCTGGCCGCAGTCATAGCATCATAAACATCGGCGATAGCAACTATTTTAGCAAATTTATCAATTTTATCAGAAGTATATCCCAAAGGATATCCTTTACCATCACTTCTTTCGTGATGCATTAAAGCAGAATAAGAAATGTGAGGATCTACCTGACATCTTTTTAAGATTTTATAACCTTCCATAGGATGCTGTTTGATAATGTCATATTCTTGATCAGTCAAACGATCGGGCTTTTTAATAATTTCTTCCGGAATTTTCAGTTTACCAATATCATGGAAAAGACCGCATTGAGTAGCTAAATGTACATCCTTTTCAGAAAAGTTTAACCAAGAAGCCAAAACATTACAAATCAAAGCTACATTTAAAGCATGAGTGTAGGTGGAATCGTCATAGGTTCTAAGGTTATGGAGCATATCAAAAACATGATAATGAGTATGAGTATTATCTAATAAAGACAAAGCATCATTTAGTATGTCATCTACATTCAAAGGAGCATTTTTTTCTACTATATCATTTAACATATTTTTTAATTTAAAGACATCTTTTCTAAATTCAGCAGAAAATTTTTTGAATTCAGGGCTGTTTCTTATCTGTAGGGAATAGGGTTCAACATCTAATAGTGAATCGGAAGGTAATTTATCTAAATTATCTGTGTTCTTAACATAGACAAATGGAATCATATAGTATGTAAGTCTTGTAATAGTACTGTCTGTTAAATGAAATCCTTCCGGTAGAATCAATTGATCCTCCATAGAGTATACGTCTCTGGAAACCACCATTCCAGGAGTTAAATTGATAGTATTTATCTTTCGCATTGGAGTCTCCTTATCTAGTCGCTGATTGTTAAATCTTATGTTTTTTAGGTAAAAAAAGTATAGATTTTTGCATTTCATTTGTCAAGAAATACTAAGAAAAATATAGTATTTATTTGTAGTTTTGTCGAAAAAATAAAAAAAATATAAAGTGAAAAAAATAGGTTGACAAGAAGAATATGATAAAGTATTTTATAGTAAGATATGAAAATTCCATATTGTAATTTCTCTCTTATTCAGAGTGGTGGAGGTACATAGGGCCTGCGAAGCCACGGCAACCCCCCGGAGTCGGGAAGGTGCCAACCTGAGCGAATTATTCGAACAATAAGAGGATTTGAGTATCGTAAATTCAGTCCGCTTATTTTTGTAAGCGGACTTTTTTCGTGAATAAGCAGAGTCTGCTTATTCTATGCAACTATTATATAGCAAAAAAGCAAAGGAGAACAAAAATGGAAAAAAGATTATTTACTTCTGAATCTGTAACTGAAGGACATCCGGATAAGATCTGTGATAATATTTCTGACGCGGTATTAGACGCGATTATGGCACAGGACCCAAACAGCCGTGTAGCTTGTGAAACAGCTATCACAACAGGTCTTGTACTTGTAATGGGTGAAATCACAACTAACGCAACTGTAGATTTCCAGAGTGTAGTTCGTAACACAATTAGAGAAATCGGATACGATCACTCTGATAAAGGTTTCGACTGCAATACATGTGGTGTTATCGTAGCATTAGACAAACAGTCTGCTGACATCGCTATGGGTGTAGACAAAGCTTTAGAAGCAAAAGAAAATCAGATGACAGATGCTGATATCGAAGCAATCGGTGCCGGTGACCAGGGCATGATGTTTGGTTATGCTTGTAACGAAACAGAAGAATATATGCCATATCCAATCGCATTAGCTCATAAATTAACAAAAAAATTAACAGATGTAAGAAAAGATGGAACTCTTCCTTACTTAAGAGCGGACGGTAAGAGCCAGGTTACTGTAGAATACGATGAAAATGGTAAAGCAGTAGCTATCGATGCAGTAGTTATCTCTACACAGCATGCAGAAGAAATCAGCCAGGAACAGATTCATGAAGATATTAGAAAATACGTTATCGATCCAGTAATTCCACAGGATATGGTAAACGCAGAAACAAAATACTTCATCAATCCAACAGGACGTTTCGTAATCGGTGGACCAAATGGTGACTCTGGATTAACAGGACGTAAAATCATCGTAGATACATACGGTGGATGGGCTCGTCATGGCGGTGGAGCTTTCTCTGGAAAAGACTGTACAAAAGTAGACCGTTCTGCAGCTTATGCAGCTCGTTACGTTGCGAAAAACATCGTAGCAGCAGGTCTTGCTGATAAATGTGAAATTCAGTTATCTTACGCAATCGGTGTTGCACAGCCAACTTCTGTACGTGTAGATACATTCGGAACAGGTAAATTAGATGAAATCCGTTTAGTAGAAATCGTTCGTGAAAACTTCGATCTTCGTCCAGCTGGAATCATCAAAATGTTAGACCTTCGTCGTCCAATCTACAAACAGACAGCTGCTTACGGACACTTCGGACGTAATGACTTAAATCTTCCATGGGAAGCACTTGATAAAGTTGAAGATTTAAAAAAATACTTATAATTAATAAATAACAAGATACCCCTTTCATTGAAAAATGAAGGGGGTTTTTGTGTGTGAAAAGGAAAATTGGAAAAAGATAGAATTGAATCCTGTAACTTGTAAAAAGAACTTTTGTTCTTTATAATAGTAAACAAATGAATTTATAAGGAGTAATTTCATGGCATTTGCACACTTACATGTCCATACAGAATTTAGTTTGTTGGACGGTTCTAATAAGATAAAAGAATATGTAAAAAGAGTCAAAGAACTGGGTATGGACAGTGCGGCCATTACCGACCATGGTGTTATGTACGGTATCATCGATTTTTATCGTGCAGCTAAAGCAGAAGGAATCAAACCGATTATTGGTTGTGAAGTTTATGTGGCTCCAAATTCCCGTTTTGATAAAGAGTTAACTGGTGGTGATGACAGATATTACCATCTTGTTTTGTTGGCAGAAAATAACGTTGGCTATGCCAATTTGATGAAAATTGTCAGCAAAGGTTTTACGGAAGGATATTACTATAAACCTCGTGTGGATATGGAAGTTTTGAATCAATATCATGAGGGGATTATTGCTCTTTCGGCATGTCTTGCTGGTGAAGTGGCTAGATACATTCAAAAAGGACTTTATGAGGAAGCTAAGAAAGCTGCATTAAAATATC
>JAFYWF010000096.1 GCA_017558145.1 Lachnospiraceae bacterium
TAGGTACTCGATTGCGACTTCGCGTTTAAAGGCCTTCGAGATGCGGCCTCGTTTCTTGGTTGCCATAAATTTAACTTTTAGCATTTAACATTTTAACTATTTTCTCTGCTAAAAGTGTAAACCTATATCAGTACAAGACAAACGTTGTAAAAAACATGGTATTTTGATGAAAAACGCCCTTTTATAGGGCGTTTTTTTGTTTCTGTGAATTTCAATAAACTCACAAAACGGATATTTGTTAGTGAAACTTCTTTTTATTATGTGTTTATTTGCTCACATTAAAAATAAACACTATATTTGTATGCGACAAGTGAGGGGCTTGTCAGATGATTGATGTTAACACGGTTTCCCTGGCCGGATTGGATATAGATGTTTCAAATTGTATCTGTCAGAATGATGTTTGTTCTTTTCACACCCGAAAAGTGAAACATTCGGATGTGATATTTGCAATCAGTAATAATCAAGGTCCAATCAATTTATTAAATTTAAAACCATACAAAATGATTTTCAAATCCAACTTATTCCAGATGGCTCTGGTATGTGTTATTCTGAGCAGCTGTGTAGCTGAAGAATCTTTAGAACAGTACCAGTATGAAACACCGGTGGCGGATGTTTTGAATTGTCAGTTAAGTCTCAATGTACCTGCAAGTCGTGGTAATGACAATGCGGATGATTTCTACAATCTCTATTATGCGGTTTACGAAAAGACGACAGGCAAGCTTGTTTCGGCGAATCCGGACAATCCGCAAAAATTGGAAAACAGCGGAAAGTGTCAGGATGTAGAAATTCCGCTCGCAATGTATCAAGACAAGATTTATGACATTGCTCTCTGGGCTCATCCTGAAAATGCATGCTGTGCGGATGTTAGTGACTTGAAGAATATTTTAATTGATTATAGCCAGGGTAATCCTATCGGATTGACAACACACTTTTCGGCATCTTCAAACAATACGGCTGTAATGGATATTGTATTGCGTAATCCGTTTTCAAGATTCCAGATTCGTTCTTCTGAAAAGGATGCCCAAGCGGCACGCAATTCAAGATATGACTTTACTCAAATAACCGCAACTCTGAACCTCGATGCAGTGGGTACAAGTTATAATGCGTTGACTGGTGCGGCTGGAACAGCGGCAAAGGTACATTTTGTCAATGACCAGTTGGAAAACGAAAATTTTGGTTCAGAAGGCGACAAGTTATTGATGGATGTCAGTTTCCTGACCATTAAAAACACCTATACTACGGGTGAGTTTTCGGTCATGACAGACGAAAATCACAGTATATTAAAGAATACTATATTCGAAAAAATATTTTTCCAGTCAGATGCTACCTATAGCATCGAAGGTGAATATCTCGGTTATCCGATTGATTTTGATATAACCGTAGGTGACTGGAATGTAAATTCTCAAACCATAACATTCAATTGATATGATTGCTATTATAGCAGAAAAACCGTCCGTTGCCCGTGAAATTGCCGGCGTTGTCGGTGCCAGGGAGAAGAAGGACGGATATATTGAAGGGAACGGATATTGCGTCACTTGGGCCTTCGGTCATCTCATAACCTTGGCCGAACCCAAAGCATACGGTTACGAAGGCAGCTGGGATTCCATCCCGCTCCCCATGATGCCGGATACCTTTATAACGACACCTATTCCTAACCAGAAAAAGGATACCGAAGCTCTTCACAAGAAACAGTTGCGGACAATATCGGCATTGTTCAAAAAAGCCGAACGTATTATTGTGGCAACCGATGCCGGGCGTGAAGGCGAACTTATCTTCCGGTATATCTATGAATATCTGGCGGTAAAAGACAAATTCAACACACCGTTTGACCGGCTCTGGATATCTTCCTTGACAGACAAATCTATCAAGGATGGTCTGAACAATCTACGGCCTGGTCATGAATATGACAACCTCTCGGCAGCAGCCAAAGCCCGGTCGGAAGCCGATTGGCTGATTGGCATCAATGGGACCCGTGCCGTTACGGTCAACGCTGCTGACCGTTCCGTCTGGTCAGTCGGTAGGGTGCAGACCCCTACCCTATGTATGATATGCAGACGGTTCATTGAAAACAAGGACTTCAAATCCACCCCCTATTATATGCTCAAGGCAGCATTACAAAAAGGGGGCATGGATTTTTTTGCTTATAATCAGACCAAGTTCGAAGATAAAGATAAGGCAAACGACATTCTTTCCCAGTTGTTGGATGTTGGAGTGTTTACGGTCCGGTCGGTACAGAAAAAACCCTCCTACTCCACCCCTCCCCTACTCTATGACCTTACAACCATCCAAAAGGATGCGAACAGCAAGTTTGGGCTATCGGCAGATATGACGCTGAAAATCTGTCAATCCTTGTACGAAAAAAAGTTGACGACTTATCCACGTACCGGGTCCAGATATATTCCGGATGACATCTATGATACTTTACCACAATTGATAGCCAATGCCGAACGGTACCCTCGATTTGCTGATTATGCCAAATTATTGAAAGGGCAACCATTGGGTAAAGTGTCAGTCAATGCCGCAAAAGTAACAGACCACCATGCCCTGTTACCAACAGAAAACATACCGAAAGATGGGCAGATGACGGACCTTGAACGAGAAATTTACGAGCTTATTGTTGGCCGTATGCTTGAAACCGTATCGTCACGAGAAGAAAAGGATGTGACAACCATTGTGTTGGTTGCCGGTGATAGGGCTGATTATCCTTTTACGGTCAAAGGTTCCATTGTACGCAAGGCCGGGTGGCGGGCTGTCATGAAAGAGGCTGTGAAGACTGCCGAAGATGAAAACGAACAGCTCCCTCCTATCGAACAAGGAGAACAGCTCCCGATGAAAGAATTGTTGTTGATGGAAAAACATACAAAGGCTCCGCCAATCCTGACGGACAATTCTTTGTTGGCTCTCATGGAAACGGCGGGTAAAGAACTGGAAAATGAAGAAGAACGGGAGGCAATGAAAGATATCGGTCTGGGTACTCCTGCTACCCGTGCAGAGACAATCGAAAAGTTGATACATACCAAATATATAGTCCGTGAGCGGAAACAGCTTTTGCCGACAGAAAAAGGATTGGCTCTTTACCACATGGTAAAGGATAAGGAAATTGCGGATGTCGTGATGACCGGCAAATGGGAAAATGCACTCAACAAAGTGGGTGAAGGCAAGATTCCTGCCCATTTGTTCAATACACAAATCCGTAATTACACCGTCAAGTGTACACAAGAGTTGATGAATTCCAAGCTTGACAAATCGGCTATTCCCAAACGGGCGGATGCATCCATCGAATTTATTTGTCCTAAATGTGGCAGTAAATTTATAGCGACCGATAAGGTATGTAGATGCACTAACAAAGAGTGCAATTTCTTCTTTTGGCGAATTTTCTGCCAACGGAGATTGACGGAAAGAGACATCAATGAAATTCTGCAAAATGGCGAAACACGTAGTAAGGTCAAGTTAAAGAAGAAGGACGGCAAGACATTTGAAGCTGGACTCAAACTCGAAGATGATGGTAAATTTTCACTTAAATGGTGAACATAATAAAGGCAGACAATTCGTCTGCCTTATTTTTTTACTACTGGGAAAAGGAGCCGGACGGGTATGTATTCTACTATTATTTATATGTTGATTATTATAATATACAAATATATATTACATAATTCGCTGATTTTCACTATATTTGTAGTACGATAAGAGAGGGTACTTATCGCAGTTGTTACTAACACCGCAAGCCCGGCGGCTAAAATTTCTGAATATGATTAAATTGATTTTATCTTCAAGTGAGCTTTGCAACAAAGTTGCTAACATTTCCAAGGTCATTGCAAACAAGAATTCTTTGCCTGCTCTTAATGACATATTGTTCCAGGTTTCAGAGAACAAGGTTCAGCTGACCGCAGCGGATATGGAGAACCAGGTAACGACATTTGTCTCTGCCGGAGTTGAAGGGACAGGAGTGTTTGGTGTCGATGCACATTTGTTGCTGAATTCCTTGAAAGAATTGCCGGAACAACCGGTAGATATATATGTGGATTTGGATTCATGCAAGCTTTGCATCAAATACCAGAAC
Organism: Lachnospiraceae bacterium; assembly: GCA_017558145.1. Lineage (GTDB taxonomy): Bacteria > Bacillota > Clostridia > Lachnospirales > Lachnospiraceae > SFDP01. The sequence continues at coordinate 4,061 of JAFYWF010000096.1, forward strand.
GGTAAGTTTGATATGCCTGTCAGATGCAATGAAGAATATCCTCTTTGTCCGGAAATCAAGGGCAACAACAGTTGTACAATTAAGTCGGAGACCTTTCATCGTATCATTAGCAAGGCTACCGGATTTGTCGAAGTGGATGAACTTCGTCCGCAATTGGGTGGCGTATATTTTAACTTCGGTGAAAGACTTGAGGTATGTGCGACCAACGGACATCAGTTGATAAAAATGAACACTGTTTATACAGGTGATTCAAAAGGTTCTCTCCTGTTAAGTATCAAGGCTTGTAAATTGGCGGGTATATTTGCCGGTAAGCAGACTGATGATATTACAATCCGTTTTGATGAACGCAATGCATCCTTCGAATTGGCGGATTATTCATTTGTCTGCCGGTTGGTGGATGGCAGATATCCTAACTATAACTCGGTTATACCAACCAACTATAAGGACAATATCATTGTCGGACGTTCTGAACTTACCAGCGCATTGAAGCGTGTCATGGTTTTCACCAACAACCAGTCATGCCTTGTCAAATTTGCAGTAAACGGATTCCAATTGAAGGTTGCCGGTGTGGATATAGACTATAGTCGTTCGGCAGAAGAGAGTTTATGCTGTACCCGCGAGGGTAAGGATGTGACAGCAGGACTGAAAGGCTCGTTTGTTCTTAACATTCTCAATTCCCTGGAGACGGACAACATTAAGATGTTCTATTTATCCAACAGCTCGGCCTTCCTGTTCGAACCGGAGGTATCCGAAGATGACTTCAATATTCTATGTCTTATCATGCCGATGCTCCTGAATGATTAAAAAAGGACAAAATATATGTAAACACCCGAAAATTGAAACTTTCGGGTGTTTATTTTGCAAATAAAAAAATATGGATACTTTTTTATTGTCTACACATTTCAAAATATGGTTGCTTTTTAGCATCTTGTGGATTTTAAGTCAATTGCTATTGGATAAGTTTATCAAACGGCATCCGTACAATAATATTTTAAGATTCATGGATAGCATCCTGATGGCTACAGGAGTGGTTTTGTTTTTTATATTTTTCGGTATTTCGTTATTATGAACAATGATATGGTTTTAGGTGTGTTATTGGGTATAATCATTCATTAGACCTGGACTACTATTCGCAAGCGGTACTTTGAAAATCCGGAAGAACACAACAATAATCAGGATAAAGACGATTAAAAACAGTCTTAAAAATGGATTTTTGAAGCTTATACAGAAGTCTGGTTACTGCATTTTTTTTAAATCATAAATAGTTCGTATATTTGCAGATACAAAATTTTGCAAAGATATGGACATATATATATTAAAGAAAGTGTTGCTTGAAGAATTCATGGCAACAGACCCCCCTCCTACTGATAACGAAGCTAAATGTTTCATTAAAGGGATGACATGGCTGGAGGAAGCTCTTTCAGACCCGGAAGAGACCGAACAGCTCCTGAACGAATATATGCCGGTGGATATGCAGAACCAGATGGTTCGTGAGCAACTGGCCGGAGTAAAGGACTTGATAGCGGAAGTTGAAATGCTTCGCAAGGAAAATAAAGGCTTGAATGAAGTGATTGACAATTTCCATACGCTTTCTAATGCAGAAAAGAGACAAATCCGGATGGATAAAAGTATCCAGGCAATACGAGAAGAAATGGTAAAGCTAAACCAGGAAAAAGATTTCTGGTGCAGTAAAGCAGCACAGCTCGAACTGGAAAGAATAAAAGCTTCCAAATAATATTAGACAATTAAGAGAACAGGTAATTTTATTGCCTGTTTTTTTTGTTTTTAATACGGGTTTACTTGCTCATATTAGAAACAATCACTATATTTGTAATACGATAAGTAAGGGGCTTGTCGGATGATTGATATTAACACGGTTTCCCTAACCTTAAAAAATAAAAGTTATGAGTTTCTTAAAAATGTTTGGATATTCAATCCTGTTAACTATTGCAACGATTGTTTTGATTTGTCTTTACGACTATAGTGTTAAACTTTATTACTCATTTATTCTTTCTTTTTCATTCCCTTTTTTAGTTAACTTCCTGTGCAAATTCTATTATAAATTAAGTTTCCTGGACTTGATAAAAAAAGGGATAGAAAGGTTAAAGACTTTTACAATTGAACTGATTGACGATATTGAGGACGAAGAAGAAATTATAGCATAAAAATAAGGCACCATATCCGGTGCCTTATTTTTTTATATTACATATTGATAATTCCCCAAATAAATATTGATTAATTTTATTTGTCGGTGGAATAATAAAACTAATCCCAAATATTACATTCTTGACGAGTTTTTCTGTATTCGGCAAATTCTTGTTTATGCTCTTCAAAATAAGTTCTCACAATCGCTGAAAGCATATCTTTCATATCGTAATCTTTAAATTGAGCAAAGCCTTTCATTTGATTTAGCAGTTCTTTCATGTCGCTTGATATATAAACATGAATGGAATTCTTGTGAGTAAAACTCTTATAATAATCAAGCCAATCAAAAAGAGTGTAATCTTTAAAGTCCTTGTCAATAGTATCAGGTTTATCTACAACCTTTTCTGAAACAATTTCTTCTTTCACACCTTTATCAGATTCATTACCATTGATACGATGAGCAACATCCATCATATCAACAGGCGTTTCCTCATTAAATTTCTTTAAAAAACTGGGTGTCGCTCTTGGCGGCAAACCATTTTTGTTCTTCGATTTAGTATCCATTGCAAAAATATTAGTAAGGTTTTACATTAAAAACGAGATTAACTAAAAAAAACATATATAAACGAAAATTATATATTATTTTCTTGTAATACAATGTTATCTATGAAAGCAAAACACTTTTCGCATTCTCTTTCCTGGCGCGGAGTATTGAAAACGGTATTAAAACGAGCCAAATCAACTCTATTGTATATTCTTGGAGCAAGATAACCTTTAGATTTGAAAATCTCTTCAATCTTTTGGAAGTTTTCAATTTCTTGATTTATACCGACACCTTTAACCACTCTGTTAGGAATGAAGATAAATTGAGCCGTCATTTCAGAACGTGTGCTTTTTATGTATTCAATAACACGAATAAAACCAGACGTACTATCCAAAACAATATTTTGATAGCTATAAGGACAAACAATATAATCGCTATAAATAAATAAAGGAGCCAAATAATCCTGTGTAATATTACCTGGAGCATCAATAATAATAGTGACTTCCGGATTTTGTTCATTAAACTCTCTAAGCTGTTGCATCAATTTGACAGAAGTGTCATAATCTTTGATATAACAAAAATCAAGATTGTATTTAATGTTATCTTCACCCCATGAAGCAATATCTTCTTCACGTTGAGAAGATAAAGAACGCTGCATATCAGCTTCAATAAACTGAACCTGTCTTGGCATAACACCAGCATTTTCATCACCATTTGCCAAATGATTGGCATAAAGAGCAGCTAAAGTAGACTTCCCTACCCCACCTTTTTGATTTGAGAATAAAAGAATCATAATAATGTAATATATATTAGTGTCATAAAAAGTCATAAATGAATCTGAAACTAAACAGAAACATGATGACAATGCAAAGATAACACTAAAAAATTAAAATACAATAAAATAATGATATAATTATCTTAAATTATAAAATAACAATATAAAATTATCATATTATATAATATAAGAATATATATCACATATAATGTATATTGTAGTATTATATATAATAATAATATATATTGATATATTATAGTAATAGAATAAACAATTTACCGCTTTTTTCGTTTACCCTTGCCAGAGCTGGAACCAATATTTGTATCAAAATTAAGTAAAGACATATCCAATCCTACCCCACCTCCGTTTTCTACTGGAGTTATAAAATCGCGATTTATAGATTCATACTCAACACTTATATCTGACATGTTTATAACTTCGGATAATGATATAACCGAATTATGAATATCATCCACTAAATATGTTTTGTTTTCGAAGGACATTAATCTGATACCATTCTGTTGCAACATAGTATAGTCAAATTTTCCTTCTACAGTTAAAGAATCATTTAATATGCTTTTATAATAATCAATATAATTCGAATTATCCTGAATTTTAGAATGCTTCAATAGTTCATAGTCCACATTCAACAACGAAGACAGAAATTTTAAATCTTTAGGACTATGAACTTTATACACTTTACTCAAATAATCAACATAAGATAATTGCTGCCAATGTCTTAATATAGATTCAGGTATGTCAGCAGAGACACCGTACATATCGACTATTTTATCCCCTTCTATAGTAATACCAAATCTTTTCAAATAACTTTCAGCCATAAGCTGATTATGATATTTGTTAACACCTATATAATTTTCTAAAATTTCAACAGGATTAATAGCCCGGTCTTCGGAATCTTTAAATAATTCGTTTAAAAACTTTGCCGACAAAACTGAACTGCCTTTATATACCGATTTATTACTATAATCAATGATAGTATAACCATTAATAGTATTATTTTTACCATAGAAAATAAAATCAAGTCCGAACTGCAGTTTCATAAAATAACAGAATTCATCACGATTGAAAATTTTAGCATACTTATAAATAAAAGCCTGAATTTGCGACCTACGTTTTTTATCTATATCACGATAATAACGATTAGAACAAAAATCTATCACACCATAACCAATCTTAATCTTGCTACTACCCCATTCTATTATTACAGATTGTTTATCTTTAGATTCATAGTTACGCATACCTGAATGAGCACACAGTTCCATGAATTGTGTACGTGTATTAAATGAATAATGAAGTAAATTTGCAATATTAGTTCGAAGATTTTTCAGTTCATCAATGTTCATGAGCTTATTAAGAACTCTCAATCCTCTCTCATGTTCAAAACTATCATTGATTTTAAAACCATCCTTGTCTACACGAGTGGTTATAACATGAACATGGTTATGATTCGAATTATGATGGAAATATATTAAATAAGGAACATCTCCATAACCCATCTCTTTTAACCACTGAACTGCAATATCCTTTAACCTATGTTTGTCAAAAGAATCATGTTTTGCAGAAAAAACCACATGCAGTTGTGGATTTTTAATTCTACTATTTTTGTTTGACCATAATTTTAAATACTCTCTACATATGGAAACATCATCAAACAAGGATATAGAGTTACCAAAATTTTCTTTCGCCAGTAATTCTGCTTCCCCGTTGTTTACACGTTTTTCATTATAGGATACAGCTGCAAAAGTTTTACTACTTTTCAAGAACTTAACAATCATAAAAACTCAAAAAAAATAGATAATAAAAGAATGTCTATATATATATTATAATATTACATACATAAATAATATGACAATAAACCAATATTCATTATAATATTAAATATATAAATAATCCATTAATATTTAAAAAACATCCATCTTGAAATATACAAAGCAAATAAATAATAAATGTTAGTACATTATTCTATTATATATTATAATAATATAATAAAGGATATTATAAGAATAGATATAAATACAATAGAATTATAGACGAAAATATTGTATTATAAACTACTAATAACCCAGCAAATAATAATATAATCATATAAAAGCCCGCTCAGAGATTATCTAAAAAAACTGTACTTAATAAATATATATTCTTATATTGGATATTTATATAAAAGATATTATTACAATATACTATTATAAATATATATAATTATTTACTGGATTTGGAATTATAAAAACTCTTATACATATTTAAAATATTTTCATTTTCGCTGGAAATTCGCTCGTTAAGTAATAGTAAAGAGTTAAGTAATAAAATGATTTCTTCAAGAGCTTTCTCTTTAACAACCGAAGTAGAATGAAAATATTTTGTCAATTGGTTTAAATTATTATTTTGATGCGAAAACTCATTTTTATATGAAATATACTTCTCCGCCCATTCTTCTAAAAATTTTAATTTATTAATCGTTAAATTATCATCAGCACTCAAACAGGTATCGATTATATAAGATGATAAACTTTTATGGGCCTTTGATTTTTGTTTCAACAGTTCCATTTCAGAAGTTGTTAACCTAAGATTTATTTGACATGTTTTATTCATATATCATATATTGAAATTAAAAAGAGTTGCGACCAATTCCTGATTATATCAGGCAAGAAGGTTTTTGTATATACAAAAACACATCTTGCTATAAAATTTACTACCACAAAAGTAGAACAAATAGACCTACTATATGACTACTGGGATAGGAACCTGCGGATGGTACAATATATTTCATGTCGTGAAATGGATGGGGTAAGGGAAATGGTTTGAAGATAGTCTATATCAGAGACCAGATAGTCAATATAATATAGGTATTTGACTGACAAATAAATATAATGTTTAAAGAAGATTTATAAACCGGAATTTGTCACATTTGATAGCAATCTGTCTTTTCCTGAATAGGGTTTACACTGATTAGCCTATTTTGTAATTAGTCATACTGAATAAATTGACAAGTATAACTGAAAAACTTTACACGTCCCTGAGAATGTTTACATCTCCCTAACGGAGTTTACATTCAACCTA
>JAFYWF010000097.1 GCA_017558145.1 Lachnospiraceae bacterium
AAAGATACAGGAAAATATTGAAAAATTTATGCTTCTTTCAGTGGCTGCATTAGATACCGGAAGTGAAGCTTTCTATCATGGTATGATGCTGGGATTCTGTGCTTTGTTTAGTAATCAGTACTATGTCCGCTCTAATAGAGAGGCAGGATTGGGAAGATTTGATATTCAGTTAATGCCGCAACAAAAATTGCTTCCTGGATTTCTTCTAGAATTTAAATATACGAAAGATGAAGGAAAAGAATTAAGTGATTTGGCGGTGGAGGCACTTGAACAAATTGATGACAAGAAGTATGATATTCAATTACAGGAAGTTGGAGTTAAACAAATTGTAAAAATTGGAATTGCATTTCGAGGAAAAAATGCAGTTGTGAAATGCAGTCACTAAAATTTATATCGAAATTATTAATTTGAGTATATGAAAGAAGCTTTGAAAGAAGAGAATATATCATATTTTAAGTAGAGAATATAGAGTATGCAAAGAAATAAAATACAAAATCTAACCCTTATCGCTTTCATGGCAGCCATCCTGTGCATTGTAGGTCCATTGGTACTTCCCATTGGAATGGTGCCTATGAGTTTAACTAATATGGCAATTTATTTAACTGTTCTTTTGTTGGATAAAAAGAGGGCAACTATCAGTGTGGGGATTTATTTATTAATTGGATTTACTGGGATTCCGGTTTTTGCCGGATTTACAGGTGGAGCTGGAAAACTATTGGGGCCAACAGGTGGATACTTAATAGGTTATCTTGGATTAAGCTGGATTGCAGGGGAAATATTAGAGGTTACAGATAGAAAATGGTTAAGGAAAAAATGTCAAAAGAAATTTAAAAACCTTGGACAAATGATGGCTTTGGCAACGGGTACCATCATTCTCTATTTGGTTGGAACCTTATGGCTTATGATGCAAAATGAGATGGATTTTGTATCGGCCTTATCTATAGGAGTGTTGCCGTTTATTATATTTGATGCCATGAAAATTGTGGCAGCAGTTACGTTGGGGAATGCTATTAAAAAAAGGATTCAGTTAATGGTATAGTCACATAAGTTCTTAAAGGACGAAAATGTCATAGGAAAATATCACAAAATGTTACGAAAAAGTTACAAAAAAAGTCATATAAAATGCCTTACTTTACCTAAAATGCCGAAAGTAAAAAAAAGGCAGAAAAACTTTTGACTTTAACTTTATAGATAAAGTAAAATGGTAAACGGAGTGTGTATACACTCCGTTTTGTCGTGCAAATAATTGCTAAAAGTAAAATATGACAATGAAAACAAAGTAGATTGTTAAATCCGGTGTTACAGAATGTGTGAAAAGTAGGAGATTAAGATGGAGAAGAGTTACGAAAACAATCAGGCATATGAACATGAAAAGAGTCGACAAAAACGGAGCAAGAAAAGAAAAACTGTCGTTATGATGCAAAAAGTGGGAATTGTAGTAGCTATAGTAGCTGTGATTTGTTGTGGTATTTATGGCTATCATCAGATTCCAAGTGTCAAAGTAAATAAATGTATTAGTCAGGCAAAGGAATATGAAGAAGCTGCGGATTATGAAAGTGCGATTGCTTCTTATGAAGAAGCTTTGGAAATTGAATCCACAACGGTAAAAACATACCAGTACATGGCTAATTTATATATTAATATGGATGACTTGAAAGCTGCAGAGGAAATTTTACATAAAGGGGTGGAGGAAACCCAGGACAGTCAGATTCAGGAATCCTATCATACGGTTATGTTAAATGAATCTGTTTATGAAGTGAATGAAGCAAGCTGCAGTTTTATTACAGTGGAACGTTGTCTTGAAATTCTAGCAACAGATAGTGGAAAAACAAGTGCTTATAATTTGTTACAGACTTGCTATGAAAGATTAGTAGGAAATGTAGATGAGAGTGGGGTAAACATTGTTTTATCCTCTGACGAAGAAGGATTAGGTTTTGAAAGCTACAAAGCAGTAGTGGAAAAAATGGTTTCTCTCTATGAAAAGGAACAGAAACCGGAAATGAAGGAATTATTGCTAAAGTATGTAGGACTTCAAGCAGAAACGGTTCTTATTCCAATGGAATATTATGATGCTTATGTAGAATTAGTAGAAAAAGTGGATGCAGTAGTAAGCGATGCGGGATTGGAAGAGTTGAAAGCATGTATGGCAAAATCTATTGAAATGCATAATTTATTTTCTCCAATTTTAACAGAATTTGAAGCAGGCAACTTTGAAATAGCAAGAGATTTTATTGTTAGTGATGAATATATAGCTATTCGTGATGCGTTTATTGATGGAACAATGGAATATTGGTATGGAAAAACATATATTCCGGTAAGTAATATTGGTGTAAAATTACATTTTGTAGATAATGCATGGAAATTTTCGTTTGTAGATGAAGAAAAAAATCCGGCAGAATGTGGATATATTAAAGTTTGGGGATTTAAATGGTTGGATAACGGTCATCAGCGTACGGCGATTACTTATGTTCCGGTTAGCGAAACAAAAGAATATTATCCAATGACGGAATATTCTATGATGTATTGGTGGTCTACACCAATCAACATGGAGTTAACTGAAAACACATTTGCAAGAATGAACTTCCGCTTTGAAGAAAATATCTATACCGAAGAAGGTAAGACAACCAAGGCTATTAATGACTGGGGCGGAAAGTATCAGTATAGGGACACATATGAATAAAGGAAATTGTATTTTAATTGGAGCTGGAGACTTAACGATTTCTGAGATTCCAATGCAAGCTGGTGATATGGTAATTGCCGTTGACGGTGGTTATGAATATTGTAAATTATTGGAAATTACACCGGACTATATTCTTGGTGATTTTGATTCCATTAGTGAAAAAGAAGCAGAAAGTGTAGCAGAAATAGCGAAACAGCAGGAAGATAGAGTAATCATCTTACCGGTAGAAAAAGATGATACTGACATGTTGGCCGCCTTGAAATTAGGACTTTCGGAAGGATACCGGAGTTTTCGTATTTACGGCGGTATGGGAGGAAGAATCGAACATACCATTGCAAATATGCAATGCCTCTTATATTTGAAGGAACATAACTCAGTAGGATATTTGATGGATGGCACCGGAATGATTCTGGTAGCAAAGGAAGAAGAGATTAGTTTTCAAGATTCTTTAGAAGGCTATATGTCCATGTTTAGTATGGGAGATAAAGCTGTGGTATCTATTGAAAATATGAAGTATCTTCTGCATGAACAGGAAATAACCAATAGTTTTCCTATTGGCATAAGTAATGAATTTATCTATGGAAGCAAAGGGATAATCAAGGTTCATAAGGGAGCTGTTGTTATCATTGTAAGCTGGGTATAGAGTGAAGAAAATTCAATATCTGTATTGCTTAAAGATAGGCAGAAATGATATACTGTTATAGGTTAATGATCGCCAAAAGGCGTAAGTAAATAGAGGATAAAAAAGGAGAACATCATGAGTAAAAAACCAACCGTATTAATGATTTTAGATGGCTATGGATTAAATAGCAAAGATAGCGGAAACGCAGTAGCACAGGCTAAGACTCCTGTTATGGATAAGTTAATGGCAGAATGTCCTTTTGTAAAAGGTAATGCCAGTGGAATGGCAGTAGGTCTTCCGGATGGACAGATGGGTAATTCTGAAGTAGGTCACTTAAACATGGGTGCCGGACGTATCGTATACCAGGAACTTACAAGAATTACAAAAGAAATCCAGGATGGAACATTCTTTGAAAACCCTGCATTATTAGAAGCAGTAGAAAATTGTAAAGCAAACGATTCTGCATTACACATGTTTGGTTTATTATCTGATGGTGGTGTACACAGCCATAATACACACCTTTATGGTTTATTAGAATTAGCAAAAAGAAATGGTCTTTCTAAAGTATACGTACACTGTTTCTTAGACGGTAGAGATACACCTCCTGCAAGTGGAAAAGGATTTGCAGAGGATCTTGAAGCTGAAATGGCTAAAATTGGTGTAGGTGAAATCGCATCCGTTATGGGACGTTACTATGCAATGGATAGAGATAACAACTACGACAGAGTTAAATTAGCTTACGATGCTTTAACAAAAGGCGAAGGCAACACAGCAGAAAGCGGTCCTGCAGGTATCCAGGCTTCTTA
>JAFYWF010000098.1 GCA_017558145.1 Lachnospiraceae bacterium
GGAGCAGACCACCGGCAGTCTCGGCTACCTCGACTATGGTGCCAGGATGTATGACCCTCAGACAGCAAGATGGCTGACTCAGGACCCGCTGGCGGAGAAAATGTATAGTCTAACTCCTTACCGATATGGATTGAATAACCCCATAATGATTATAGATTTTATGGGACTAAGCGATTATTTTGATTTTCATGGTAGATTTTTAGGATCCGATAATAGTACTGAAGATTACATTAGAATAATAACAGAAAATGATTGGAAAAGTATTTGCTTCTCAGATCATAGTGGGAATTTAATAGTGGATGCTGAATTAGGATTAAGACTATCTAAGCCTTTTTCAAAAGCAAATCTTGATTCTGAATCTTCATTATATATATATGATTACTATAATATTACAGGTCTTACCTTAAAAGATAGAGGACTTGAACCTAAAAGAAAAGATGATGAAGGCGCGGGAATGACTTTTAGAGTGCATATTATTAATCGTGAGAATCCTTCATGTGAACAATACATAGCCATACCTATTGAGTTAAATAAACAAAGTGAAATTTATGACAACTATAATAATATTATAAATAGTTTTGTGCATGAGTATAAGCACTATCTGGACTTTGCTAGATATGGATTACAAGGATATTTATCAATGAAGGATAAAGATAGAGAGAAAAGAGCCTTACAATATCAATATCTTCATCCATCATTTAAGCATACAACTATAAGATTTCAGAGAGAAATAGTATCTTTATTAAACAATAATTAGATAGTTATGAGAAAATTAATATTAATATTCTTGTTATTACTATTAAAAAATACCTTGTATTCTCAAGTATCAGTTATAATTGATTCTTTATATGTCTCTTGGATAGTTGATGAAATTCCACCAGAATATGTTTATGTTGAAGGAGTTGGACAAGGACCATATATATGGCTTGATGTAAGATTTAAGAATGAATCGAATGATACCCTATTTATTGAAGGTATTATGGATGTTGAAGGAACAAGATCATTTTTAGCACATTTTATGGAAGCATCAGAACGAATAGGACTACACAAAACACTTAAGCTAGACCATTTTACATTACTATTTGATATGCTATATTCAGTCCATAAGCCAACTGGGTATTATTATAAATTCCGATACAGAGGGAAGGAGTATTATCGTTATCCTCGTTCTTCTTTCTACCCATCTTGTGTGGAATTATATCCTTATAGTGAAACAAAAATAATAATAAGCGACAGAATCTTTTTAGGTACTGATATATTGAAACCAATGGGATCTTCTTATAATAAGGAGTGTATAGAAGTTTTGCCCACATTGCAAATTATTTTCAGAACCAAAGATGGAACACTATATAAAAGCAATGGAATACAAAATGTTTATGCAATGGATGTCTATTAAAATGGGTAAAATAGGGGAAGACTCTCTCTTCACGATATTCTATGTATAGAAAAAGCAACAACCTGGCAAGATAAGGCAGCTGCTGAACAATTAGTTGAATTCACATCCTCCAATTAAAAAAGGTAATGCTCCTACATTCAAATCCGATGGATCACCAGTTGAAATCCACCACATTGGACAGAATCCCTCAGGACCTTTCAAGGAAATGCATAGAGATTATCATAGAGGGAAGAATAGCTATAAAACAAACCACCCGGCTAAAAGGAATAAAATAGATAGAACAGAATTTAAAAAAGCTAGAAATGAATATTGGAAAAAGGAATTTTATAATAAGTAAGGTTCATGAAAATATAGACAAAATACTGAATAGGCTTAATATGTTTTCTAGAGATATAGTTTGCTTTTATGAACCAGCAAATATGAATGCTATTAAATTTTTCGAAAAAAAATTTAATGTAACCCTTCCATATGATTATAAATATCTATTGAGTAGGACCAATGGTTTTAGTTTAATGGGTGATAGTATTTATGGTGTTATGGATGATTTATCATTAGGTAATCAAGATTTATTTTCTATATATAAATATGAGCATGAATGCACATATATTCCTCAATATTGGTATTTAGTCCCATTTGCGCCAGACGGAGGAGGAAATTTTTATTGTTTTGATACAAGAGATATAACAGATGATAATCCCCTATGTAAAATTGTCTTTTGGCAGTCCAATTATCAGTACTCAGAAGATGATCAACCAGAAATAACACATGATAATATGATGGAATTTATAAGTGAATGCATAATAGATTGGACCCTAGAGTGTTATGATTATAATGGAGATCCTTTGTAAACATATAGTGCTGAATGACTATTATTATTGAATATTAAGCTTTTAAGGAAGAGTACATTAACCGGGAAAGGTATAGCTCCATATTTTGAAAAATCAGAATAATTTTGTATTTTGTCCCACAAGGTAACTATCGAAAGATCTTTGATATACAGCAGTACGGGAGTATTTGATGGCTCAGCAGTCTGACCAACAGGCATAAATTCAACGGCAAGGAGGAGCAGACCACCGGCAGTCTCGGCTACCTCGACTATGGTGCCAGGATGTATGACCCTCAGACAGCAAGATGGCTGACTCAGGACCCGCTGGCGGAGAAAATGTATAGTCTA
>JAFYWF010000099.1 GCA_017558145.1 Lachnospiraceae bacterium
AACTAATGGATATGTTCTGAATGGGTTAGCATAAGGAACGATACGAAGAGCATTTAAGTCTGTTCCAGCTGCAACACGTTCAGCAGTAGAAGTTTTTGTAGCAAGTGTAGCACCCATAACGGAAGCTAAAGCTGCACCTTTTAATTTAATTACTGGTGGAATTGTAGGGTCTTTCATGATCCAGAAAATAGCATTTACTGGAGCTTCGATCTTATCTACACGGTTTGGAGACCATAATTTAGATTTAATCGCACGACCATTACCATTTCTAACATCTTCAGTTACTAACTGAATCTTTCCATTTTCATCTAATGTACAAGAACAGTTCTGAGCAGATAATAAGTAATCATTATCCGGACATCCTGTTGGGTAATCAGATGTTTTATCAAAGTATGTAGGTTCTAATGCTACGGAAGAACATGTATCTGTGTTGATGATGAAAGCGTCATCATGTAATACAGTGATAGGATATTTTCCACCGTGTTTAGCATGTGTTAATGTAGATTTACCAGATCCTGATAATCCGTATACAGATGCTACGAATTTAGATCCATCTGGTAATGTGTATTCTTTCTGTCCACCATGACAAGCAGCATAACCATTTCTGTTAGCTAATGCCCAAGCCATTGTTAATGTACCTTTTTTGTGTTCTCCGAAGTATCTCATACCAAGGATTGCAGCACAGTTCTGGTTTGTATCGAAATAGCAAAGTGTTAATGGGTCGCTTAAGCAGCTATAATCAACGTCTGGTCTGTTTCCTGGTACCCACTGAGGATCAGAGAAGATGTAGATGTCTGGTTCATTTCCGTTTCCAACTGGAACAGAGTTTTTGTACATTTTTACATATTCATCAGACATGTACTGGAAGTTTAACATCCAGTTGTAAAGGATGTTTTCTTCGCCTTCTGGAAGAAGCAAGTGAGCTTTTACCATGAATTCTGGGTCAAGACCTACGAAACACTCTGCATGGTACATTGTTTTCCAACGTGTTTCATAAACAGCGTCCATAACAACTTTATCAAGTTTAGCTTCATCTACACCTGGTTCGCCTTTGATACGACGAGCTGCAGCGTAACGACCTGTAACAGCACCATCATTGAATAATAAAACTTTTGCGTCTTTTTCAAGACCAAATGTTTCACCATCTTTGATTGGCATATCAGTTACAACTGTACCTGGAGAATTTTTAGCTAATTCATAAGCTTCTTTTAATGTGTTAACTTTAACAACATTGTTTCCGTAAAAAGCTGCTTCGATGATAGAACGAGTTTTAGAAAAACCTGGTTTACCAGCACCAATTTCGGAAATTGGATAATATGCTTTTGTTGACATATTGCGATTCCTCCTTAAAATATATGTTTTACCGCTTTTCGCGGGTTTTTTCTTTTATGCGACAGTTCACCGCATATCATTTGATATTATGTCAGATGGACTATGAAAAGTCAATATTTTCCTTCGAATTCTGCCTAATTTTGATTTATTTACAAAGAATTCATAATAAGCTGAAATTCTCATTCGTACCATGAACAATGGCTTCTTCCTTCTTCCTTTAATTCTTACTTATAAAAGCCTGAATTCTGTCTTCCACATTCTGTCTTAGATTCATATAATACAAACTATACTCCTGTGTATGAAAGCTTTCCGGTCCAAAATATTTGCTTAAAGCTTGCTGCATTTCCGGTGATATTTTCACACTATCACAAACAACAACACCTCTTTGGGTATCAACTCTGGCATCAGCATAATTATTTATTATTTGACCATTGCTACCCATAGATCCAAGATTTTCTTCTTCCGTTGCATAGGTCTCATCCAATTTCCAGTTAATAGGATTGATGGAAATAGCATCTTCCTTTACAACGCAATTATAGGCATCTTTATTTCCTGGTCCTTCCACGTTATAAGAAATAATCACCCCTGTATCATCTGCTTTTTGAGCAAATTTTAAATGGGCATTTTTCGCCAAATATTCCTTCGTAACGGAATATCCTATGACATAGGACGCAACCATATTTTTCAAATATTCCGGATGTTCTTTCATATAATCTTCTAAAATCACAGTTAGCCACACAGAACCTTGTGAATGTCCCGCTAATAAAAATGGTCTCCCTTCATTACAATTTTCAAAATAATAATCTAACATCGGATATAAATCCTGCGCCGCAATATAATATAGTGCTTCCGGATTGTTATCCATCAAATCCAACAAACTGTCTACTGTAAATTGGCGATAATAAGGTGCATAAATATTACACTTTTCTCCAAACACACTGGCTTGAGCCGCTGCACACTTTTGTGCTGAAACACGCATGGAAGCATCATCAATATCCGCCACATCATCCTGTGTTTTAGAACTTTTTCCGTATACTGTAGGATATATATAAATTACATCGGCCACTTTGGAGGGATTCCGGGGGATTACCAACCAATTATCCGGATTGGAATAATCCACTTTTTCTTTTAATTTTTCAATTCCTTTCACTTTAGAAATATCTTCCGTCAGGATTCTGTCATCATAAAAATTTCCTTTATCTTGCTCTATTTGTCCAATACTTACATCCTTATTTAAAGGATTTGCTTTGGGTTTTGCACAACCAACAGCAATTCCCAATATTATAATCAAAAAACTACTACATATAATATGTTTACTCTTTTTCATAAAATTCAGCTCCCTGTTGTCTTGTTATATTTGTTATATTCTTTATGTTCAAAACAATCATGGTCATCATTGCCATCAGCATACTAACCAATCCCCTATAAGTAAAAAAAGCATGTAAATAAGAGTGATTACTTAAAACCATATAGCGTAATATAACCAATCCCCCTAATCCAAACAGCATTCCCATTGCTAGCTTCTTCTCGCCTGCTACTTTTTTACTGCCAATGATAAATATCATAATATATACAACAATAAACACGATTCCTGACAAAAGAGGCATAAATTCCATTCTTTTTTCCCCTCCAAATAAAACAGTTAAATTCGCTGCCGGTGCAGCAAATATCTGAGCTATAGATGTACCATTGCCTTGAAATCCTACTGTTCCATTAACTCTTTCCTGTACAGATTCCATAGCCGTTAATAGCTTATTCTCACTCAATATGATAGATGCTAAAAACCACTTGAAAATTATAGTCGCACCATAAGCTACAAACCATGCCATGCCTTGAGCAAGTAAAAATCTACAATTCGCTTTCCTCTTCCCCAACCTGTTCTCCGTTGCTCTTAAACCCACAACCAAAATCAACGGCAATAGAATCGTCACCGTTTCTGTGGTAAGAAAGTCAAAAAAGGCTATCAATTGACCACTTATAAGCGCCAGTAAAAGTAAGACATCATTTCCTTTTTTCTCAAACAGTACATATAAAATACATATAAAAAATCCAATGATAAAAGCCGGCTGATATTCCATGCTAAGACGTATATTCCATATTTTTACTGCACACAAAGAAAGAAAAAAAGCAATCGCCTGGAAATCCTTTCCCCTTTTCATCAATAACATCATAAGAATTGTAGCCAAACCTAAAGTCACTATAAATCCCAAATATCTGATTCCATTCACATCCGTAAATAAATGTAGAATTCGAATGATTCCCGCAGTCCCATGCCAATATCTAGTATAATCCACGTTAGCTACAGTGTTTTCGTCTGTAACCGCCTGATAAAGTCCTATATTCTGTCCCTGTTCTTCTCCATCATAGTATTGTGTATTAACAGATGATACAAAAGGATTTCCTTTTCCCATATACCAAGCAACATTTAACCAAATAGAATCTGCATAATTGTCTGCGATGCCATTCATTTTGTCTCCGTCACAAGTCGCAAAAGGCTGAGACTTTCCTATGATAAGAGCACTTTGAATCATATTCTTTTGTATACAATGATTGGGAATTAATGTGGTGATAATTAATCCCAACCACATAATTCCCAATACAATAAAATATACACCTATTCCTCGTATGAATTTATTTTTTATTTTCATACAAACCTCTGTATTTTTTTAATTTTTTGTAAAAGTATAATTACCATTACTTCCCACATAAAATGTCAAACCATTCTCGGAACTGGTATAACTATACTCATCACCGCTAACATTCCAAGTACCTGCGCTTAAAACATACGGTACTTCTGCCTCTAATGCTAAAGATTCATTAGGAACTATGGTTTTACCATCCCACTCCCATTGGGCAGTAAAGACAATCACAGTATCTTTATTCGTATCTTTACCCTCTATTTGCATATAATCTCCACCCTCGTACACTATGCTGGTATCTGAATTCTTTATCCATCCTTTAAATGAATATCCATCCCTATTGACGGATTCTTTAAGGTTAAAAGAATACATACCGCTTACGGGAGATATCTCAATTTCTTCCGTTTTTTCTCCCCAATTATATTGAACTTTTATGCTCCAATCTGCTGTTTGTTCTTCCGTTTCTGTCGCATTTACCTGTGTCTTCATTCCGGGCCAAAATAATCCAGCCATAATCACAAAAGCCAAGACAACTGTTGTGTATTTTATCCATTGCCTTTTCTTCATACTTTCATTTCTCCATTCTGTTTCAATCAACCGAATTCATATATTGCACCATAAATCGTTTTTCACTAATACCCGACTAATATTAGGCCGACTATTTCCTAAATCTCTCTTGTTACCTCTTTCAGCCAAGCAGCTTCTTCTTTTGTCATCAATGGGGCAATTTTTTCATAAACCTTTTTGTGATAGCGGTTCAAATTTTCAATATCTTTTCGTTCCATAATCGTAGTATCTATTAAGTCAAGATCTATAGGAGCAAAGGTCAAATTTTCAAAACACATAAACTGACCATCTCCGTTCTTTTCTGCATTTTTTGTAACCATAATATTTTCCGTACGGATTCCGTGGCTGTCTGCAATATAAACTCCCGGTTCATTGGAAAGTACCATTCCTTCTTCTAAAACAGCTTCTTTCATACCTTCCATAAAACGCCATCTTACATTCTGTGGTCCCTCATGAACATTTAAAATATAACCAATACCATGACCGGTTCCGCATTTGTAATCAATATTCATATCCCAAAGAGGACCTCTGGCTAAAATATCCAAATTTCTTCCGGTACATCCATAAAGGAATTTCGCATTTGATAAACGTAACATGCCCATAGCAACTGCAGTATAATGAACTTTGATTTCATCAGACACCGGCCCCAAAGCAAAGGTTCTGGTTACATCAGTAGTTCCTCCCAAATATTGTCCTCCACAGTCAATCAATAACATTCCTTCCGGTGCTAACTCTTTATGATTATCTTCTGTTGCCTGATAATGCATCATAGCAGCATTTTCCTTATATCCGCATATGGTTGGGAAAGACAAATCGATAAAACCTTCTGTATTCTTACGAAGATGATCCATATATTCTGCTGCAGAAAGTTCTGTCATAGGAATCTTTCCGATATTTTCTTTTAACCATTTCATAAAACGACATACTACTAAAGAGTCTTTTTTATAAACTTCTCTCATCATTTGAAGTTCTACTTCATTTTTCATAGCTTTTAAAAGTTCCGTCGGATTATCCCCGAAAATAACCTCTGCTGATTCTTTTACTAATTTATAAATGGCATAACTTATGTTACCTTCATCTAAAAGAACCGCTCCTTGCCAAGTCTGCTGTTGTAAGAATTCCATAATTTTTTCATAATCCATCAGCACGACCGGTTGACCTTTTATCCAAGACTTTACCTCTTCAGTTACAGCATTTTCCTGTAAAAACAAATAACTGTTTTCTTTGGTAATCACCGCATAAGATAATGCTACAGGGTTACATTCCACATCTCTTCCGCGAATATTAAAAAGCCACATTATGTCATCCATTTTGCTTAACACTAAATTCTGACAGTTTTTCTTATCCATAGCTGCTCTTACCATATCTAATTTTTCAGCTACAGTTTTCCCGCAAATTTTTTCATCTAATGTAAACACTTCATTACATTTTCTGGTCGGTCTTTCCTTCCATATATCATCTACATAATCAATCTGATAAAGGATTTTCCCCTGTTTTTTTTCTACAATTTCTTCCATTTGTTGCCCCAAACGGGTATTCACAGTTCTTCCATCAAAAGCAAGAACATCACCATCTTTCATATTCTGTTCCAAATATTCTGTAACCGTAGGAACTCCTTCTTCAGCCATTCTAAAAAGAGTGATTCCGGTTCCTTCTAACTCTTTTTCTGCCTGAATAAAGTACCTTCCATCTGTCCAAAGACCTGCCTTATCCTCTTCAATTAAAAGATTTCCATTGGAACCGGTAAATCCGGACATAAATTCTCTTTCTTTGAAATAATCATCTGCATATTCTGAATTATGGTAATCTGCCGTTGTAATATAGTAATACATTACACCTTTTTCTTTCATCATTTTTCTTAATGTTTCTAATCTGTCACATATATGTTTTTTCATTTTTATTCTTCACTCCATTCCATTCTTTCTCTTTTAAGTCGTAGATGCTACCGACTCATTCCAAATGAAATTGATGCTGATATCTCCCTCTGCATCAATCGTTATCTCATTTGAAAAATCAACTGCAGTACTACTATTTTCCAAGCTCCAATGACCACTTGCGGTAGGCTGCAATGTCGGCTTCGTAACTGCTACTGATTTAACACCTGTTTTTACTGGTTTTTGCATTGTTGTAAATGTATTTGATCCGGCCACAAATTTAATAGTTACTGTACGAGTTGACGTTTCGTTACCGCTATCTTCCTCATTATTATCATCGCCTTCTCCTAAATCACTATCAGAAGATGAATTGTCTCCCGAGGATGAACTGCCTCCCGAAGATGAACCGCTTCCCGAGGATGAACTGCTTCCTGAAGATGAACTGTTTCCTGAGGATGATTCTTCTGACTTAGGATTCGTTTGTTGAGTTTCTTGTACAAGTTCATTATCACTTTCTTTCTTTTCTTCCTCTACTAAAAGCTCTTCCTTTGTATCGTCATCATTTTCTTCACCGTTTTCTTCTTTTTGAGGTTCTAAATCATCTTCTTTTAAACTATCTTCTTTCTCCAATTCATCCTTAGCTTCTTTTAAAACTTCTAGTTCCTGCTTCGAAATAGACAATTCTTCTCCTCTTTCAATAATAACTCCTAAGAAATCAATTACTTTTTCTCTTAATTCTTCATAATCTACATTGCCGGTTGTAACATACTCAGAATCTGTACCATCTCCCCAAACCAATACCTCTGTACCAGCTTCTGCCAGTAATGGTTCTGCAATCGTACCATCCGGAAATACCAAATTACATTCTACCTTACCGCTATATACCGCTACTTTTGCATAACTTTCCCCTTTTTCATTATAGGTTATTTCTACACGGAATGTGGTTCCTCGAACCGCCATAGTGGAATTTGGTGTTGTAACCTGATAGTTAGAATCTTGGCTTAACGGATGATCTAACTGGTTTACAATAGCACCTTTTTCAAGATAAATACTAGTGTTACTATCTACACTGTTTCCGCTGGCCTGTAATAAAATTTTAGAATCAGGTTCTAATAAAATATATTTATCTTCATCCAATTTTAACTGTAAATAACTATCTGACACAGTTTCTACGATATCTCCGGACTGAAGCTGCATATTTTCATAAGCTTCCATACTGCTTTCCTGACGTTTCACAGTTGCGGTTCCATCAATTTTGTAGACCTGAATTTGACGATATTCCTCTCCCTTTTTTCCACAGCCTACAGAAAACATGAAGATTAACATCAATACCCCAATATATAATATCTTATTGTTTTTTAGTATTCTCTTCGTCATTCCTATCATATCTCCTAAATACTTCCATCTTCCTCTTCTAACTCTTCCGCTTCTTTAAACCACAAAATATTAGATTGTTTTTTACAAAACATTCATATCGTCGATACTTTCCATATCCACGTTTTCCATGGCTTCTTCCAGCCATGTTACCAGTCTATCCTCTAATTTTCCTTCTTTATTTGCCATATCATGAAGAATTGCAAATGCCTTTTCTTTTGGCATTGGTTTTTTATACGGTCTGTCTGTACATGTCAAAGCATCAAATACATCCACAACTGCTAAAATACGGGATTCTAATTCTAAATCTTCGGCTGTTAGCTTACTTGGATATCCTGTGCCATTCAGACACTCATGATGCGTAGATGCAAATAAATTTACCTTACTATAATTTTTACTGAAATGAACTTTGTCCAAAATTTTCTTTGTCATCACAACATGACTTTCCATAATTTCTCTTTCTTCACAAGTTAAGGTTCCCCTACGGATGCTAAGACAATCTTTTTCAACTTCTGTCAAATAATACAGCTTGCTTCCATCCTCTTTTACATGATATTTAGCTGCAATTTCTTCTACTTTTGCCAGCTTTTCATCCGGCATAAAACCGGCACTATCGACTTCTCTAATGAACTGTAAGCTATCGTCCAAATACTGTAGCTTTTCATCAAATTCCTCTTTTGAAATCTTATCTTTTAAATAATCAATTTCATAATAAGCTTTTAACAAACGAAACCGTTCTTCTATCTTTACAATTCCTCCATCTAATCGGGTTGCTTTATTCATAACAGATAAAGGAACAATCATTTTTCCGATATCATGCAACGCAGCCGCTAAATGCAGCTGATCCTTTCTGCTATCATCAAAATATTCTTCACATTTACCTTCTTCACACATTTTATTAATGTAGTCTGCCAAAATCACAGAATAAATAGCAACTTTTCTGGTATGTGTTCCATTATAAGGTGTTCTTTCGTCAACTGCAGTTGCAAAGGCTGAAACAAAAGAATGTAACTGTACTTTAATTTCTTCCATATATTTCATGTTACTGATAGAAACCGCTGCTTGAGATGCCATAGAACGCAATACAAATTCAGCATCTTCTGTAAATGAAATAATATTTCCCGCTTTGTCCATGGAATTCATTAGCTGTAGTACTCCCACCAGCTCTTCTTCTGCATCCATCATTGGAATCACAATCATGGACTTAGTACGATATCCTGTAATAGCGTCGTATTTTTTAGGCCCTGAAAAATCAAAACGTTCACTATGATATACATCTTCAATATTAATTAATTCCTTATGTATTGCTGCATAGGCACACACATTTTCTTCTCGCAAAGGAACCGGAGGTAAATCAATCTTTTCTCCTTGTTCTCCTTTACTAATATTTTGAGATAAAGTTTTCATAATTTTAAATTCCAAACTATCTCCGGTATATAAATATAGTGTACCAGCATCACAGTTAGAAATATCCATAGCCGTTTCCAAGATCATTTCCAACAATCTATTTTTATTCTTTTCTGTAGTTAAGGCAATTCCAACATCTACAATTTCTCTTAATTCTTTATTTGTCAGCATTTGTATTTTCCAATCCTTCTCAAAATCTCTATGCACATTTGACTGTTTTTTGTAACTATCTATTTTATATCAACCTTTGTAATCAAACTTTTATACCAACGGATATATCTTCTCTTCCTTCATATACTCTAACGATATTTTTTGTTCTTCAATTTGTCCAACTTCCACCAAAACAGACACATCCATTTCATTTTCAACCATTAATTTATGAAACTCCTTATAATCGATTTTCCCTTGTCCAATAGGTTTATGCTGATCCTGTTCTAAATTATTATCATTGATATGTATATGTTTAATATATGGTTTTAAACTTTCAAACCAAACCTGCGCAGATACCTTAGAAATCGTTGCATGAGCATAATCCAAACAAACTCCAAAATGAGGCTCCTCTTTCATTTCCTTTGCTAAAGCTAATAGCATATCCGGATCAAAATCAAACATATTTTCCATAAAAATATCAATTCCCGGATACTCCCTTAGTAATTCCTTGTAAAAATTTGCATTACACTGAACCCAGTTTTGCATATATGATGCATCTTTAAAATTTGCAATCATATTGGTATGAAAAATCACACCACGAATACCTAATTCCTTAGCAATCTCCATAGATTGCCTTACTCTTAATTCTGATATTTCCTTTATTTTTCTGTCTGCACTGTGTAAGGTAACATCTAGAAAAGCCCCGTGTAATGTATCCATGCTTCGGTCTCTTGGCAAACTTTTATAAAATTCTATTAATTCTTTCTTTTTTTCTTCATCATCTAAAATAAACGGAAGAAAAAAATCATTATATTCAAAATTAGCATGATATTTTTCACTTAAACGCAGACTTTCTTCAATCTCATTTTCTTTAGGAATAATATATACACTTTTCATATTTACAATCTATTTCCCCCAGCTCATACATCCTAATTTTAGTAGTTGTGTCTACTTAATGCACTTTATCTAACTGATACACAAAGACACCTTTACTCTTTCCTTTTAATGGAATTTCTCCAATTTCAGTTACTTCTATCCTATCTTTTACTGCTTCATATACTGTTTCGCTTATTAAAATTTGTCCTTTTTTCGCGTTACTTTCTAATCTGGCAGCTGTATTAACCGTGTCACCAATCGCAGTATAATCCATTCTGAAATCACATCCAATATTCCCCACAACAGCTCTTCCGCAATTTACTCCGATACCAAAACTTACCGTTTTTCCAAAGCGAGCCAACAATTTTTCTTCCAATTGCTGACTTCCGGCTGCAATATCTCTCGCAGTACAAACAGCTCTATATATGTAATCATCCAAATCAAAAGGCGCATTAAAAACTGCCATAGTAGCATCACCAATAAATTTATCTAACGTACCGCCATTCTTAAAAATAGACTCTGTTGTTAGTTGTAAATATTCATTTAAGATTTCTACTACCTGTTCCGGTTCCAAACTTTCTGACATAGGAGTAAAACCACGAATGTCTACAAATAATACTGCTACCTCTCTACTTTCGCCTCCTAATACAATTTTAAAATCACCTTGTTTAGAGATTTCATCCACTACCTGCGGAGCTACATATTTTTTAAAGGCAGATACTACTTTTTTTCTTCGCAAAGTTTCCGTCACATAACCTTCTACCAGGAAATAGGAGTAGATTAACAAAAGCATGATTGGTAAAATCACTAAATTCATAACTTTTCCGTTATTATATAGTAATTTCCCTATTCCAAAATTGAGTAATATCATTAAAACAAGGCTGACAGTAGAAATCACAATTTTACTTTTCCAGCAAACCAACGCAAATATAGCTACTACAATGACTCCTGTAAAGCCAAAAAAAGTATTAGAAATTGGTAAATTTGTTTTACCTTCCATAATAGCTTCCAGTATATTAGCGTGAATTTCTACTCCATACATTTGGGCGCCTTTTTGAATCGCTACATTATAGGCGTCCTGCATCCCCGGTGCATAAGCACCTACAAACACAATACTGTTTGCAAATGCCTGTGGGGCAATTTTTCCTTCCATTACATCTACTAAAGAAAGGACTTCATATGCTCCACTTTTTCCACTATATGTAAATCCAAACTTATTTTCTTCGAAAGTAGTAGGCATAACAGGCGTAATTCCTTGTTTTTCACAATACATCTTATATGCCTTTACAGCCAATGCATCTATGTATTCTCCATTATACTCAACCTGTGTTGTTGCAAATCTGATATAACCATCTTTATCCTGAATGGTATTGGCATACCCATAAGCAGAAACTTCTTTTAATGCATCATAAGGATATTCCACCATTTCTATATGATTTCTATCTACCACCAAAGAGTTGCCTTGTTTTGTTACTTTAGTTTCATATACTGTATTTACTGCTGTAATAACGCTTCCTGCTTTTTCACAACTTTTGGCAAATCTAAAATCGTTTTGAACATCTACATCACTAATATACATAATATCGAATACTGTAACACTGGGCGCATACTCTTCCTGCTCATATAATCTATCCACTAAATCAGCCGGAATACTTCTATTCCATGTCTTCATATCTCCGTATACCTGCAAGGTCTTTTCATCAATAGCAATAATTTTAATCTTCGAATTGGTAGGCGTTGGAGTCTGATACCATCTATCAGCTAATATTTTATCAAATGAATATAAGCATCCTGTAACTCCTAAAATAAAAGTCATTACCACTGCAATGACTACAATTATTATTTTACGAATCGTCTCTTTTTTCATAAGCTTTTTCCCCTATCCTACGAACATTTTAAAAGTAATTTTATTTTAAAGTTTTAAAGCATCAAAGTACACTTTTACTTCATAAATTATATAAAAATTTTTTTATATACACAACAAATTTTTAATTTCCCTAATATATTAAATGTTTCTAAATTAGTACAATTTTCTTGTCAATTATAATTGCCTTATGATAGAATGGATTTATTATTTTTTTGTAATGAACTTTTGTGTACAGGAAATCGAATATTTTCTTTTTCAACATCACACACTTTAGTCTCATTTCATATATTATTTATAAAAGGAAGGTGGCAACTAATGTTGGATACAAACATTTATTCAGAAGTAACTCCTGATATTATCCAGTTAGCTGCATTAAGCGAAAAAGCTGGAGTTATTGATTCTGAACTTTTTAAAAAATACGATGTTAAGCGTGGACTTCGTGATGAGAATGGTAAGGGTGTTTTAACCGGTCTTACCAATATTTCTATTGTAAACGCCACAAAAGTAGTGGATGGAAAAACAGTACCTGCCCATGGTGAATTATATTATCGTGGATATAATGTAAAAGATTTGATTACAGGACACTCTGATGATAATCATTTTGGATTTGAAGAAGTAAGTTATCTTTTATTATTTGATAAACTCCCAAACACAGCGGAATTAGATGAATTTAAAGAGCTTCTTGCTTTTTACAGAAGTCTTCCTACCAGCTTTGTTCGAGATGTTATCATGAAGGCTCCCAGTCGTGATATGATGAACTCTCTGGCTCGTAGTGTTTTAACGCTATATGCTTACGATGATAAAGCAGACGATGTAACATTACCAAATGTTCTTCGTCAATGTTTGCAGTTAATTAGTACTTTTCCATTGCTTGCAATTTATAGTTATCAAGCTTATCGCTACTATCACGATGGTGGAAGTTTACATATTCATCAGCCGGTTTGGGAATATTCGACTGCAGAAAATATTTTACATATTTTAAGACCTGACTCAAAATTCACACCATTAGAAGCTAAAATCTTAGATATTGCTTTAATTCTTCACATGGAACATGGTGGCGGTAATAACTCTTCTTTTACGACTCATGTAGTGTCTTCCTCTATGACTGACACCTATTCAACCATTGCTGCTGCAATCGGTTCTTTAAAAGGTCCTCGTCATGGTGGTGCCAATATTAAAGTAGTAAAAATGTTTGAGGATATGAAAGAAAAAGTATCCAATTGGGAAGATGAAGAAGAAGTTGGTAACTACTTGGCAGATTTGTTAAATAAAAAAGCTTTTGATAAAGCAGGTTTAATTTATGGTGTCGGACACGCGATTTATTCTATTTCTGACCCTCGTGCTGTTGTATTCAAAAAATTTGTAAAGGAATTATCAGAAGAAAAAGGGTTACAAAAAGAATTTGCATTATATTCCTTAGTAGAAAAACTCGCTCCTGAAGTTATTGCCAGAGAAAGACATATTTACAAAGGTGTAAGTATCAATGTTGACTTCTACTCCGGTTTTGTTTATAACATGTTAGGACTTCCGGTAGAATTATATACTCCAATTTTTGCTATGGCTCGTATCTCAGGTTGGGCTGCACACCGTATGGAAGAATTAGCAAATAACGGAAAAATTATTCGTCCTGCATATATGAGTATTTGCGAAAAACGTGACTATCAAGATATCGAACACAGATAAAGCATCTTTTCTTATTCTATATGAAAGCATAAAAATAGGGATTGAAATAACTGATATGAGTTATTTCAATCCCTATTTAAATTTTATATTTATTAACCTTTTCACTAACCAGACAATTTGTAGTTTCTTCCATCTCTAGTTAAAATTATCCAATATGTAAATATTTTTTCTGTGCCTTTTTCAAAAAAACAATAAAAGCAACCAATACTCCAAAGAAAGCAAAACTAACAATAGCTGCAATACTCTGTAACTGAGTTATTTTTACACTTAATAATCCAAACACTCCACTAATGCAAGCACTCAAACCTACTATGATGCCTTTTAAATACATATCTAAAATAAACCCTGCTACATCTGCATCCTTGGGAAGAACCATATCTTTTGCTATCATAATACCTTTGGGAATCTCATTATTCCTTTTCATAATAAAAGTATGGTACAAAATATAGATACCGCTTCCTAAGACCATTACATCAACAATACTCATTTAAATTTCCTTTTCTTTCTACATCTTATGTCATGTGAGTTTTTTCATATTAAATACAAAGGAATTTTTTAACTTCTTCTACCATAGCATCTTTTTCACATATATGATCATGCAATACAGGTGCATTACGAATTTCATCAATAGCATTCGGAATGGCAATATTAGCTACTTTGGCCAATTCATCAATTTGTTCAAAATCAGACAATGCATCATATTTACTATCAATTGCATTTAATACACTTCTTCCAAATTTAAACGGACTTGCGGTGGATGCAATTACTGTTTTTGTAGCATCGCCTGTCTCTTTCACATAATTTGCATAAACACTTGCAGCTACAGCTGTATGAGTATCAATAACATAGCCTGTCTTATCATATAAATTCTTAATAGTATTTGCTGTTTCTTCTTCCGTAGCAAATCCACCATGGTAACTTTCTAACTGCTCTTTCATTTCAGCAGTAATATGATAAATTCCCGTATTCTGAAGACTTTCCATAAATTCTTTATTCATAATCGGGTCATCTCCACAAATACGATAAATCAATCTTTCCAAGTTGCTGGAAATCAAAATATCCATAGATGGAGAAGATGTCAATACAAATTCTCTGTTTTTATCATAACATCCCGTTTCAAAGAAATCATATAATACTTTGTTGTCATTAGATGCACAAATTAATTTATCAATCGGCACTCCCATATTTTTGGCATAATATGCTGCTAAAATATTACCGAAATTTCCGGTTGGAACTACTACATTAATTTTTTCGCCTTCCACAACACGTTCTTCTTTTAATAAATTCAAATAAGCAAACACATAGTATACAATCTGAGGAACCAAACGTCCGATATTGATAGAATTTGCAGAAGAGAATTGATATCCTTTGCTTTCCATATATGCGGCTAATTCTTTATCGTTAAAAATATTTTTAACTCCGGTCTGTGCATCATCAAAGTTTCCATGAATACCAACAACGTAAGTATTATCCCCTTTTTGGGTTATCATCTGTCTTTCTTGTACCGGACTTACCCCATTCTTTGGATAAAATACAATAATCTTTGTTCCTTCTACATCAGCAAAACCTGCCAACGCCGCTTTTCCTGTATCTCCACTAGTTGCCGTTAAGATTACGATTTCATTTTTAATATTATTTTTCTTTGCACTAGTTGTCATAAGATGTGGCAAAATAGATAATGCCATATCTTTAAAAGCAATAGTTGCACCATGGAATAATTCCAAATAAAACACACCATCTGCTTCTGTCATTGGCGCAATTACTTCTGTATCAAATTTTTCATCATATGCACGTTCAATACAAAGCTTTAATTCTTCTTCTGTAAAATCACTAAAATAAAGCTTCATTACTTCATATGCAAGTTCTTTATAAGATAATTCTTTCCAATCACTTAATTTTCCTTCTATTACAGGAATCTCGTTTGGTACAAAAAGTCCCCCATCACATGCCAAACCTTTTAAAATTGCCTGAGATGCATTGATACCTTTTTCGCCGCCTCGTGTGCTATTATATAAAACTGCCATGAAACTTGTCCTCTTATCTTTCAATCATTTTGGCATTAATTTTATCACAAGTCGACATTAACTTCAACATCAGAAAAAGAACTCATGTCCTCCATAAGCAAAGAGAGGTTGTAAATTTTCATCAAACCATTGCATATTTCTTTTATCCGCTGATTTTCTAGCCACAAAATATAACGCACCTTTAGAATTATCTTCCCCCTGAAGTACCCTATTTACAGCTTCTATTGTTTGTGCAGATACCTTTACCGTGTAAAATCTTCCGTCACTAATGGGGGAAAATTGTGCAACCCCTTGGTCCTGTTGAAAAATAACCTCATGAATACTATCCGGAAAAGCTTCATTTTCCACACGATTTAAAACTACATTAGCAACCAACATCTTTCCAATAATATCTTCCCCTCCTGCTTCTGCCTCTACCAAGCGTAACAAATCATCATATTCTGATTGGGAAATAGAAATATATCTTTCTTTGGTAATAGTATTTGCAACCAAAACTCGCTGTGTAGAACTTCTTTGCTCTGACACACCTAGAAAACTGGTAGCTTGTACCATCGGCTGCCAATCCTTTGAAATGGTAAATGCTTCTACCGCATTTTTATTTATTGCAATACCTTCTACACAAATTCCTGCCATAAAAATCACCAAATTGCATAACAAAAACAACGTGGCATATTTTTTATACATAAATCTTCCTCCATTTATCTCTTTCATAACCTCAAAAAATGGGCTACAATATAGTTTATACAGTTGTTGGAAAATTTATGACAAAATTTTGATACAAGAAATCCTCTTTAAGATGTATGAAAATGGAGATTTTATTTTATGTCTTTACCTGGAAGTTTTAAAGCAAAGAAAAAAAATGGAACGATATATTATCGTTCCTCTATTACATATAAAAACAAACATATTAGCCTTGGCAGCTTTCCTACAGAAATCGAAGCACATTTAGCTTACGTGGAAGCCTCTAATTTAATTTCTCATGAAAATATCAACATAAATGATTTTTCCAGGAAGTCTGTTTTAGCCTTTGAGAAATGGGTAATTCTCCTAAATTACCGAGATAATAAAATCTATTTTAATACTCCCATCTATGTTCGTCCTAAGTTTTTTTATTATTATTTAAGTCCTAAGATTCGTTTTACTTTTGATATTGATGATTTATTTTTTTATTCTTCCCGAAAAATCAGTCAACGAGGCGGACATTTATTTGTAGCGGATTATGGAATGCAGTTAACCATCAATTCACGTTATGGTATCAAAAGCTATGCTGTCTTGGATAAAGATTATCGATTTGTCAATGGCGATATCTATGATTATCGCTATGAAAATATTGATATTATAAATCCTTATCATGGTGTTAGTCTTAATCTAAAGAGAAAGGAAAAAAAATATTGTGCAAAACTCCATTTGCAAGGAAACTATTCCATAGGTTATTACGAAACTGCATTAGAAGCTGCTATCGCATACAACAAAGCAATTGATATCGTTAAAAGAAATGGATGTACAAAAAACTTTATCCTGAATGAAATGGACATCTCGCCCTCTGTTTATGCTTCCATTTATTCTAATTTGAAAATATCCTCTTCTATTATAAATTACAACGCAAAAATGGGGCTGTAACAACTAGTTACAGCCCTCCCTTTTACCTTGCAGAATAATCAATAAAACTAATATTTAAATCTACATATCCATCAATTCCATATACCTCACCCTGTTTGGTATACTGCCACATTGAATAAATATACGGATAATCCGGAATATCTTTTTCTTCTGCTAACCATACATCATAATTTTCAAATCGATGTAACTCAATTCTCTTCAAAAGCCATTCTTTATTCCCATAAAGCATACCTGTAAATCCCGCTTCTTCAATACGATTTAAGAATGCCAACGCAATATTGGTTTTTTCCGCTTTTGTTAAAGTTTCAATTCTAGCATTGTCGTTTTGAATAAATTCCATATCATAAGCAATAGGATATGATATTTTATGCTCTCCAATTTTACCAATGACAAAATTCGCTTCCTCTATAGCTTCTTCTTCTGTTACCGCCTGAGAAAAAAAATATAAACCTACTGGCATTCCAACTGCTTCTGCACCAGTAAGAAATTCCTCAAATTTTTCATCTTCCTGAATCACACCCGTTTCATATCCTCTGGCTCCTACACGCAAAATACAAAAATCAATTCCTTCATTTTGAATCGCTGCAAAATCCACACTTTTTTGATATTTTGAAAGATCCACACCTAAATAGGAAATTTGCTTTCCATCAGAATAATAATGAAGTAAATCATTTTTACTTACTAAATTAGCAAAATCATAAGTATTCTTTTTCCAATATGGATTAATTGGAAGCCATTCTGAGGTTCCATCCCGAAGAACCACTTCCACATGCTTTCCATCTTTGCTTGGATCCATCTCCTCTTCTTCAGACTCTTCCTCTTCCTGCTCTTCTTTTTTTATTTCCTCTTTTTTTGTTTCACTTTCTTCTAAAGGGTACATGTCCCAAAAATCCAAATCACTGGCAACTAAACTTCCAGTTGTTTCATAAGTGGATGTTTCTACATTTTCTGTGGTACTTTCTTCCTGCACCGCTGCTGCATAATCAGGACTTGTTTTTTTATTATTATTCATGGTAACCACAAGTACTAAGATCATCAGTACAAAAGCAGAGACTGCCAACGCCATATAAATCAATGGTAAACCGCCGCTTTGATCTTCGTAATCATAAGTTTGACGCATGTATTAATCTCCTTTTTTAATAGAACCATATAGCAATAAAGCTGGATATTGCTATAAAATGGCTTTTTTCGGACATTTTTCTTTACAGATTCCACATCCGGTACATTTTTTATAATCTATTTTAGCAAGAAAATCCTCAATCACAATTGCATCTTCAGGACAATTTTTCTTACAAAGACTACAACCGATACATCCTACCTCACAGGCTTTCATAACTACCGGCCCTTTATCTTTAGAACTGCAAGCAACAAAACTTGTAGATTTATATGGCACCAATTCAATCAAATTCTTTGGACACGCTTCCACACATTTTCCACATGCTTTACAAGCTTCTTTATCCACCACTGCAACTCCATTCACAATGTGAATAGCATTAAAAGGACATGACTTAACACAATTTCCAAATCCCAAACAACCATAATTACATTTTTTTGGTCCGCCATTTGGTACAAAGGAAAGCATACCGCAATCTTCAATTCCAGTATAATCGTAATCTACTTTTGCTTTATCGCAATCTCCCTGACATTTTACAAAAGCAACCTGTTTTTCCGTCTCTGTAGCTTCTACTCCCATTACTTCGGCAATTTTTTGTCCTACACTATCTCCACCTACAGGACAAGCGTTAACAGCCGCTTCTCCTTTGGCAATAGCCGCCGCCAACCCGGAACAACCTGCAAAGCCACAACCACCACAGTTATTACCTGGAAGAAGCCCTAAAACCGCTTCTTCTTTTGGATCAACCTCTACTCGAAATTTTATCGCTGCAATTCCTAAAAAGATTCCAATAAACACTCCTACCGCTGCAACAACTACAGTTGCTGTAATAATTCCTGACATATCTACATCCTCCTTTACAGCAATCCTGAAAATCCACAAAAAGCAATAGCCATCAAACCTGCAGTCACCAAAACAATAGGCATTCCTTTAAACACCTCAGGAATATCATTATCTTCAATTTTTTCACGAATTCCTGCTAAAATAACAATAGCTATGGCAAATCCCAACGCAGTAGCAAATCCATTGATTACTCCAGTCAAAATGTCATAATCATATTTCACATTATTTAAAGCAACACCTAACACGGCACAGTTAGTAGTAATCAAAGGAAGGTACACTCCTAAAGCATCATATAAACCTACCATAAATTTCTTTAAAAACATTTCTACGAACTGTACTAAAGCGGCAATTACTAAAATAAATACAATCGTCTGCAAATATGTAATATTGAATTTTTCCAATACAAATTTGTAAATAACACCAGTGACAGCACTTGCTAATGTAATAACAAAGATTACCGCACCTCCCATACCTGCAGCTGTTTCTACTTTTTTAGAAACTCCAAGGAATGGACAAAGTCCAAGGAACTGACTTAAAACTACGTTGCTCACTAATGCTGAACTGATTACTAATAGCACTAATTCTTTTGCATCCATCATTCTTCTGTTTCTCCTTCCCCTTTTGTTTCTTCATCCATTTCTTTATTATCTTGTATTTCAGATACTTCCTGCTCCAAATCTACTACCTCAATGTCTGCCTCTTTCATTTTTACTTCACTAATAAAAAACAGTTCATCTACTACTTGTTTTTGCTTCTCTGTTCTTTCTATTGTTGCTTCTTCTTTTTTCTCTGAGTTCACTCTTCCCTCAGCCTTTACATTAATTGCAACATTCTTAGTTTCTGTTTCTTCTTTTCTATTAGAACAAGCCATATCACCACAATTCATACAATCACAATTACATCCGGATTGAATCTTAGACATATCTTTGCCTTTCTTTTCTCCTTGGATTTTAATATAGTTTTGAATTGCAGTTAAACATGCTAGTACGAAAAAAGCTCCCGGTGCAAGTACAAAGATACTGATTGGAACATAGCCTGCCGGCATTACACGATATCCAAACACTTCTCCTGCACCTAATACTTCACGAATAGCACCGATAATAGTAAGTGCCATAGTAAAACCAAGTCCCATTCCTAAACCATCAAACAAGGATGGAAGCATTGGATTTTTAGACGCATAGCTTTCCGCTCTTCCTAAAATAATACAGTTTACAACAATCAATGGAATATAGATTCCCAAAGCATCATAAAGAGAGGGCAAAAAACCTTCCAATAATAATTCTACAATTGTTACAAAGCTGGCAATAACTACAATAAATGCAGGAATACGAACCTTGTCCGGAATAATTTTTCGAAGCATAGAAATCATTACATTACTTAAGGCCAAAACCACGGTTGTCGTAAGTCCCATACCTAATCCATTCATGGCTGAGGTCGTCACTGCAAGAGTTGGACACATTCCAAGCATCAAAACAAAGGTTGGATTTTCTTTAAACAATCCATTAAGAAGTCTCTCTTTTGCATTATTCATTCTGTCCACCTCCTAATTCACTTTTAAAAAATGTAATCCCATAATTTACACCATTTACCATTGCATTGGTTGTAATAGTCGCCCCACTGATGGCATCTATCTGTTCCGGAGCTATAGATCCTGTTTTGGTATAAACAAACTGTGATACATTTTTTGCAGTAAACTGAGGTTTTAAAACCTCCTCTGCTTTCATGCCGAGTCCCGGAGTTTCAGCAATAGATAATAAGGAAATGCCATTTATTGTTCCATCCATACGAATCCCCACCATAAACTGAATATCACCATTATATCCTTCGTGAGTTGTAATATCTAAGACATACCCTAAAACAGTTCCATCTTCGGCTACAGCTTCGGATACATCATTGATAGTTACTGTCGCTTTTTCACTCTCAACAGGTGTTTTCAGCACAGATAATTCCAATGCTTCGAAACTACTTGCATCCTGAAAAACTTCCTTACAAGCTTCATTCTTTCTTTTCGCCTGCTGCAGGGCTATTGGTTCTTTGGTTACATAATAAACCACCCCTAAAAGTAAACCTGAAATAAGGGTAATTACAAATAAAATTGCAGCATCTTTTATCATACTCTTCATTTCTTTGTCCCCCATTTCTTACCAAAGGCTCTTGGACGGGTTACTTTTTCAATCAACGGAACCAAAAGGTTTCCGATAATAATAGCATAAGATACACCTTCCGCACTTGGACCAAAAACACGAAATACAAAAGTTAAAAATCCAAGTAAAATCCCATACAAATACTGCCCTTTCACTGTAATCGGTCTGGTTACATAATCCGTTGCCATGAAAAAGGCACCCAACATCAAACCGCCACCTGCTAAATGAGCTGCTATATAATGAGTATCAAATCCTTGTCCACCAAACAGACCAAGAAACATCACAAAACTCACTATATAACTACCAGGTACACGTAAATCAATTACTCCCAAAACAATCAAGAAAATAGCTCCTACTACAATCATCGCCATAGAAGTCTCACCTATAGTACCATTACAACGTCCCAGCACCATATTGTAAACATTCACACTTTCTCCACTCTTTAAGATTGCTAAAGGGGTTGCTCCTGTATAGGCGTCACAATCAAAATTTGTCATTATACCGGTAAAGGAAATCAATAAAAAACATCTGGCAGCTAAAGCTGGGTTCATAAAATTTTGTCCCAAACCACCAAATAACATTTTCACTACTAAAATTGCAAATACACCACCTATTACTCCAATCCACCACGGAACTGAGACAGGAAGATTCAGCGCCAACAACAACCCTGTTACTACTGCTGAAAAATCACTTATCGTCACTTTTTTCTTCATAACAATTTCATAGATCAATTCTGTCATTACTGAACTGAGTACTGTTATAAGAATTAAAATGGCAGCTTTAGGTCCAAAATTATAAATACCATATATACTGGTCGGAAGCAAAGCAATCACAACCGCAAACATAATATGGCCGGTAGTTAATCTCGCTCTAACATGAGGGTTAGAAGACACTTTTTTCAATTCACTCATTTGCTTTTCCTCCTATTTTTTTCTTTTCCCGAGAATTGTTTTTCTCATCGATTTAATGCTCTGTGTCAAATGTCGTTTTGCCGGACACACGTAACTACAACAACCACATTCACAACATTCCATTCCATCATTAGCAACAAATTCTTCTTCTTTATGATTTATGGCTAAAGTTGCTAATTTATTTGGCATGATATTCCCCGGACATGCTTCCAAACATCTTCCACAATTAATACATGCTGATGGCTCCATTTCAGATACTTCATCTTTTGTCAAACAAAGAAGTGCTGAAGCTGTTTTTGTAGTTGGCAAATCCAACTCAAAAACTCCAAATCCCATCATAGGACCACCTGAAATAATTTTTACCGGTTCTTCTTTAAAACCTCCTGCAGCATCAATTAACTCTTTATAGTTTGTTCCTATATGTACACGCATATTTTGAGGATGATTGATTGCCTCTCCGGTAATCGTTACAATTCGCTCCATCAATGGTTTGCGATTGATTACAGCATTATAGATAGCAACTATGGAATCTACATTATTTACCACACATCCTACATCTGCAGGCAATTTAGTAGAATCTATCTTTCTCTTAGTCGTAGCATAAATTAACTGACGTTCTGCTCCTTGCGGATATTTTGTCTTTAATCTTGTAACTACAATTCTCTGCTCATTAATCGTTTTTTCCTTCAAAAGAGCAATACAATCTTCTTTATTATCTTCTACCGCCAAAATTCCTTTTGCATTTGGAAATAATGCCAATGATACTTTCAATCCTTCGATTAACTTATCAGGTTCTTCTATCATTCTACGATAATCCGAAGTAAGATATGGTTCACATTCTGCACAGTTTGCAATCACATAATCAATTTTCTCCGGATTTTTAACAGAAAGTTTCACATGAGTTGGAAATCCGGCTCCTCCCATTCCAACAACTCCTGCTTCTTTAATACATTCTATAATTTCTTCTCTAGTCATTTCCTCTAATGGTTTGGATTCCGGATAAACAACTTCCTCATACATACCATCATTTTCAATGACAATACTCATAACCATATCTCCAGTGACAACTCGTCTTGGTTCAATAGCTTTTACATTCCCTGAAACAGACGCATATATTGGCGCAGATACAAAACCTCCTGCTTCTGCAATTTTTTGTCCTCGTAAAACTCTATCACCCTTCTGTACAACAGGAACTGCCGGTGCACCGATATGCTGGGATAACGGATATACTAAATCCCCTTGTGGTAAAACGTCTTTGATTGGCTTATCTTTTGATAATTCTTTACCTTCATAAGGGTGTACGCCACCTTTAAATGTTGCTCGTGCCATCTTTATACCATACCTTTCATTCATTAGTTAACTGTATATAATATACTAAATTTAGAAAAAAAATACTACTGATATTTTACAAAATGTGATAAGATAGCACTTATGAAAACATTAAATTACAATTTTAAACAACTAAAAATAGAATACGATTTATCCTCAATTACAAATCCCCAAAAGGCCTTATTTGTAGATATCGAAACCACTGGATTATCTCCCAGAACGGCCTCTATCTATTTGATTGGAGTTTGTTTTTACCAAAATAATAATTGGAATGCAATTCAATGGTTTGCTCAAAATTTAGAAGACGAAGCAGATATCATTCATGCATTTTTTGCATTTGCTGCCGATTATTCTACGTTAATACATTTTAACGGAAACCAATTTGATTTACCTTTTATTAAAAACAGATGTGAGCTCTTAGGCTTGAATTATTCCTTTGAAGCTTTTGAAGGGATTGATATCTACAAGAGAGTAAGCTTATGCAAACATTTTTTACAACTTCCTAATTGTAAGCAAACTTCTATAGAAAAGTTCCTGCATATCCATCGGGAAGATAAATACAATGGTGGAGAGCTAATTCAACTGTATCAAGAATATACGAAAAATCCTACCACAAAAATCGAAACTCTTCTTTTGCTACACAACAAAGAGGATTTAGAAGGGATGTTAAAAATTCTTCCTATTTTATCTTATGGAGATATTTTCAACAAACCCGTACGTACTACAAAAGTACAGGCAAACCATTACCGTGATTTGAACGGAAAAAAACAACAGGAATTAATCCTAAGGCTAAAACTAATTAATGCTGTACCTATTCCCATTTCTTTCCATGCTAATGATTGTTATATTACAATTGAAGGAGACCATGCAGCCTTGCGTGTTCCCGTATATACAGAAGAACTAAAATACTTCTATACGAACTATAAAGAGTATTATTATCTTCCCATGGAAGATATTGCCATGCATAAATCCGTAGCAACATTTGTTGATAAGGAACATCGTATTCCTGCTACTGCTGCTACCTGTTATACACGAAAATACTCTTCCTATTTACCGATGTGGGATTATATACTAGAACCTTTTTTTAAAAGGGAATATAAATCATCTTTACTCTTTTATGAATTAACAGATGAGTTCAAAACAAATCGTGAGGCTTTCTCTAAATATGCCTCTCATATATTAGAAATGCTTGGTAAGAGCTATTAATAGAAAAAAGGGGCTGTTGCTGGATCCGGTACTTGTATTCAGCAACAACCTCTTTATAAATGTATCTCTTTAATCAGCTGTATAAAAGAAAGAATTCAATCTTCCATAACCGATTTCTTTGTAGTTCATAATCTGTTCTGTACTTCCAATGAATAAAACTCCTTCTTTAGCAAGAGATTTATAGAATTTTTTAAATACTTCATCTTTTGCTTCTTCTGTAAAATAAATCAAAACATTACGGCAAACAATTAAATGACATCCCATTGGATATGGATCCTTTAACAGATTACTTTCCTTAAATTCAACTCTTGCCTTAACTTCATCTGCAATACGATAAGAAGCTCCTACCTTGGTAAAATATTTCTTTTTAAATTCATCCGGAACACTAGCAATACTTTTAGCATTATATAATCCTACTTTTGCTTTCTCTATTACCTGCTTATCAATATCTGTAGCAATTATTTTAATATTGTTAAGTGGCAAATGTTTTGAAAGAGCCATTACTAACGAATATGGTTCGTCCCCTGTAGAACAAGCTGCACTCCATATTTTTAAATTCTTTCCAAATTTTTTTATTAACTTAGGAAATACATCCTTATCTAACACAACCCACTGTTCCGGATTTCTATAGAATTCAGAAACATTAATGGTTAAATAATTTACAAATGCTTCAAACAATGCTTTATCTGTTTTAAGCGCCTTTACAAAATTATCATATCCACTAATTTTGTGCTTTGCAATCAATGCATCAATTCTTCTTTTCATCTGTGCTTCTTTATAAGCATTTAAATCAATCTTTGTCAAAGCATATACTTCTTTTTTTAAATAGTCATAATTATACACTGCCATAACTGAGTCCGCCTTTTCTTACACTCTTTTAAAAAAAGGACCGATATTAACCGGTCCTTTTTAGATTAATTCTTATTCCTGTTCTGCAATCACTGCATCAACATCTACAGATACAACATCTGCATCTTCTGCCACTTCTTCTACTTCAGGAGCTAAAAGAGCTTTTACACTAAGACTAATCTTTTTATCTGCTTCATTGAAATCAACAACTTTAGCTGTTACTTCATCACCAACTTTTAAAGCATCTGCTGGTTTTTCAATATGATCTTTAGAAATCTGTGAAACATGAAGTAATGCATCAACACCTGTTTCTAATTCAACAAAAGCACCAAAGTCTGTCATTCTTGCAACTTTACCAGTTACAACATTACCAACCGCATATTTTTCAGCTGCATCTTTCCATGGATTTGCATCTGCAAATTTTAAACTAAGAGCAATCTTTGTTCCGGAAATTTCCTTAACAAGAACACTAACACTTTCGCCAACTTTAAATACTTTCTTAGGATTTTCTACTCTTCCCCAAGACATTTCAGAAATATGAAGAAGTCCATCTGCTCCACCTAAATCGATAAACGCACCGAAATCAGTTACGTTCTTAACAGTACCTTCTACCACATCACCTTCATGAATTCTTTCAAATAATTCTTTCTGTAATTCTGCTTTTTTAGCAGCTACTAATGTTTTACGGTTTCCAATATATCTTCTTCTCTTAGGATTGTATTCTGTAATAACAAATTCAATTTCCTGACCT
>JAFYWF010000100.1 GCA_017558145.1 Lachnospiraceae bacterium
AATTTAGCAACTGCTGTTTTCTTAACTAAAGCAATAGCTTCAGCTGGTTCGTACTGAGTAGCACGATCCACTAATTTAGCAGTTTCGTTATATTTCTTACCATGTTTCATTATTCTTACTCCTCCTAAATTAATTAATCTTCTACTGTGATACCCATACTTCTAGCTGTACCAGCGATCATGCTCATAGCTGCTTCTAAGCTAGCTGCGTTTAAGTCAGGCATTTTCATTTCAGCGATTTCCTGGATTTTAGCTTTGGAAATTTTAGCTACTTTTGTTTTGTTAGGAACGCCTGAACCGGATTTGATGTTACAAGCTTTTTTGAGTAATACAGCTGCTGGTGGAGTTTTTGTAATAAAACTGAAACTTCTGTCTGCATAAACTGTGATTACAACTGGGATGATTAAATCACCTTTATCAGCTGTTCTTGCATTGAACTGTTTTGTAAATTCAACGATGTTTACACCATGCTGACCAAGAGCTGGTCCAACTGGTGGTGCTGGTGTCGCTTTACCAGCAGGAATCTGTAATTTGATGTATCCTACAACTTTTTTTGCCATGATGGCACCTCCTATAAATATATATTGTGGTCTATGGGCTAGGTAACCCTTCCACCGTTCAACGACTGTAACGTCGAGCAACTTCGATTTTACAAAAAGACATATTGTCTTTACCTAGTTTGTTTAAGTTACGGTACGTATTAATCTACTTTACGTACTTCTTCGAAACTAATTTCAACAGGGGTTTCTCTGCCGAAAAGTTCCACATTAATGGTCGCTGTACCTCTCTGATGATCCATCTTCTGAACAGCACCAACAGTATCCTTCCATGCACCGGCTAATACTACAATCATATCACCTTCTGCAAAGTCAACAGATATCTGCTTATTACTAATTCCAAGGGGCTTCATTTCAGCCTCTGTCAGGGGTACCGGCTTGCTTCCTGGTCCTACGAATCCGGTTACACCTCTTGTATTGCGAACAACATACCATGTATCGTCGTTCATCACCATGTTGATCATAACATATCCAGGGAATAATTTCTTTTGGCTTACTTTCTTAGCACCGTTCTTCACTTCTGTAACTTCTTCCATCGGAACACGTACTTCTAAGATTTCTTCCTGAAGACCTCTGTTTTCGATCGTTTTCTCAATATTGGCTTTGACTTTGTTTTCATACCCGGAATAGGTATGCACTACATACCAGTTTGCTTCTGCCATACAATCACCTCACGCTTACATTGTTAAGAAGTTTACTCCATACTGAATAATAGTATCCAATACACTGATGAGTAATCCTAACACAACTGAAATACAAACAACTGCAACAGATTGTTTAAACAGTTTTGTTTTGTCCGGCCATGAAATTTTCTTAAATTCAGCTTTCACACCTTTAAAAAAACTTGGTTTGTTTTCTTTCTTAGGTGCTTTTACTGTCTTAGCGGAATCTCCCATTTGAACTCCTTTCATACGCACTTTCGCGTCTGAGTCAATGACAATTATTTTGTTTCTTTGTGAATTGTGTGAGTTTTACAGAATCTACAATATTTTTTTGTTTCCATTCTGTCCGGATGCGCTTTTTTGTCTTTAGTGGTATTGTAGTTACGCTGTTTGCACTGTGTACATGCTAAAGTAATTCTTGTACGCATATTGCCACCTCCTTATTTACTACGAGCGCTTTTCTCTTTTTTAAGCATAAAAAAAAGACCTCTTTTCCAATCTCGCTGAATAAATGTAACATAGCTCACTACCATTGTCAACGATTTTTTCTTGAAAAATAGGGCTTTTCTTTTTTCTTTTCTTTGTATTTTTATTTACACATTTTATTTCGAACCATTCCACTCCGGTCTAACATAGAATTGTTGCATAATCTCCCCTTCCTGTCCTAAAATCATAATCTGCACAGAAGATTCATAATTCTTTTCCATATCCAAATAATTATATTCTTGGTTTCCATCTACATAAATTGCAGAAAATGGTTGCATCGCAATATAGTTAGTATCCCCTAAAATCGTTTCCATAGATTCTATCTGCATTTCTCCCACATATTCTTGCACTTCTACCTCATCATCATTTATGGTTCTAACCAACAAATAGGGTCCATTACAATCTGCAGCCTCCAAAATAGATGTTGTCCCTGATAATTGCATCAAAAATTCTTGTACTAAAGAATCCTGAAATGCCGGAGATTTTCCACGCAAAAAGATGATAGCATTTGCATTTAAATTTAATATCATTTCCAATTTTATATATAAATTAGTTTCATCTAATAATTTGCCAACCTCTTTAGATTGCCACTGACCGGCTTTTTCTTCCCACGCAATATACTCCGGATCTTCTCGATGATCTTCCAATTCCAACACTTCATGCAAATAAGCACCTACACTGGAAGTTACCTTTCTCATCCCATTTGCATTTACATGAATACTATCAAACATATCCGTTTTATACTGAATTACTGTTTGTGAATCGTGTGGAAGCATATTAAGAAATGGGACACCTCGTTCCATTGCAATCTTTTCTGCTGTATTCGTAGCCATCCAATCCAATTCATAAGATTCTGACAATGGAAAAAACGTTATTACCGCCTTAATTCCTCTTTTTTCACATTCATCTAGTATCTTATGCAAATATTGGACAGATGCTGTATCCTCAGGCAAAACATCGTCTACTTTATCTACTTGAAAGATATTTAAGTTTGGAACAACTTCATAACCAGTAAAAGACCCTAAATCATAGTGTGAATTGGCCTTGTACATTTCAGGTCTAAAATCCTCTTCTTTCAAAGAAGACCACCTATCATGATATAGAACAAAATCCCATAAAAATTCT
Source organism: Lachnospiraceae bacterium (assembly GCA_017558145.1). Classification (GTDB taxonomy): domain Bacteria; phylum Bacillota; class Clostridia; order Lachnospirales; family Lachnospiraceae; genus SFDP01. Next base: position 2,830 of record JAFYWF010000100.1, read on the forward strand.
TTTCTAGTTTCTTTATCTTCAATCAAATCATTCACCGCCGCTATTTTATTTTTACTCAACGGTAAATAATCTAAACTATCATGCAAAAAAGAAATCGCTGTTTCGTCAATTGTTGCGCTTTCACCTTCATTCCGTGTATCTACATAATGAAAATCTTTATCCAGCGCCCAGACATCCACAACTACACACTTCGGTTCGCAATAATCTAATGCATTCATAAACGCCCAATAAGACTCAGGCACCTTACCGCCGGATTTTCCCATATTATATCCTGTAATTCCATACTCTAAAAATAATTGTACCGGATTGATACTATTCATTACATGGGATGACCCAAAAAACAACACATCAACTTGATCAGCTAGTTCTACAAAATCTGCATATTTCTTCATACTCTCTTTTCGTTTTGTAATTTTTCCTGCACCTATAATAAAAACAAGCAAAAGGAAAAAAAAGCAAAAAATTTTTATTGCAGAATAGAGTTTCTTTTTCTTATTTTGCATTAACACTTCTTCCATATTTAGTATCCTCTTTTCCTCTTCTAAAACTGATAATAGATGAAATTATTTGCATTGAATCCTGCTCCCCACATTCCACATAACAGAATAACCAAAATGGTCCCCCAATAAATTGGCCATCTAATCCAAAGTCTTTCGTTTGCAATACATTTTGAAACACAAATTCCTTTTTCATTCAAAATATCAACTATAATCACAAGGATAATACCCCAAATCATCAGGTGTACATTCGCTTTGTCTAATCCTAGATTATAAATGCTACCATCAAACAATTCCCATATCCATACCTCTTTAAAACGCTTTATAATACATAGCAACTGTTCCATATCCGTTACTCGAAACAATATCCACGCCATATTAACTAAGCAAAATGTAATGATAGTTTTTATCCCTTTAAAACCAAAGGACTCTTCTCTAATATGTAACAAATCGCACATTTTTTTTCGAACATTCTGCACTACTGCTCCTACAACCTGATATAACCCATGCACTCCTCCCCATAAAATAAAATTCCAACCGGCACCATGCCATAATCCACTTAACAAAAAAACAATCATAATATTTAAGTATTTTCTAGATATTCCTTTGCGATTCCCCCCCAACGGAATATACAGATAATCACGAAACCAAGATGAAAGAGAAATATGCCATCTCCTCCAAAAATCTGCGATACTAGTTGCAAGATATGGCGCTTTAAAATTCTCCATAACCTCAATCCCGAACACCTTCGCAATTCCTATAGCTATACTAGAATACCCTGCAAAATCAAAATAAATCTGAAAAGTATACAGTATAGATGTCAGAATAACTATGGCACCACCACATTTTTCTGGCGAACCGTATACCGCATTTACAACAACAGCAATCCTGTCCGCCAAAACAAGTTTCTGAAAATACCCCCAAAGCATTCTTACAAAACCATCTCGAATTTTTTCTGTATCAAATTTTACTTCCATTAAATATGTTCTTTTAAATTGAGATAGCATATTTCCCGCTCTCTCAATAGGACCTGCCAAAATGATGGGAAAGAAAGATACGAATATCGCATAGGCTATTATATTTTTTTCCGCTTCTACTGTTTTTCTATAAACATCTATAATATACCCTATTGACATAAATAAATAAAAAGAAATACCCACCGGCAAAATTAAACTTTCAATTTTACCACCCGTAAAAAAATTAATATATTTAAACCAGCCAAGAACAAATAAATTAGCAATTACTGTAACCAATACAATGGTTTTGGCTTTCTTCGCATTGTCCAATTTTTTTTCTAATAACAAACCACTACAATAAGTAAATAAAGTAGCCGCTACTAACAACAGTAAATAACTCCAATTCTGACTTCCATAAAAAACATAACCAGCCACTAAAAGTACAATATTTTTCAATTTAGCGGGCACTACATAATAAATCGCCATTATAACAAATATAAATACGATAAATTCTAATGATGCAATTCCCATGCTCGTTCTCCAATCCTTTCTCTATATTCATCATCTGGACAAACTACAATCTCCCCAAGATGCAATATTTACCTTATCCACAACCACATTTAACCACATGTCGTATACAACAATATTTAATCCACCTCTATTTAAAGAATAATTTTGTCTGTCAATCTGAATTTGGCTAGATGATTCAGGTTCTAATGTGGGTACTTTTATATAATAATTGTTTCTCCCACTTCTAAAAGTTCCCATCATAGAAATACCTATGCCCGTATTTTCAACAATTCCCTCATCAGAAATCACCGCAACATAACCTTTTCCATCCATTTCACTATTCCAAATAGTATTCAAGCCAAGATTAGATAACTCTTTTCTCAGCAAATCATTCATCCCCCTGCTTGCATCCAATTTAGAGGATATCAAAACTGCGTAACGTTCCTTGTTTATACTTCTTAGATATGAGTCATACTCAGTAATTGTTGTTAATTCTTCATTTTCCTTTATCACATTATAATATTCTTTGGAATTCTCCCATTGCTCATCCCTAACTGCCTGAAGCTGATATCTGTCTCGAAGAATTTTACCAAGATGACGTGCTATAACAACAGATCCTTTACGATTAGAGTGTAAGGACACTGATTCCTCCGGATACTTTGGTGACATTGCATAAAAATGTTCATAATGGCATAGGTTGATATAATCAATTTCATTTTCCTGTGCATATTCCAAAATGCTATTGTTGGTAGCATCATTCATATCATTTCCAACCAAAGTAACCAAGACCAAATTAATATCATTCTCCCGACACAAAGCTACAATCTTATCCATATATATTTTCATGATTGGATCAAATTCTTTTCTCTCATCAGGATTCTGCGGAACAAATGGCTCGTAAGACTCTATGATATAATCTCCGGGAGCATATCCTTTTAAATTGTAATCTTCTGTATTCTTCAAATAAATATTATCTTCCGTCAATTCTTTCCATTTTTCATGTTTGTATCGTAGTGTAAAAAGAAAATCCTTCACTTCGATTGATGGATCCAACTTAGATAATTCCATAACACTTTCTATTTTACTTTTAGAAAATTTCATTTTATCCAAAGCAACATGATATGCCCCGGCATCCCCATTTAATATATCAGCAGGATGCCATTGATATAAAAATCTCGTATCTACTACAACCACCTTTGGTTGTTGGTATTTTACAGCTTCCTTCAACCAACAATAACTTAAAGGAATCGGTTGCTGAACACTACTTAAATTATAGCTTCTAATACCATATTGGTCGTAAAATTCCTGTGTATTAAAACCATTTACTCCTATACTACTTCCAAAAAACAGTACATCCACCGTATTCTTATCCATAGAATAAAAATGCGAAAATCCATTATCCGGATACCCTGATTTAGGATAATATGTTGACATATTCGTAGTTGTTTTCAACCACCCTAATATTGACACGACTAAAACAAATATCACACAAAAACTGATTATCAAGTTTCTTTTTGTCATTTTAGAAACCTCCATAAATAAAATTCTGTGTTGCATAATCTGCTCCATATGTTCCAAAGGCAGCAATCACAAAAATCAAAACACAATAAAGAACTATACGACTTGGTAGTGACACCTTATCCAAGTTATAATTATTCTTAAACTGAGCTTTTTCCACATATAATAAAGTTAACATCGACAGAAGCAATACATTCCAATCTTTCGCATCTAACCCTAATGACATAATTCCACCATCAAACAAAATCCATGGATTAAACACTTTAAACATTGCTTCTATCATATGTAACGCTATAGACAAACTTTCTGCCCTAAACACAATCCATCCAAGCATTACCAAAAAGAAAGTCACTAATGTTTTCATTATCTTAATATCTATTTTTTCATCAGATGAATCTTTCATTTTACCCATATTCTTAGTAAAATCATGCACAATCTGATAAACAGCATGCATAAGTCCCCAGAAAATATAATTGAGACTACCTCCATGCCATAAGCCACTTATCAAAAAAGTCACCATCAGATTACTATATTTTCTAATCCTTCCTTTTCGATTCCCCCCTAATGGTATATAAACATAATCTCGAAGCCACGAACTTAGACTAATATGCCATCTACTCCAAAACTCACCAATACTTCTTGAAAAATACGGATGATTAAAATTCTGTGGTAAAGAGATACCATATAACAATGCAACTCCCCTACATATAAGTACGCAAGAATAAAAATCCGTATATAATTGCACACTATATAATACTGCAGCTATCAGCACATACAATCCAGCATAACCTAAATAATTATCAAACACATGATCTACGTACACGCCGGCTTTATCTGCTATCATATACTTCAAAAAAAAGCCCCAGATAATTGCTCGAAAACCATATATAATATTTTTTATTTCTATTTTATGACTTAAAAACAACTCTTTGGCCATTTTTTCATATCTTAGAATCGGACCTTGCACAATTGTGGGAAAAAATGACATAAAAAGGAAATGTCTGAAAATATTTTTTTCAGCTTTGCCTCCCTTAGATACATCCACCAAATACGCCACCATTTGCATAGAAAAAAACGCAAGCCCTAAAGGAACAATAAAAGAAAGTCTCTCTCTCCTTAAAATACTTCCGTAAAGCAAGTCCATCAAACGCATAAAAGCAAACGGAAAAGCAGAACAAATACATCCCACTACTGTCAACAAGCGAAGTTTTTTTGCATTTTCACCTTTGGCTTTCTCTATCACCAATCCCCAAATATAATTAATTAGTATCATTGTCACAAACATTAATATATGTTTCATAGAAGGCATTGCTACTACATAATAAATTATACTGGTACATAACAAAACGCCAACTTGAAACTTATGTGGTAATATATAATATAAAAGTAGTGATATTACTAATAAACAATAAAATGTCAATGATACATAATTCATGTCTAATATCTGCACAGCACTCATGATTCCTCCATACAAAGTATTGTTATATAAATTATTCACGCTTTTCTTCCCATTCTTCCCATGGAAGAATTTCTAATCTATCCAGCAAATAGGCATTTCGATAAATATCGTTATTCCAATTTCCCTCTTCCGGTGAAATGTCACACAAATGAGCCATGCTATATTTACTCTTAAACTCAGGCCGAAGCATAGGCAATGCCAGATCACTTTCTCCCTTAGCAACTTCCTCTAAAATATAGTTCTCACGAATATTAATTTCTCTTCGGATACGGACCAGATTTGCTCCTTCTTCTACATACACAAACATCATTCCTATAGCCGCAGCAATCACTCCTCCGGTTTTTAAAGAAATCAGTAACGTATCTTCTTCCCGTATCATTTGCGCCATCTGTAATGCCGCTATCATCATATAAATGTTCGCTCCAAAATAGGCTCTTGGCATAGGTTCCGGTGTCATAACTAAAACCACCGCAGTAGCCAAGGATGCAACAGCAAAAATAGTCACCTCCGCAAACTCCATAATTTTATATTTCTTACTGTAGTAAAAATAAGCACCCAACAAGCATATAACAACCATATACAACAACAAATGCTCATCAATAGATTTCAATACCTTTAACCCACGACTTACATAAGCTGCCATACCGGTATAGGTTTCTGCCGCTTTTGCCATTTCTCCACGAACTGCATTTCCCGGCGCCAATAACAAAAAAGCAAAGCCAATGAAATTCCCAACAATACCGGAAATCATAATCTTTTCTATCTTTTTGTTTTCCCAAACATATTTGGCAGTTAAAAGCAGTACAATCATAATCATACCACCGGAAGTATTCTCATTTCCCCAACCAGACAACACACCGGTTAAAAATAACAATACTCCTGCCAGCCATGGGTATTTGATTTCGGCACCTTTTTCCAAATAATAGCGATACAATGCCATATATCCTAGAATAATAAATACTCCCCACAGATAATTGCAAGCACCAGCCAGCCAAAGAATGGTCTGGGAAAATTCCACACAAAAAATCCAAATACAAAGATTAATCAATGCAAGTAAAAACACATCGTATGTTTTTCTCCCTTTGATATTCCAATAAACAAAAACGGTGGTTGCCACATAACACAAACTGTTTAACACATTAAACATGGATTTTGGCATTAGCATAGAAAACTTTAATATAATCTGCAATACAGAACGTCCATTCCAGTTCATATATTGCTTATATTCTTCTCTAAATACATCCCCTAAAGAATGATATATACTTGTATCAAACAGTAAGTCATCAGACATTAACGGTGTCAAAACATTATAGATATAAATAGCAATAAAACTTACACATATAACTAATATAAAGCTTATTTTTCTTATTTTATTCTTTTCTATTTTCACTTCATTACATTCCTTTATCTTTAATTTGGTTCAGTTTAACATAATTTCTAAGGAATTTCTACTTCTCATAAATGCTTTCTATTTCAATTTCGCATTGATTTCACATTGACTCATATTATAAGAAATGCGTATAATAAAGGCAAGAAAGCAAGAAGGAGGAGTTTTATGTCCAATACCATTATGGCGACTGTCTACAATCATTATATGACCACGTATTCACCAAAGAAAAGTGATGCCAGATTAGACAGCCATAACAAAAGTGAATTAAAAAATATTTATAACAATATTTTAAAGTTAAACAAAGAAGCTCCTCTCTACTTATATGATAGAAGCAGCACTACCAAAAACTTTGCTATTTCTTTAAAGGAAAACACAAGGCAGTTGCAGCATACAATTTTAGATACTGCTGGTAAAGAAGAAAATGATTTATTTAAAAATAAAGTAGCCTTTTCTTCTAATGATCGTGTTTTAACAGCTAAGTTTATTGGCGAAAAACAAGACGACTTTGACGAATCCTTTTTTTATGAGATCGAAGTCGAAAAATTAGCTTCTCCTCAGATCAACTCCGGTTATCTACTTGATAAAGAAGAAAAAACTTTAAAACCGGGAAATTACTCCTTTGATGTCACCATGAACAATGTCGCTTACGAATTTCAATTTGGTGTAAACGAAGAAGATACCAATTTTGATATTCAATCAAAATTAGCCCGGTTATTTAATCATTCAAACATTGGATTACAAGCAGAGGTTATGCATGGACCGGATAAAACATCCGCTTTAAGAATCAGTTCCACACAAACCGGCAATAACGGAAATCCCGGACAACCGCTATTTACACTTCAAGGTACTTCCGACAAAGAGCAAATTGATGTTGTAGATTATTTAGGAATTGATTATATTGCAACAGATGCTTCTAATGCATATTTTACTATCAATGGAGATGCTAATACTTCTACCGGTAATCGTTTTACCATTGATAAAACTTTCGAAATTACTCTACATAATGTAACTTCTGATTCCGGTGAACCTACCATAGTAGGACTAAAGGCCAACGTGGAATCTTTAAAGGATAATATTTACCATTTAATTGGAGGATATAATTCCTTTTTAAAAGCCGCAGACGAATACAAAGCCTTAACCTCCTCTAGCAAGTTAAGCTACGAAGTAACTAACGTTGCCCGCTCTTATCGAAATGAATTGGATTCCATCGGAATTAACATCAGCGAAGACGGAACCCTTGCTGTAGATGACAATTTACTTACACAAACAGCAGGAAGCGAGGACGCTTATGATTTATTATCACCGCTGAAAGATTTTTCCACTTCTTTATATGAAAAAGGAGAAGAAATTTCCAGGGATCCTTTAAGCTATGCCAACAAAAAAATTGTAGCCTATAAAAATCCAGGGCGTAATTTTACTTCCCCTTATGCAACTAGTAATTATAGTGGTCTATTATTTAATTACTATTGCTAAATATATTGTTCACAAAACAAGTGAAAAGGCTGTTAAAAAATGATTCATCTTATCATTGACATCATCTTTCAACAGCCTTTTTTTCTATATTTTACAGACTCTACAACAAATGCTTCCTCTGTTTTCGTCAATACTATACTTCTTTATACTTTTCAATTTCAGAATAGTCTTCCATAATACCAAGAACCTTATTTCGACCTTCCTGATTTAATTTCACATAATACTGCATTACTCTGTTTTCCAATAACTGTTCACTTATGGTTGTATCTCTTTCTAAAGAAGTAAAATCAATAGGATTCATGTTTAACTTACCGCACATTTTAATGACTGTGCCATAAGCCATGCCTTCAATACCTCTTTCCAGAGCAGTTACTAAAGTACTATACGGAATTTCCATTTCAATTGCAAACTGACGTAAACTGCGATACTGTGTTAAAATCTCCTTCTTTAAAATCTCTGCTTTTGTCATACTGTCTTTCCCTCCGTTGTATCATTTATTTTTTCTCAATATCTACCCGATGATTCCGATAAATATCGTAATTTTCCGTTTCTCCTATCCGGATTACCTGATAATTATCAAAGTTACCAATCAATTCCTTTTTTCTCTCTACTATAATATACTGACATTCCATCTCTGTGGCAAGACTTACCAGTTCAGAAATTCGAATTTTTTCCTGATTCATTACTTCTCTTAATGGATGATCGCCGTAAATCCAGTCCGGAGCCAAATAATCTCTACCATAAGGCATCAGAATATCACTGGAATACTGTCGTACAAAATGAATTAATTCATCCGGGAAAACTCCCTTTACTCTTTCTTCACCCTCTTCCGGCATCATAAAATCACAGACTTCGATTACTTCCTGTGGAATATGATACGCATTTTCCGCCTTACTAATATAAGTATTGGAATACACGTATTTCCCGCATATCATAATCACACCCAAACCAATTACTATGCTTCCCATGGGATATCTGCCCAATATTTTTACCGCGGTATAAGCTATGGTTACCGTCATAGGTAACACCCAAAGAATACGGTAATACGTCCCCTCATCCAACAGTTGATAGCCATAGTAAAACAATGGAATAAAAAATAAAATCTGAATCACGCTGGCTCCATAAACAAAAATAGCTCTAGGTGTTTTGTTTTTCTCTGCCATCCAAAGATATAATAGTGCCAATATATATAAAATTGTCAAGAAACCATTTCCTGTGTAGTTACGAAATATGGTTAGGATTTCTTTCATACAAAATCTCCCTTGCGCGATATCTTTTCACTAAAATGCCATATATAGCACTGCATAGACCACACATGGAATACAACACAACGCCATTTTTAAAAGTATTTTCCAATTTTTCTCCTGCATACTTATAATGATACCCATAACTGCAAGTAAAAAAGAATTCAAAAATACACTGGCAGTACTCATCATAGCGGCCACAATATTTACTACCACCAATAAAATCCACAATCCACCTTTTTCTTTACTATTTTGTCCATTTTCTTCAAACATCCACAACAAAATCATAAAAATTGCAGGAATCACCACATTAGCCAGCATGGATTTTCCCTGCCAGGTTCGCATTAACAAAAAAGTTGAATTACTATAAATGGATACATTTCCAAAAATTTGTAATATATTTACAAATATCATATAAGTAGGAAGTGTTTCCAGCTTATCCTTTAATAATTTTTTCCCAATTTCATAATAAATCAAATATGTCAACGGAATTAAAACCAGCGGCAATATAGTATGACTTAAAATCGTTGCATGTATCCCTGTCATTCTGGCAATATATGCAATCCAGATAGGAAAGGCTGCCAAGGAATGACGTTTATCCAAAAAGGTACTTCTTCCTGTGTAAGGTGAGGTACGATACAACGTTCCGGCTTCCTCTGTTACCAATGAATTGGCTACATAATAGGCATCGTCACCATCAAAAGAAGCATGGGTTACTGCCATAAAAAGCTGAACCCCAAGTAAAACAAGCATAACAATCCATTGAACTTGCTCCACTCTTGCACGATCTTTGAAAAGAATACGTTTTCGAAATACCATACCTTCTTTTCTCCATAAATGAAAAGATTGCATGATTCCCAAACCGGTAAATAAAGTAACGATTACCGTAAATAGTTTCACCACAATATCAAATCCCCAAGCATCCAGAAAAATCACGGGCACTGTCATCAACTGAAATGCTGCCAGTAAAATCAAAAAACCACTGATATAGGTAACACCTACACTACGATTATCGGGTGCTAAAAATCGATTTATAAAAAGCCCTGTTCCTAAAGGGGCCAATAATAACATCAAAACTAACATACCTTTTCTAATTGTACCAATCATCCCAAATAGCTTCATAATCATAATTTAATGCTAATTGATACAACTTCTCCAATTCTTCTTCTAAATTGTCCATGGTAACCTGACATTCACCATTTCCGAAACATTCTACCATATATCTGCAGATACTTCCATGATAATGCGTATAATCTGCGTAATTATTCAGATTACAAATAATTTCTTCCTGATTCTGAAAAAAATATAACTCCACATTCTCGTACTCCAAAAGTCGTGTGGACATATAACGATATTTTTCGATTACGGCATCTAAGCCCTTTTCTCTATTCACATTATACCAATATAAAATACTGTAAGGCGGATAAAAAACAGTAAATTTCGTTTCCGGATGTGCTTCAATATAGGGAAGAATATTTACCTTTAAATTCTCTTCAATTCCCTCTAAAAACAATTGCGTATCCGGAATTTCCTCAGCTTCCTCTACAGGCTCAAAATACATCAACACCAATGCTTTTTGGTAATGTTCATCCTGCCACCAGGGCTTATAAATCATGTTCCACTCTGATTTATCCTTAGGATCCGCAGCTGCGCGAAGAATATAATCCAAAACAACATCTTTATTGAGCAAATATTTGATGTCATTAAAACAATTGTTATCATATAAATACTCCGGAATTTCAAACTTCGTCTGATTGATATCCCCGGAATAATTCAGTTCATCAATTCCTAAAAATACCTGTTTTACTTCCTTTCCCTTTGCCTCAAATACAATCTCCATAATATTGGCCTGATCCTTAGGATAAGCTCCATTGTAGCTTAATTTTTGAGTAGTTAATCCCATCACTTCCTGAAACCAATCGGTATTAAAGCTTACTGTCATGGACGAACCCAGAAGTACACTATCGTAATCCATATTTTTTGCCAATCCGGGATTCATATTCACTTGATGATCTACTACATAAGGAAATCCATCCAAAGGCTTATGGTATTGAAAAAAAGGGTCCACAAAATAGACCAGTCCTGCCACTGCTCCTAATCCAAATACCACTATGATGCTAAAGGTAAGTAACCATGTTTTTAGATGTTTCATTTTGTTTATCCTTAATAATATGTTGTGAATGTTGATACCATGATACAACTGATACCACGGATTGCTCCGTGCTTCGCACTCCCGCAATCCTACCCAGAATTCGGATATCGCGTGACTTACATCACGCTTTTATCCTCATTCTGTGGCGTGTCATAAAGCCGTCAAAACACTTTTGTGCAAGCACAAGTGTTTTTCGGCCTTTGACACTGGTATCAAAAATTAAAATACAGAAACGTACTAACTCCGGACAGAGATACGACACACCATAAGAAAAGTAGTGCAGTAATTACTGCATTTATAATGGTAGGTTTCCATCTTTTTGCCAGCTCATCTATATTTCTTCCAAAGAACGTAACGATCAGCGAAATTACGGTAAACACAATCATAATATAATATTTCGCCAATGGTAGATTCGCAAGTTTTACTATTTTCAACACATACCAAAATTCTCCCAAATTAAAGGCATCTGTAAAGCCATTCCCTGGAAGTGCCCATGGTACGGTAACAATATTGGTAAGTAAGGTATTTGCCTGTGCTACGCTTGTCGCACGAAAATATACCCAAGCTATACTCACATAAATAAAGGTAAACAGGCAACCAAATGCAGTAATTATTTTCTTACTATTCTTATGCATTGAATGATTCCAAGACACATTCTGTGTTCTTGTAGCATCCATATTTTCGAATGTATCATGCTTTCTTTTAATAACACGCGTTTTGTTTTTCTTGTTCAACCACCATTTGGTTACTACATATAACACACCGTGCATCATTCCCCAAAGAATGAAGTTCCATCCGGCTCCATGCCACAACCCACTTAAGAAGAATACGATAAGATAATTCACATACATACGAGTTTCACCTTTTCGATTTCCTCCTAAAGGAATATAAATATTCTTCGTAAAGAAACGACTCAAGGTAATATGCCATCGTTTCCAAAAATCTACTATATTCACAGCTTTGTATGGGGAATTAAAGTTATTGGCAATGCTCATACCAAACATTCCGGCAATTCCCTTTGCCATATCGCAATAACCACTAAAATCAAAATATAGTTGCAAAGAATAAAATAAAATTGTAATTAAACTTTCAAATCCATTTAAACCACTTACGTTACTATAGGCTAAATCTACCGCCACTCCAAAGGTATCAGCTATCAACACTTTTTTGGCAAGACCTAGGACAAAAACATAAATTCCTCTGGTAATAATCTCTGTCTTTTCTTCTTTACTTCGGTTATCTCCTCCAATTCTTTCAAACTGGGGCATCATTTCCTCGTGAACTACGATAGGACCTGCAATCAACTGTGGGAAAAAGGATACAAAAAGAGCATAATCTATAAAAGAAACTCCTTCTAATTCTCCACGATAGGTATCTACTAAAAAGGAAATTTGTTGAAAAGTAAAAAAGCTTATTCCTAATGGCAATAAAATATATTTCAGCGGAAAGCTGCTTCCAAATAAAACGTTAATGTTCTCGATAAAGAAATCAAAATATTTGAAGTAAAACAATACTAATACATTCAAAAAAACGCCTGTTATTAATATTATTTTATTATTTTCAAATCTTCTTTTTTGATTATTGCTTCTTATTCCCTTATCTTCTTTGCTTATAGATTTCTCTTGTCTGGATTCTTTATTATCATAACTAGTATTTTTAGCACTTAGCAATATCCTATGAAATCCATAATTTCCCAGAATACTACAAAGCATAATTAACAAATATGAAAAATTAAAATATCCATAAAACCATAGAGAAAAACAAGTAAGCCACACTTTAGCAAGGGTGGCTTGTTTGTTTTTCAATATGTAAAATCCAATTAAACATAGTGGTAAAAATAAAAATATAAATATATACGAATTAAATAACATTGCTTTTTCCTAAGTAAATATCACAATTATAAGCTATATTACTATTGTTCATTCACTATTTCTTAGTACTGATAATACTCTTTAAACCATTCTGCAAATTTAGAAAGTCCTTCTTCAATGGTTGTACTTGGTTTAAATCCAAAATCTTCCATCAAATCAGACACATCTGCATAGGTGCGATATACATCCCCGGGCTGCATTGGTAAAAATTCTTTTTTTGCCTCTTTCCCGAGACATTTTTCCAAGGTAGCAATATAATCCATTAATTTTTCCGGCTGATTGTTTCCAATATTATAAATCTTGTATAGTGCTCCTTGTGCATCTTCCAAAGGTGGATTACAAAGCAGATTCTCAATGCCCTTTACGATATCATCCACATAAGTGAAGTCACGGTACATATCTCCATGATTGTAAATCTGAATCGGTTCTTCCTTCATAATCTTCTTCGCAAACTTAAAGTATGCCATATCCGGTCTTCCCATAGGTCCATATACTGTAAAGAAACGAAGTCCTGTTAACGGAATCTTATAAAGCTTGCTATACGCATGCGCCATCAATTCATTGGATTTTTTTGTTGCCGCATACAAGCTCACCGGTCTGTCTACCTGATCAGAAGTAGAGAACGGTATTTTGTCATTGGCTCCATACACAGAACTGGAGGAAGCATATACCAAATGTTCTACCGGAAAATGACGACATCCTTCCAATATATTAAAAAATCCTATCATGTTAGACTGCATATAAGCATCCGGATTGTCAATGCTATAACGTACTCCTGCCTGAGCCGCTAAATTCACAACAATTTCCGGCTTATATTTTTCAAACACTTTAAATACTGCTTCTTTATCTGCTAAATCACCTTTAATAAAGGTAAAACCTTCATATTGTTCTAATATACTAAGTCTTGTTTCTTTTAAAGAAACCTCATAGTAATCATTCAAATTATCAAAACCGATGACCTTAGCTCCCTTTTCCAATAAGGACTTGGATAAAAAGAAGCCGATAAATCCGGCTGCACCGGTAATAAAATAAGTTTTATTTGCATCTAATAATTTCATCTGTCTACCATTTCTATATTTCTAACTATCTATATAATATTGTTAAAATATATTTTTAAACTACTTCTCTTTTATTACACCATAGAATTAATATTGTAATCCTAAAATAATTCTTTACTAACTTTAGGATTATCTTCCAATACTATAATATTCTACTCCTGCATCCTTCATCGCTTCTGTAGCATACAAATTTCTTCCATCATACACCAATGGAATTCTCATATATTTCTTATAATCCTCAGGTGTTACGGCCTTGATTTCGCCCCATTCAGTAAATACGAAACAAATAGCAGCATCCTTTAATGCTTCTTCCGGAGATGAAACATAGTTCATTTTTCCTCTGCCAATAACTCCTTCCGGAAATTGCAGCTTCGCTCTCGGTGTTCCTACCGGATCATAGGCATAAATGTCTGCACCTTGCTCTAATAATAATTTAATATTTTCTGCAGATGGTGCTTCACGTAAATCGTCCGTTCCTGCCTTAAAGGTAAGTCCCAATACTGCTACCTTTAATCCATCAAAGGTAATCATTCTGGATTTTGCTTTTTCAAATAAGCGTGTTTTCTGACGAGTGTTCACATCCACACAGGCTTCGACCGTCTTTAACTCATAACCATACTGCTTAGCTAAAAATTTTAATGCTTTGGTATCTTTTGGGAAACAACTTCCACCAAATCCAATCCCGGCATTTAAGAATCTGGAACCGATTCTCTCATCATAGCTCATTCCACGAGCTACATCTTCGATATCTGCCCCTACCAATTCACATAGATTAGCAATATCATTCATATAAGAAATCTTAAGCGCCAAAAAGTCATTACAAGCATACTTAATCATTTCTGCTGAGCGTCTCTTTACAGATACAATGGGAATATGGAAAGGTTCATAAATCTCTATCAGTAGTTTCTCTGCTTCTTTGCTTTCTGTACCAATGATAATTCTGGCTGCATGCAAGGTATCTCTTACCGCAGTCCCCTGTGCTAAAAATTCCGGATTAGAGGCTACTTCCACTTTCACATCACGAACTAAAAAGTCACGGATAAACTGTTCTACCTTATCATTGGTTCCGATAGGAACAGTAGATTTTACCACCACCAAACAATCCTTTTCCACAGATTCTGCAATCTGACGACACACCGTTGCAATATAACTTAAATTGGCACTACCATCGGGCATTTCCGGAGTTCCTACACCAATAAAAATAGCATCTGCATCTTTATAAGCAGCCTGATAATCGGTAGTATAACGAAGGCGGCCTGTAGCATTGTTTTTCTTCATCAACTCTTCCAAACCATCTTCATAGATAGGGGAAACACCGCTTTCCATTAATTTTACTTTTTTTTCATCTACATCCACACAGGTAACATCATGTCCCACTTCTGCAAAACATACCCCTGCCACTAAACCTACATAACCGGTTCCTGCCACTGCGATTTTTTTCATTTTACAACTTATCTCCTGCATTTTTCAATCATTTCTGTTTCAACTATGCTTTCACTTATCCGGCACAAAAAAATGATGCCAAATCGATTACATTTTACTCATGTATTCACTATATACACGGTTTAAATCCATTTCAAAATTCTTACGGTCTCTTTGAACAATATTATTCAAAATCAAACCAGAGAAAAAGGATTGGATCGCTGCTAATACCACAAATCCACAAACAATTAAGGTTGGGAATTTCAAAACCAAACCGGTTGCCATATATTCTGACAATACTGGAATAAAGAATACTGTTGCCAGTATTACTAACACCAAACTAACCAGGCTAAAGAATGGCAATGGTTTGTATTCTCTGAATAATCTCACAATCGTCAACAATACTTTCATTCCATCAGAATAGGTATTCAACTTGGATTCACTACCTTCCGGACGATCTCTGTAATCTACCAATACATTTTCTACTTGCATATTATTATTCACTGCATGTATGGTCATTTCTGTTTCAATTTCAAATCCCTTAGACATAACAGGAAATGTTTTTACAAACTGATAGCTAAAAGCTCTATATCCGGTCATAATATCCTTGATTTCACTCTTAAATAAGGTATTGATACTACCACGAACAATCGAGTTTCCAAAGTTATGGAAGGGACGTTTATTCTCTGTAAAATAGGTTGTGGACAAACGATCTCCTACTACCATATCAGCATTTTTATTTAATACCTTGTCCACCATCTCCGCTGCATATTCCATGGGATAGGTATCATCCCCATCTACCATGATATAGCACTGGGCATCAATTTCACGAAACATTCTTCGAATCACGTTGCCCTTTCCCTGCATGTACTCATGACAAATAACCGCTCCTGCCGCTCTCGCAATTTCTACAGTTCTATCCTTGGAATTATTATCATAAACATAAACGACCGCTTCCGGCAAAGCCGCCTTGGCATCCTTTACTACTTTCTCAATTGTTTTTTCCTCATTGTAACAAGGAATTAATACTGCTATTTTATCCATTGCATACTATCTCCATTCTTTTATAACAGTTCAATTATAGTATACTTTTAGACTTTCGACAACTTATTCTTCCTAAAAATCCGTATTCATGCCTACATCTTCCAACCATAGCATCTGTTAAAGCATTTTTGCGCAAAAGAAAAAGAGGATTACTCCTCTTTCTCTAATTCTTTCAAACAATCAATAACACTTCTGGAATACAACCATCTTCCTTCCGCTGTTAAATGAACTCCATCATCTAAATATTCCGTTTTTTCATCTGCTGTTTTTCCAAAGGCATGATACATATCTAAGAAATGCGTATCCATTTCTGCAGCTACACTTCTTGCAGCTTCCACATATTCACCCAGTTCAAACTGACGTTCCCCGGAAAACCAACCGGTATAAGTAGGTGAGGTAATGATAAATTCTAAATGGGGATATTTTTTCTGCATTTTACTAATTCCATGACGTAAAGCTCCCACATAAGAAGTTAAATCATAGTATTCCTGTGGATAAATGGTAATATCTGAAAAATAATCATTGATTCCGTAGGAAACAATGACATAATCCATTTCATTAAAATCCACAGTTTTCATAACTTCGTAAGCGGCATCCTGAGCAATCAAGTCTTCTGCAGGAATAAGATCTGTTGCAATATACATCATACCATTGAAAGAGCGACTATCCCAATTATCTAGACCTTGCACTTCTTCCAATGCTGCTGCCGTACCACCGATTGCACAATTATAAAATTCTACATCCTTCAACTGTTCCATTACCTGCTCGCAAATTCCATCCTTACCTCTGCCATCTGCCCAGATACTGTCACCAAAAACCACAATCTTTACTTTATCATCTTTGTTTTCTGACTCTTCAGTTCTTAATTGCTCTGGTTTCGTTTTTTCTTCTTCAAAATCTGCACCAGATACTTCTTCCTCAGCAGTGGCTACTGAAAGATTTTCTTCTGCAACCATTGTCTCAACTGTTTCCAATCCATCCGACTCTTCCGACACTTCCACTACAGCCGTAACGTTTTCGCTTGCGAAATATTCTTTTTTCTCATCTCTTACCAATACCGCAATCAATGCTAAGATTACAACGATAATGGCACATTCGCCTAAAAAAATAAAATTATGTTTTTTCATACTACCTTCACTCCTCATCTTCATAATTATGTAATCTCACAACTACGTTTTTAATCTTTAACATTAGCTTTGTACTTAGTATAACCGAGAAAATCATAAAATTATGAATGAAAGTTTTAAGGTTTTCTTAATATTCCACTTCTTCCGGAAATTCCATATCCATACCCTTCAGTTTAAATTTAGCCTGATCCACAAAGGACAAATCCCTATTATCGAAAATAACAATAGCAATATCAGAATTGGTAATAATCATACTCTCAGACTTAGAATTGGTTAATTCTAAATGGGCATCATCATTGTAAAACATTGAAAAGTCACCAAATCGATACTCTAACGTTTCAAATAATCGCATCTCGTGTCTGGTACCGTTTTGATTATCT
Source organism: Lachnospiraceae bacterium (assembly GCA_017558145.1). GTDB lineage: Bacteria > Bacillota > Clostridia > Lachnospirales > Lachnospiraceae > SFDP01. Next base: position 20,931 of record JAFYWF010000100.1, read on the forward strand.
ACAAATAAGAAATAATCTTCATTTGGAATTTGACTAAAATCAATTCCCATATTCTGCAACAATTCTACCAAAACCGGATATGACGCAATTTGATTAAATGGTTTGAAATAAATACCATAGCTAAAGCTGGTGTCATTTAAAAGCATAAGATAATTTTTCAACTCTTCCTGCTTTTGAATATTTTCTTTTTTAAAATCAAGATATTCCTCATAATCATCATGCCAGCTACTAAAAGCTTCATCTTCTCGATGATCTTCAATCCCATAATTGGTCATAATATATTTTCCAAGATAACTGGTTACCTTTCTTGCACCCGAATAGTTCATATGAGAGCTTTCGTCATAAAAATCTGTATTAAGATTAACCAACTCCAACATAGTATAATAATCTATAAAATCCACATCATATTCTGCTGCGATTTCTGCCATACGATTGGATTCCCCCTGCCAACCTGTATTATCCGGAAACGGAAGATATACCGTTAAAATTTCAATCTCTCTGGACTGACACTCTTCGATAATCTTACGAACATACTCAACGCTTATCGTATCCTCTTCCGGACTTCTGTAATCTTCGTCAAAATAATACATTTCTATAGGAACAGCAACGTTAATTTTTCCATCTGCCCCTTTTTCCGGTGATGGAATCTTTCTAAAATCCTGCTCTTCTAATTCATTCCAACGATTATGATAGGTAGAAAACTTCCATAAGAAATCACTTTTTCTTTCCTCGTCTTCTATTAAATCCTCAATCATCTCCACTTTAGTTTTACTATATGGGAAGTGGTCCACAGAAAAATGCAACTGCTCCAATTCTCCTATTTTTTCGTCACGTGCTAACATGGCGGTGTCCAAAACTACTAATTTAGGTTCTGTATATTCCAACGCATTTCTTAAAATCCAATAATTCATAGCATGTCTGTTTCCCACGCCTGCCATGTTATAAGAAACAATACCATATTCATTCCACAATTCCATAGGAAGAATTCCATTTAACACATGAGATGCCCCTAAGAATAGCACGTCAAAATCCTCTTCCATTTCATAAAAATCCGCGAACTTTTCTTTACTGGCTTTGCGTTCTGTCAAATCAGAAAAATACAATAAACCAAGTAAAATCATTCCTCCAACTGCAAGGAAGGAAATTAGTAATTGTATATTTTTTTTCATTTTGTCCCTCCTTAAAACTGGAAATAGATGAAGTTTCCGGCATTATATGCTGAACCCCAGACACCAAACACCACAATCAAAACAACGCTTCCTGCCATGAGAAGCCATCGGAACCACCATTCCTGTTTCATGATTTCTTTTCGAATACAAACGCCACGATACTTAAAGAAATCTGACACAAAAAGAATTCCAATACTAATTAACATCACAGTAAAGTTCTTCTGCTCCACTCCACAGGAATAAATTCCTCCATTGACAAAAATCCAGGGATTCCATGTAGAAATCATATTTTTTATCATCTCAAAAGCAACCCCAATACTGGAGGCTCTAAAAAAGATTGTACTAAAAGCAAATAAGGAAAAAGTAACCACTGTCTGCATGATTTTATGGCTGGCACTTTCCCTATTTAATCCCAACAATTTTACCATTTTATTACGAAGCGGCATTAAAGCTTCTCCAATCATTTGATAAGCACCATTCATCATGCCCCATACAACATAAGTCCAATTAGCCCCATGCCATAGTCCACTTACAAAAAATACAATCACTCGATTCACATAACTACGCACTTTTCCTTTTCGACTTCCACCCAAAGGAATATACAAGTAATCTTTAAACCAACTATTCAAGGAAATATGCCATCTTCTCCATAACTCCGATACCGAACGGGAATAAAATGGAGCATTAAAGTTATCCATCAACCTGTATCCCAATAATTTAGCGGTTCCCATGGCAATTACAGAATATCCATAAAAATCACAGTATACCTGGATAGAAAACAAAATAGCAGCAATGACAACATAAAGACCTTGATAATTTCCATGATTTCCATAAACGGTATCTACAAAAATAGCAGTTCTATCTGCCAAAACCACCTTCAAAAAATATCCATATACCATTAACCATAAGCCTTCTCTGATATTATCAGCATCAAATTTTGGAGGAGTGGCTAACTGCTTCAACAAATTCTTCGAACGTTCAATTGGTCCCGCCACCAACTGTGGAAAAAAGCTAACAAATAATGCATAACGGAAAAAGTTCTTTTCCGCATAAATATCATCCCGATATACATCCATCAGATAACTTAATGCCTGAAAGGTAAAAAACGAAATTCCTACCGGCAATAAAATGTCTACTTCCGGAATATTTAATTCTATATGAAGCAAATGAAAGAAATCTCGTAAATTGTCTAATAAAAAATTAGTATATTTAAAATAACAAAGAACTCCAATATTAAGTCCAAAACCAACTCCAACACAAAGTTTCTTTCCTCGGGTAATTTTTGTTTCCTCCCAAGGTTGACCTTTACACCACTCTATACCCACTCCACCAAGGTAGGTTACTAAGGTGGAAAATAAAATCAACAATCCATAAACTGCATTCCAGCACATATAAAAATAATAGCTGGCAATGAGCAACCATATATATCTTATTTTCTTAGGTAAAATAAACGTTACCAATAGTACAATCGGTAAAAATATCAAAAATTCCAACGAGTTAAATAACATGTCTCTACTCCATTTCTAAAATTCTCATTCGTAATTTATTGCCACGGCTCCTTGTACTGTTCATTTCCTACATACAATTTATCATAATCAAAATTTTGATAATATTCTTTTTCCCATTGAATCTTATCCATATAATTTTCTTTCGTCACAAGACCCTTTCCTTCTGCAATCCATTGTAGAATCATATCATTAATATCTTTCAAATAATGTTCTTTGTCACGATAATTCATGATATCATCTGTAATGTGTGTCTCCTGACAAAAGCTATACAACTTAATATTCTTACATTCCAACATTAATTCTGTTGCAATCTTTTCCATTTCCAACTGCTTGTCCAACCAGCCATCCCTATAGATGGACTCCCAATACAGCGCACTATAAGGTGTATAAAAAAGAAGGAACTGTGTATCCGGATATGCCTGTGCAAGCTTCACAATATTTTCCATGATATTCTTTGTTACGCGCTCTCTTTCTTCCTCTGAAATTTCCTCTATGGGAAGAATTTCTCCACTTCTGCGATAGGTTCTGTGAATACTCTCCCATCCCCCTGGAGCATCCCAAGAAGAATAATCGTCAAAGGATGTTGTCTCTTCTCCACTTAAGTTATAAAAAAATGTATTTAATAAGCCTTCAAATAGAATCGTCTTATTAAAGACATAAGAAGTATCATTGAAGGGATTGTTATCATACAGATAATCCGGATACTCATTATATCCTTGAAAATCATATTCTCTATTTAGTCCATTATAATCCAATCCCCATAAAACATATTTAATATCATTTTTGCTATTAAGGGCTACTTCCAATGTATTCTTGATTTCTTCAAATCCGGCACCTGAAAAAGGAATCTTAATTGCCTTTGTGCCAAACAACTCGTCCATCAAGCTAGTCTTAAAATTCTGATTCATGGAGCTTCCTGTAATCACCGTATCATATTCAAAATTCCTCGCTATTCCACTATTCATATACCGTTCTGTATACAAACGATATTTAATCCCATTTAAGGGACCATGAAAATGAAAATACGGATCCACAATTACCATGGTAAGCATAATCATAATTAGAATACTAACTGTTGTAATCAATGTAATCCAAAACCAATTTTTTTGTTTCTTCTCTATCATTCTTACTCTCTCTTTTTTATCTACAATCCAAGCTCCAATGCTTATTACAGAATGTTACAAACATATTTTCAACCTATACTATCATATTTTCTTTCTAAATACCATACTTCCCGTTAATTGCCATTCTATCTTAATTATGATAATATTTCTAATATACGAGAAAATCGCAACGCAACCGTTATATACTACAAAGGAGTACATCGTCAAGAAACGATTTTAATCATATTATGAGAATCATTGATTATTTCAATATGTTTGCTACAGCTCTTTATTTTATCGCTGTAATACTATTTTTTATAAAAAAACCTTCCTTCTTGAATACCCCTATGAAAAATACTATTTCTCCCAAATGGGAAAAAGTATTTTTCATATTGATATTAGGTCTTGGAATTTTTCTTCGTTTTTATCGGCTTGCCACTTTACCGGAAGGCTTACATCAGGATGAAGCCTCTAACTCCTATGAAGGTTTTGCTATCGCCAATTATGGCATTGACCGCAATGGATATCCCTATCCCATTTATCCTATTACTTTTGGTTCCGGCGGTGGAAATCCATTATTGATTTATACCTACGCTCTGATTTGTAAGTTCGTGGAACCCTCTGTATTTAGTTATCGATGTATTTTTGCTACTTATGGAACTCTTACAGTTCTACTTTTTTATTTATTTCTAAAAAATATACTAGGCAATAAAACAGCACTCATTGGTATGGGCATGTTAGCATTAATGCCTTGGCATGTTGTACTTAGTCGTTGGGGACTGGATAGCAATAACATTCCCTTTTGGAGTATATTGATTCTTTTATTATTTTATTATGCTAACAGCACAAAAAAAACTTCCTACTACATAATAACCTCTATTCTTTGTGCCGTTATCTTATATTGCTATGGAAGTGCCACCTTTGTCATGCCTTTTTTCGTTCTCTTTGCCTGTAGCTATAACTTGTGGACTAAGCAAATAAGTTTACAACAATTATTATATTGTGCTTTGGCTTTTTTCATTTTTGCACTGCCGATTGCTATTTTTTATTTTATTAATGTATTTGATTTACCGGCTATTGTTACTTCTAACTTTAGCTTTGCACGATTTACAGGAAATCATACCAATACCACTTTTTTAGCGCTGGATCACACATTGCCTAGTGCATTGCTAGACAATCTGCTTCATTTGCTTAAAATGCTTACGATAGGCACCGTAGATGAATTATGGAATTATGTCCCCGGTTATTTTACCTTGTATCATTTTACATTTCCGGTTACTTTTGTTGGAATATTTGTTGGATTCAAAGATGTTATCAAAGATTTAAAAAAACGAGTATATAATCATCATTCATTGATGTGCTGCATGTTTCTTGGTGCATTTATTATGGCATTGTTCATGTCGCAAAACATTAATCGTATGGTCTTTATTTGGCTTCCTTTGATTTATTTTTTAGTTTTAGGTTTCTATACCCTTGGAAATTATTCCCGTTATATCTTTGCCTTATTGATTCTTTTATTTGGTTTGGGTAGTATTTCCTTTGCCAAAGATTATTTTACAGAATATGGCCCAATGAGTAACTTTTTATTTATGAAAGGATATGGAGATGCCGTAGCTTATGCAGAAGAAATTCATGAAGAAGGAACTATTATTTACTCTACCTATGAAAATTTAGCATCTCCTTTTTTAACAGTTCTTTTATATACGAGAACTTCTCCTTTTGATTATATTGAAACTGCAGTTTACAAAGATGAAGATGCCGAATTTAAAATAGCAACATCCTTTACACACTATGTTTTAGGTCTTCCCGAAGATATTACAAATGAAAAATATTATGAAAATGTGATCATTATAGCCAATTCCGAGCAGGAACGTTTTAAAGATCTACCTTATTCTCAAACTACATTTGGAAATTTTACAGTTTTAGAATATACTGATAAATAATTATTTCGCATAAAGACATCATACAAGAAGGAGCACAAAACAGCTTCGCTGATTTTGCAAATATGATTATGAAACAAAGAATAATAAAATATTGTCTAACATTCCTAGGAATGATTATCCTTTTTATACTTCTCTTAACCTTAGTTTATAGCATTCCAAATGAGGTAATTAACAATCGTGAACAAAAGGCTTTTGACTATATCAAAGAGAAGGAAGGCTTCTATCCTGAATATTTTTGGGAAACCTCTGCAGCTCGTCTTGATAATGCTACAGATTATACCATGATTGAACGTAATTCCAGCGAATTGCTTGAAGACAATCCTTTTATCTCTGCCATGTATGCCGGAGATTATTCCAGATATTGGCATGGTTATCAAGTAATTCTTCGTCCGTTGTTACGCTTTTTTGATTATCAACATATACGCCATATCACAATGATTGCTTTCTTTTTATTGCTTTGTGTATCTTTTTCAACGATACACAAGAAATTAGGGATACCAACAGCACTATGTTATATATTATCCTTATGTCCACTTTATTTGACAGTAGTTTCAATTTCATTACAATTTATATCAGTTTTTGTAGTCATGTTTATGGCAATTATTTATCTAATGTCGTTTTACAATACCAATTGGCTAAAAGATATTTTTCTCTTTTTTATGGTTATAGGAATGATTACAAACTTCGTGGATTTTCTAACTGCACCTTTACTGACATTAGGAATACCTTTAACACTTTTTCTATCTTTAGAATTGCAGAACAAAACAACCAATACTCTCTTCCAAATTCTTAAAAAAGAAATAATTTGTGTATTTTCCTGGTTTATGGGATATGGATTATGTTGGGGATCAAAATGGGTAATTGCATCCATGTTTTTAGAAAAAAATATTATTTTGGATGCTTTTAATTCTATTGTCTTAAGAACGATGGGAAGCGATGTAGAATCTGCCAATCGTTTAGAAATGCTAAAAATGAATTTAACAAATATGTTTTATTCTCAAGGTATTAAAATAACCGTATTATATCTTTCCGTTATTATAATATTTTTAGTATTATGTATTCTTTTTCATAAAAAAACATGTATTAAAGCTGTTATATTCCCATTTGTTTTTTTGTCTCTCCTTCCATATATTTGGTTTTTTGTTTTAGCGAATCATTCTTATGTTCATGATTGGTTTACTTATCGAATCCAAGCTATTACTTTGTGCTCTATATTAATGATGGTAAGTCAATTAATCGATTGGGATAACATTAAATTCAAAACCCTAAAACTAATGAATATAAAATAAATCATTACGATTCATATAATGGCAGGGTATACCCCTGCCATTAAACCATTTTCCTTCAACCCCAATGCTCTAAAAGTCAAAGTACAAAAACTCACTCACATCACTCAGAGAAACAATACTCCAAACCAGTAATACTACTGTTAAAATTCCTCGTTTCCAATTGTACTTTTCCAATTTTTCTTTTTCCTGTGTATTTTTCATAAATACAACTGCTGCTATCAACAAAAGAATAATTACCCAAACCGTAGCGTTCATAGAATATTCTAAAATACTAGTCAATCCAAATCTTTTTAAAATACGGATTTCTATTAATTCATTAACCACATCCATTACATAATGCTGAACTTCCCAGCCCCCGGTAGGCAATCGCCCGAAATAGGCTCCGACAAAATGACTACTTCCTGCTCTGAAATACATCCACGTAATATTCAATATTACAAAGGTAGCAAGCCACCTTAATATATCCAAAATTTTTCGTGGTATGCCTGTGAGATTCTTGATACTCAAGCCTAAATCCTTACCTACCTTTTCTATTACCATAATAACTCCATGCCAGAATCCCCAAATAATAAATCCAACATCTGCACCATGCCAAAGACCACTAATGAGAAATACTATCATAGTATTAATATAGGTTCTAAGCTTGCCTTTTCTGCTACCACCTAAAGGGATATAAACATATCTGGTGAAAAACCGCGTTAAAGTCATATGCCATCTTTCCCAAAATTCGCTAATACTCTTTGCTTTATAAGGTGAGTTAAAGTTCAATGGCAATTCTATATTAATCATTCTAGCCGCGCCTGCAGCCATATCACAATAACCGCTAAAATCAAAATATATTTGTAAAGTATAACAAACCATAACAACAATACTTGTCATAGTATTCAGATAGTAAACCTCTGCATAACAAGCATTTACTATTTTGGCTAACGTATCTGCAATCAATACCTTCTTAGCTAATCCTAATGCAAATGCATAAAGACCACCGCTTAAATTATTATAATTAATGATTTTCTTAGAATCATCTCTAAATTGCGGAATTATTTCATCATGAAGTGCAATTGGTCCCATAGTTATCTTTGGAAAAAAGGCAACATATGTTGCGTATTCCAAGAAAGAATAATCAAATCCTTTTTCTGTCCGATAACAGTCTACCAAATACGCAATTTGCATAAATGTAAAAAAACTAATTCCTAAAGGAACTGCAATATCCAGAGGATGTTCCATATTCCAATGCCATTTTTTATACCATATATCCCAGGTGAGCCCCAACAAAAAATTCGTGTATTTAAATCCTATCAAAGGTAACAAATTTAAAATAAGACCAATAATTAGTATTTTTTTTCGCTTTCTGTTTCCTTCCTCATCTTTTTTATTAAAGATATAAAACCTTTTTCCCAGATAATAGTTTATCCAAATACTCAAAATAAGAAACCCTAAAAATAAAGGTATGCTATAAGCGTAAAAGGCAAACGACATTCCCAGCAACCAAAAAAGATCTTTTTGACTATTACTGTTTTTTCTTTTATTTAATAAAAAATATCCAATCACTGATAATGGTAAAAAGAATAATATAAAAATATATGAATTAAATACCATATAAATTCTCCATACTTCACCTATTGTAGTTAGTACACTTCGAACTAATTAGTAATATATCTATTTAAATTCTAAGCCTTGGAAGCGATAAAAGGCTCTTACACCGGAATGCCATGCTTCACTTTCTTCCGCTTTGAGAAATTGTGGTATGTTGCTAAGACTGTTCACCGTCAAATTATCTTGTCCACTGGTAAACAAATCCACGTTTTCCCAATAATCCTGCGCATATTCCTCTAAGGCTTCTTTATTTGCTAAAGTCTCTATACATCCCAAAGTTAGATAATTTGTCGGAGCCGCCAAAAAGCTCAACGTCAAACCAATCCCCATACTAAATGCTACCATTTTAAAATATAGTTTTTCATTTTTTACAATACTTTTTTTGCTTGTAACATTGTATTTTCTTTGTATCCATCCTAATAAATAGGCTATATTAAAGAATAGCAACAACAAGCCTTGTATATACATAACATTTTCATATCTTCCGGCTGCCACCATTCCCGCTGCATATAATGGTGAAAAAAATAGAGACGCATAATAACACCAGCTAAAAATCAAAACAATAACCGGATAAGAAAAGGATCCCTTTATCTCTCTCACAAGTCTCCACAAAAATGGAAGTAAGAAAAGGATCGTTGCAACTACTGTCCAATCCATCCACTTTCCAAACAAATACTGCACACTGTAAACAAACGCCTGTAGGAGTGCCTGTATAAGGCCCATGCCATTTGCATTTCCCAACCTACTGTAATTTCCGGGAGCAAGTAGATTAATTGCCATTGCAATCCAATAAACAACACACATAACAACTATACCCCTATACTGCTTCCAATTCTTTGTAACAAAAACAGCTAATACTATGGTCAGTGTAAGAAATAAGGTACCTACTAAAGTGATTAAATTACCTCCCCCCACATAGATTGCAGTGACAAGACATCCTAAATAATCAGTCCATCTTCTTTTCCCCATATATAAACGCAATATGAATGCCATCATACATAACTGCATACAATGAGATGCAATATAATGTACTGCACCATTATACCAAAAAAAAGCTGACTGAATGGTTGGTACTGTTTGTATTCCCAATAAGATATAAGTCCAAATACAGATTTTACTATCTGTATTCTTTATTTTTAACCCATCATGTAACACTGTTTTCAAGAAAAAATAACTACTTCCTGCAATGATGAAAACAAAAAACATAGGCACAATGGCATACAATCTTTCATTAAATACTGCCGGATGTATTGACATCATAAAGATAGAGCTATAGGTTCCCTGCCAGTCAAAATAAGCCTCCTTAATCATGATAAAAACTGCTTTTAAAATACTAATCAAAGAACCACTATCTTCCCAAGCATGACGGCAATGATAGCCAAAACCGTAATCATCTGCCCATGCAAAAACATATGGTGATATCATAATCAAGGGAATCAGACTACAAATTCCTACTATATATATTATTTTTTTGATTTTTTCAAAATAAACTGTATTTTCTTCCTCTTCCACGTCCGAATTAAACCAATATATTCCAATTCGATTCGCAACTAAAGTTATAAGCACTATTGCTATTGGATAAAAAATCCAACGTAACATTCCACCATTAAGTTCCGTCTCAATTCCACCATTTTTTAACACTAGATTTACAATAAGGACATATAAGACAACTATTCCTAATCCACATATTGCCGCCCAAGCTTTTCCCATGCAAATTTTTCGTTTTGCCAATTGAAATCCTATCATAGCTCCAATTACAAGAGTCGTGACCAAAATTACATTCATCCACTGATCCATTGTTAAAAACATTAAATAATATATACTTACTACTAAGGTTTTGATAAAACCAAACACCGATTTCCCTCCCTATTGTTCTATACAGTTCATTTTCATCATAGCTTCATATTCTACTTTTCTATCAGGTGCTAAGTAAAACTTATTTGCATCGGGATGATTGAACTCTTCTCCAACCTCTTCCACTAAAGCACTTCCCGGATGAAATAGCACTTCTAATTGGACTTTCTTATTTTCCGCTACTTTTATTAATCCGGGTAGTAATTCCCTCACACGTATTTCGTCCATCCTTCCACTTAAAAACACACCACTTAAATACATATCAAAAAGATTTAATTCTTTTATCAACTTCACATCCTTTATGGCATACCAATTTAAAATTATAACTTTTACCATATTGATAACTCTATATGATGGAAGAAATTTTATCTTTTTTAAATATACCATCCACGGCTCTTTAGAAATTCTTATATATTCTATAGGATAATCATTCTCCTTGATTACTTCTATTACTGCTTCCATAACTATGGGAATCATATGGGTATGTTGATGACTGTCTATTCTTAATTTTTTTCCATTATCCAACAAATGATATCCTTGTATCGTCTTCTCCAGCTGGGCTGCAATCTCTATTTTAAGCTGCTCTTTTACAGTTTTACGAATACGAAAATCATAATTATATTTTACCAGTTTTCCCCATGAAATATTAAAAAGTCCTTCCTCATCCACCAGATAACTCAATTTACTTTTATCTGCTACACAATACCCCTCCATGAAATTGAGATGCACACTTATTGCAGGCTTCTTATGTTCATGAATATTGGTATAAAAATATTCTCTTGTTTTCTCAAAACATGTGGTATTAGGCATAATACTTATACTGTTTAACTTACCTGCATTAATACCATTCATAATGTCCACCGATGTATTCATTGTCAGACCATAATCGTCTGCATGTACGTCTATCTTCATCATGTAAACTCAACTATCCTTTCACGCAAGAAAAAGCTGAATAAAATTCAGCTTCTACTCTTCCTCATTTTCTTTCCATACAAAAGTATCGATAATGTATCTTGGACGAGCCTTGGACTCCAAATATATCTTTCCAATATATTCTCCAATAATTCCCAAACAAATTAATGTAACTCCCTCCATAATCAAAGGAGCCATAATTGTTGTAGCATATCCCGGCACCGTATTTCCATGAATCCAATCAACAAAGATGAAAACCAGCATTCCTAATGCAAATACACAAGCCAACATTCCTAATGCCATAATCATTCGCAAAGGTTTAATACTTAAAGATGTTACTCCGTCAACTGCCAATGTCATCATCTTCTTTAATGTATATTTAGAACTGCCGGCTTCTCTTTCTTTTACATCAAAATAGACAACATCAGAAGGAAATCCCATGGTTGGTACTAAGCCTCGCATAAACAGATTTACTTCTTTATATTCACTTAAAGCATTCAAAGCTTTTTTAGACATCAGACGATAATCTGCGTGATTGGTAATGATATCGCAGCCTAAAAAATGTAACAATTTATAATACATAGTTGCAGTGGATTTCTTAAAAAAGCTGTCAGCACTTCTGTCATTACGAACCCCATAAACAACTTCACTTCCCTTGTAATAGCAAGCAATAAAATCATCCAAAGCTTCTATATCCTGCTGTAAATCCGCATCAATTGTAACTACCATATCCGCATAATCTTTAGAATACATCATCCCTGCCAAAATAGCACTTTGATGTCCAAAATTTGTAGAAAATCCCAAAACAGAAATCATAGCATCCTCTTTTGCCGCTTTATGAAGCATACTCAAAGTATTATCTCTGCTTCCATCGTTAACAAACATAACCTTGCTCTTAGGACTAATCTTTTTTTCCTTAATTAATCGATTCATCTTTTCTTTTAATTTGTCAATGGATTTCTCTATAATCTCTTCTTCGTTATAACAAGGCACCACTAAATATAAAATATTGCCTCTCATGTTGTCTATCATAAGTATATCCTTTCACTGCATCAGCTTTCGACATTACTTCCAAAACTTATTATTAGTTTTCTTCTAATCCCTACATTGCTATTATAACACACTCAACCCACTATCACTATCTTTACTTTTTGAAGACAAAAAATTTTTGGCCACAAAAATTAATAATAATAAATATAACCGTCCCTGTTAACATACTAATCTGTTCAAAAAGAGATTTTGATAACTGTATTCGACCTAACAACATACCTATCAACGGCTGTGCCACACTATAGGCAATAATATAGCATACTACAATATTAGATACAAACCGAACAATTTCTTTCCATGATTTTTGATGAGCCTGAAAAGTAAAATATTTATTAGCAAAATAACTAAATACACTGCCTACAACATAATTCAATATACTGGATATCCAATATCCAAATCCTAAAATATTATAAGCAAATAACATGGTTGCTGTTCCAATAATGGTATTTGCGACTCCCACCAAAGCAAAGCGAATTCCTTCCGCTTGAAATATCTTTTTTATCATTCTGTAATCCTCTATCATTTATCACTTTAAATTTTGCTGCCATACATTTCCTTCTATGGTCCGCATGTCAGTCAAATCATAATTCTCTCTAATATAGTTTCCTAAAAAATTAGCTACCTTTGTTGCTCCGCTTGTATTAAAATGCCCGGAATCAAAATAATCCTTTTCGCTATCAATTCCTATTTCTTCAATGTATTTGAACAAGTTTAAATATGCACATCCATTCTTATATGCATACTTTTCCATTGCATCATTCCAATAATATCCATTAGCATAAGGTACTGTATAAAAAAGAATTTCAACGTTATTTTTCTTACACAATGCTACTATTTTATCTAATTCTTCAATTGCGTTATTTTCTAATTCATACTGTTCATGTTGATTCGGATCTGATAACGTAATAGGTACACTCGCCTCGGTGGGAACAAAACCCATATTTTTTAAATAACTGCCGTCTTTAGCTAATACTTCAAAATTTTGCTGCTCCAACCATTCCCAATTATCGTGAAATGCACTCAAAGGTATGATATAAGATAAATATCTTCCAATATCACGTTTAAAACATTGTTTTAAGTAATAAAAAACAGCCTTTTTATTCTTCAAGTATCTTGTATAATAAATCTCTCCTACCATATTCGTATCTTCTAAAACATATCCTGCATGAGATGTTTCTATCAGCGCAAGCTTAGGCTTCTGTGTTAAAAAGGAGTCTTCCATAAATGTACGTGTTGTATTTATATGCTGCCAATGCCATGCATAATTATAAGCACCTATACCGTATTGTTTATACATTTCCATGGTATTCAATCCACGAAGAACATAACTGGAACCATAAGCTATAACTTCCACTGAATTCTGTGGCAAACTATGAAATGTTTCTACCTGTTCATATGCTCCATCCGTATCGATAGGTCGTAACCAATATCCCAGCTTTATTATTCCTATAATTATTATGGTCAACGTAATTATGATTCCTAAAAAATGTAATAGATTTTTTTTCATAATAAATCACCTAAAATTGAAAGTATATAAATGCAGCTTTATCAAAAGCAGGACCCCATATTCCAAATACTAAAATTACCCATACCGATGCTGCAACAAATAGCCATCGGAACCAATAATCCTGACGAAAAACACATTCCCGTATGCATATTCCTTTGTATTTACAAATATCCACAAACAACAATAACACTATACATACAAGCATAAGAATAAAATTATGTGCACTTAATCCACATTCATATAACGATCCATCAAAAAGAATCCCTATATTACCAACTGTACACATTGATTTAATCATTGATAATGCTGTTCTAAAATCAGAAGCTCTGAAAAAAATCCACGAAAAATCAACTAATACAAATGTAGTAACCACACCAAACACTTTGTGTCCAAAAGATTCTCTATTTAATCTTAAAAACTTCACCACTTTGTCGCGAATAGGCATTATCACTTCGCCGATCACTTGATATAAACCATTTAATCCACCCCATATAACGAATGAAAAATCTGCGCCATGCCATAATCCACTTACTAAAAATACAAATATTTTATTAAAATACTTCCGAATGATACCTTTTCTACTACCACCTAATGGAATGTAAAGATAATCTTTAAACCATGATGTTAGCGAAATATGCCATTTACGCCAAAATGTAGCTACCGTAGTGGAAAGATAAGGTGCTTCAAAATTCTCCATCAATGAAATGCCTAATATTTTAGCTGTTCCCATAGCAATTGTTGAATATCCACTAAAATCACAATATATCTGTACCGCAAATAATATCGTTGCTACCACGATATAGTAACCTTCATATGTAATATAATCTGAATAAACAGTGTCTACTAATATAGCTATTCTATCTGCTAATACAATTTTAAGAAAAAATCCCCATAGCATTAAAAAAAATCCATCACGTGCTGTTTCAAAATCAATTTTTTTAGGTTCCGCCAGTTGTTTCAAAAGATTTTTACTTCTTTCAATGGGTCCTGCTACCAGCTGCGGAAAAAAAGAGACAAATAAGGCATATCTGAAGAAATTCTTTTCTGCATAAATCTCATCTCTATACACATCTATTGTGTAACTTAATGCCTGAAATGTATAAAAAGAAATACCTACCGGAAGCATAATATCAAAATCCGGTATACTAATTCGAATCTTTAGATTTAAACAAATATTCTCTACAATATCTAATACAAAATTAGTATATTTAAAATAAAAAAGAATTCCCAAATTGCTAATAAGACTGCCTGCAACTATCCACTTTTTATATTTCACTTTGCCTTCTTCCGAAACTTCCAGCTTTTTAATTCTTTCAATCCCTAAACCACTAAGATAAGTAATTATGGTAGATGTGAATATAAGTACAATATAAGTTACATTCCAACACATATAAAAATAGTAACTTACAACCAATAACCACAAATATTTTACTTTATCCGGAATCATAAAGTATATTAATGTAACAATTGGAAAGAATATTAAAAAATCAATTGAATTAAATAACATTTAGTTTCTCCCTGTATATTTCTACTTATTACAGCTCTTCATTCTCTTTTCGCATTATTTCAAAATTTACATAAATATCTGTTGCAACACTATCTATCACCGTTTTTGTTACTGGATCATATACTAATATATTTACCCCATTCTCTACCATAACATAATTTTCTTTTCCTAAAATAATTTTTGCCTTTTGATAGCTTTCACCATCTTCATTCATTATTATTTCAGATTGTAGGTAAATACTAACACCATTTTTCTCAAAATCATCTTGATATTCTTTTCCTGATAGATAGCTCACTACATTTCCATTTTCAAAAATCCATGTTCCTCCGGTCACATAATCATCATATTTTATTCCCATCTCTTCCAACTGTGGATAATATACATCCCCTGCCGCTGTGTGATTTCCATTCAGATTCATGATAATCATATAGTCTTTTAATTCAGATATTATTCCTAAATATTCATTAATATCCAAAGCATCTGTAAGTCGTTTACGGATTTTTGTTCCCTCTAAAAATCTACTATTGATATCCCATAATATATACTTATTGCTTCCTCTTTTATCTGTTAAATCATAATTATTCACCAAAAAATCAGCCACATAAGAAGTCACTTTTTCAGCTCCATAATTATTTACATGTCCACCATCACGAAAATCCACATCATAATCTAATTCAATCTCTTCATACAAGTGATGGAAGTCAATCATAGGGATTTCTTCTTCTGTTGCTATTTGTTTAATGTAATTAAATCGCATTCTCTCTGTTTCTGACGAACAATATGGAGCAGCTACCAAAATCAGTTCTGTATCACTCATTTTGGTAATATCTATAATTTTTCTTAAATATTCTTCACTTCTTTCCTCTAAAGGAAGAACATTTTCCTCACTAATCACTGGCGGTGCTTCAAATTCACCTCTTAAATAGCTTCCTCTATAACCACGCATATATGGTTCCATATTCTCAAAATCATCTTGTACAATTTCCGTATATCTGGAATGTATAATCGGAAACTTTAAGAGAAGCTGTTTTTTGTATATCGGATCCTTTTTCATATGTTCGGAGAGATCCTTCACAAAATCCCGATGATTTTTTGACCATCTCATTCCTAATGTATTTCGATAAAAGCTTGCATCATCATTGATGATTTCATCATGAACTGCTCCCCAAACTTCTAAAACCACGATTTTGGGGTTCTGGACCTCTATTGCTTCTTTTACAAAATAATAGGTTGAATCTATCATTTGTGCACCGGCAGATAGCGTATATCCTGCAATACCGTACTCATCCCATAACAAACCATGATCAAAGGTACAGTGTGCATGACTGCTTCCAAAAAACATGACATCCACAGTTTCTTTTGGCATATCATACAAATTTTGCCAACCTCCACCTCCACCTGTACTTTTATAATTCAGTACCGATAATATTTTCCACATAATTATGCATATGATCAAAAAAAATACTATTCCTTTAAGACAATTTTTCCATATAGATTTTTTCATCCAAACCGATCCTTAAAATTAAAACTGAAAATAAATAAACTGTGCAGAATTAAATCCTGGTCCGTAATAGCCAAATACCATACATGATACTAACAATAAAATAATTACTCCCCAACGAAAAACAATCCATTGTCCATCTAACCATTCTGCTAAGTTTTGATTCTTTATATATTTCACTCCATCTACAAGCAACAACACACCTAATGCCATACATAATATATGCATTTGAGTTATATCAAGTCCCCATGTATAAATACTTTGGTCAAATAAAGACCACCAATCTCTATATCTAATCATTCTTTCAATATAATGAACTGCTTGATATAACGACTCCGCACGAAAGAAAATCCACGCCAAATCAACAAATACAAAAGTACACAATATCTTTGAAAATTTATATCCAAAAGAATCTACTTTTGTATGACATTTTAAATTAATTCTATTTACCAGCGGTGTAAACTCTTTTTCAATAATCTGATATATTCCATGAAGAAATCCCCAGAAAACATAAGTCCAATTGGCTCCATGCCATAATCCGCTTACCGTAAATGTAATCAAAATGTTTCTATATTGCTTCCACTTATTACATCTACTTCCCCCTAATGGTATATAAAGATAATCTCTAAACCATGTACTGAGAGAAATGTGCCATCTTCTCCAAAATTCTGTAATACTTTGTGAAAAGTACGGTGTATTAAAATTATCCATCAAGTCAAAGCCCAACACTTTGGCTGCTCCAATAGCGATGGTTGAATACCCATTAAAATCACAATATATTTGTAATGCAAAGGCCAAAGCCCCTATGGAAAGTGCAACCAAACCATAACATTGATATTCCTTAAAAATATGATCTACCAGTACTGCAACTCTGTCTGTTATTACAACCTTCATAAACAAGCCCCAAAACATGGTTACAACACCGGTTGCAATTCTTTCATAATTCCATAACTTATGCTGCGGTTCTTCCTGTATTTGAGATAATAAATTTTTTGATCTTTCAATTGGGCCTGCCACTAGTTGTGGAAAAAAAGATACAAATAATGCATATCTTAATAAATTTTTTTCTGCTTTTACATTTCCGCGATATACATCAATTGTATAACCTAATGCTTGAAAAGTATAAAAAGAAATTCCAACCGGCAATAAAATGTCAAAAACAGGTATACTATTCATATGTAATTTATTTAGAAAAAGATTTATTGTATCTATTAAAAAATTAGTATATTTAAAATAAATAAGAATACCTAAATTAGTTACAAAACTTGCTGTAATCACTAATTTCATCCTATGATTTTTTTGTTTATCATTAAACTTTATATTTTCCTTTAAATCCCCTACAATAATTCCACAAATATAAGTAATTACGGTTGAAATTGCAATTAACGCACTATACAACAGATTCCAACACATGTAAAAATAGTAACTACTTATTAATAGCCAAATATAACGAATCTTTGATGGTAATATAAAATATATTATTAAAACGAATGGAAAAAAAATCAAAAAATTAATGGAATTAAATAGCATAATTCTTACTACTCCTTTAATTATTATATCGAATAATTTTTTTTCTTTTCAATCAAAATTTCTTTTAATAGGCATCAATTCATAAAATAATTTTTGCCCATTTAAAGTATTAAGACTAAAATAATTGATTTACAAAAGAGCCTTTCATTCTTTTTTTTACATGTTTGAAATCTAATATAACAATATCATTAATAGTGTGTATAAAAACAAACTCTATAAATCTCATTAATAGGTTAAATTAAATTTCTGATTTATATTTTCATCTGGAATTATTTCAATAGCTATAGGTTTACTAATAATTCCATGTCTATAAAGTGTATCCGATATTAAGCTTCCCATATACGTAGCATGTGGCCAATTTGAAAAATCAGCATTTCCTTTTGGAACACTTAATTGTAAACAATCTTGTCCTTTTCGATCTGCTTCTGTTATGTTTAATAAAATGTAATCATCTACATTTTTACATTGTTCCCATGATAATTGATATCCATTTATATCCTTAAATGATTTGGAAGCATTAATGACTTGACAAAATAATATAAAGACTATGATAGGAATAAAAATATTAATTCTAGATTCCTTTTTCATTATATATGCTAATGAAAAACATACACACAATATTACATAAAATCCAACGCTTAGAAAAACATCACTTCTACCAGCATAGCTTACGGATACTTTTCCTGAAAGCAATACGACATATATACATACCAAAATACAAGTAATTACCAATTTTATCCATTCTTTCAAAATATTTATATCTTTATTCATAAATAATATTATACCGAAAACAATAACTATGATTCCAGAAATCAAAACAAATAATTTGTTAGTTTGGAGAAGCAATCCTATAAATGATTGCATTGCACCATAAATATCAAATGATTTTCCACTAGATAAATCCATTGCTCTTTTTCCGCTTAATTCAAATATCAAAGTAAAAATCCAACCTATTACTACTACAATTTGTATTTTATTTTTTATACCAAACTTGTTAATATTTTTATCCTTTAATTTCAATTCGATTAATGAATAAAATAAATCTAAGGATACAAAAATTGCTAAAATTGCATTTTCATATAAATTAGAACAAAGTGCCAAATATAATGCAAGACATAATATTCCTACATTAAAAGAATTTCTTTTATTTTTCAATTCATCATTTAAATCATATCTCAAAAGAAATAATACTAAGGAAGAATTTAACAAAGCAGGAATTGTATAGTTAAAAATACAAGTAATATCTATCGATGATAATAAAAATTCGTTATTATATAATTTCGTTTTAAAACAAAGAAAATGGAAAACTAAAAATACAACTGTAACAAATGAGGATACATAGCTTGATAACTGAAATTTTTTGATTATATACTTATCAAATGAAATAATATATACTAGCACAAATAAAGATAATACTATAGCACATGCCACAGCCAAAGAACGTATATAATCCCCCAAAATTGGATAAATAATATACGCTCCCAGATAACCAGTTAATGGCATTAAAGTTTCTGGAAAAACTTTAATGGGATTAAAATATCCCCATATGGGTAATGCTCTTCGCATATAACCTATATTATACCAATCATCCGTATTATATATTATTAAGGGATGAGCAACATTAAAAAAAATCATTATAATTGTGAAAATTCCTAAATAGAATAATCTTTTATTTGAAATTAAATCCTTTATTTTTACATTCATATTCATATTATCTAGCATTTTTACTCTCTCTCCACACAAACCACATAAACTTCACATTGGTAACCAAATATCTCTTCCATAATCGTTTAGGATCTTGAACCAATCTTACGACCCATTCCAAACTCATTTTCTGCATCCATAATGGTGCCCTTTTCAATTTACCTGCATGATAATCAAATCCAGCACCTACACCAAACATAAGTCCATTTAATTTACCCTTATGAGCATACATCCATCTCTCCTGTTTCGGAGCACCAAGACCAATCCATATAATATCTGCATTACTTTCATTAATCGTTTTTATAACATCTTGATCTTCCTGCTCTGTCAATGGTCGGAATGGTGGCGAATACATTCCAGCAATTTGAAGATTTGGATATTTTTCTTTTAAGACATTAGCAAGAGTATCCAACGTGTCCTGACTTCCACCATAGAAATAATGTCTTAATTCATTTCCCTCATTT
Organism: Lachnospiraceae bacterium; assembly: GCA_017558145.1. Lineage (GTDB taxonomy): Bacteria > Bacillota > Clostridia > Lachnospirales > Lachnospiraceae > SFDP01. The sequence continues at coordinate 41,568 of JAFYWF010000100.1, forward strand.
CCACGAATAAACATCTGCTCCATAAAATCAGGTCCTGTAACACGCTGTGCCTCTTTGAACCCTCGCTGGCGACTTACAATAGAAAGCGGCTCTCCATCCGGAAAATCTAATACGGCATTATTTTGAATATTCAAATACTCTTTATCTTCGTACGACATGACAGTTGTATGTCCATTAGAAACACATACATATTCTCCTGACATCTTATGAATATTTTCTTCTACAAAAGAAACAGTCCTATCCATGTTAGTGACTAATATATTTACTCCAAGAATAGGACAAATGTCCATTGGCAAATCAATATTTAATCTTTTTTTCAATTGCTGTCTATGTTCTTCTGCTCTCTCTAATATCGCTCTCTTGCAAGCATCAATTCCTAACTTCTTATAAACATCTACAGTCTTATCAACAACTCTTTCCCACGGATATGTATCAAGCACATATCTACCCGCTTTTTGTCCTATTTCCTCTACTTCCTCATATGACTTTTCTGTAATTTCCTTTAATACTTCATATAAACTGTCTATATTACCCTGTTTGAATGAAAAAACATTTTCTTTACCCGTTGTCGTATTTTCTTTAATATCACTTACTAAACAACAACGTTTGTAACTCATAGCTTCTAATAAACTGATTGGCAAACCTTCTACATCGGAAGGAAGAACGTACAAAAAAGCATTAGAATATAATTCTTCTAATGTTTGTCCACTAACAAAACCAGTCATTATAATATCATCGTTATCTATAGACATAGCCGCAAGCTGCTCCACATAATCATCAGAATGGCTACTTCCACCAGCAATCACCAATTTTTTATCTGTGTTAAGCTTCTTGTATGCCTCGATTAAATAATGAATTCCTTTTTCTGGTACAAGTCGACCTAAAAACAGAATATAGTTTCCTGGCTCTAATCCCCATTTTTCTTTGATTAGTTGTGGTTCTAATAATTTAGGTTCTTCCACACCGTTTGGAATCACATTGGTATCTCGATGATATGTTTGTTTAAAATAATCTCTCATTGGATCATTTAAAACAATTATCTCATCTGAATATTTACCAATAATTTTTTCTCCAAATTTGAGATAACTTTGTCCTAATTCTCCCCACTTGGCCCTTTTCCAATCTAATCCATGTGTTGTGCAAACTACTTTTTTCCCAAACATCTTAGGAATCCAACATAAGCTAGAAGGTCCGCATGCATGATAATGATATACATCATATCCCTTCATCAATGCCATAATAGTTGCAAAAAAGGTATAAATAATTGCATCCAAATGCTTCGTAGATATTGTTGGAATATATATTAAGTTAATTCCTCTATGCTTTTTTACACGATTTTTACAATAGTATTTTCTACAATAAACATCTACCTTTGCCCCGGACTCTACTAATCCGGCAGCCAATTCTTCTACGTGTATCTCCACCCCTCCTGCACGTGAAGGAATGCCTTTTTGACCAATCATTGCTATTTTCATAATAGTCTTATTCTTCCTCATCAAAATATCGCATTTTGTAATTGCGCTTTTCTTCGTATTCCTCTAACAATGTTCCCATGACAAATGCAAATCCCATTACCACAGGTTGCATAAAACCTGCTTCTGAAAATGTTGTAATAAGCATGTATATAAACATAAAAATCAAAAGCATATATTTCTTTTTATCATAATGATATACTCTTTGAATCTGTGTAAACAATATTACAATTAATCCACAATAAAAAAGAGTTCCTAAAACACCGGTCTCTCCAAATAAAATTGGCCAAAACACATCTGTAAGATACATCTTTGACGTCTCGTTCATATATGCATTTTCTGCAATTCCATACAGATAATAAACTGGTGAATAATTGTTTGCAGCATAGGTTGAGCCAAAAGTACCAAATCCGGTACCTATAGGAAAATAATCTTTAGCAATATTTAGAGAAGCATTCAACATTAAACTCTTAGGATATTTAGCTTGTCCTTGAATATAATAAACATATATTTTTTCCCAAGCTAACATTGCTACCGGTACTGCCATATACATAATATACTTCACTTTTGTCTGTACCCTTTTATGTACAATAATATAGTACAATACTATAAAAACAAGCATCGCTCCGTATGATTTTTCTTTTCCACTTAACACTAACATAATTATCATTAACATTAAACAAATTCGATACAGCCATATTCTCTTGTGCTCGCAAAAAATTAGTAATGCAAACAAAAGGGAAGACTTAGCACAGATATCCCATGCTTCTGGCTGTACAAACACATTTGGAAATATTAGTGAAATTACATAATAACCAAACCACGCTAAACTAATAATTTCAACCGATAATTCCTGTTCTTGTAAATCAGTCTGCAAATATTTCTGAATGTAACCTGCAGACACTAAGATCATAAAAAACTTTGCTGCTAATACTGCAGATGCACCAACAACCCACAATGGCTGATATTTATACAAAATATTACCAACTAATCCACACAAAAGAAAGGCTACCAAAAAAACAAGTTCTAAACGCTTATTTTTTGCTAACCTTATAACTCCTTTTTTAACTTTAAAATACTCCATAATTATAAAGGGTAAACAAACAAATGCAACACATTCATCAAATATTTTAAAAGGAAAAATCACTCCCTCTAATACTCTATGAAATATGAATGCTCCTAACACTAACATCCAAATGTATTTTTTTATCTTACACATATCATACGCTCCGTATAACGTTAATTATTAACTTTTCTTACTATTTCTCTTCCTTCCAATTAGATTTGGAAAATATTTGTTAGTTATTTTAATAGGAATAATTAAAATTACCGACAGAACAATAGTCAAGACCACAGATAAAATAGTAGAATATATGATATCATTCAAAATATAATAATATACATCTTCAGCAATCTTCTTTAACATTGTTTGCATAAATGAATATATTTTTCCATGAAACGCAAAACATAACAACGTATTTTCACCAATATACAATATATATTTATTGGGCTTAATAAATTTGCTTATTGATATTACTGCACTTATACCCATTAGCTGTAATACATAATTGACTACTATTTCTGTAACAGGATTATTTCCAAAAAGATGTTTAAAAGCTAATACAAGTACTACATATATTATAGATATACCCGCACAAAATTTTTTCGTATTCAATTTATCAAATTGAACTTCTAATTTTTTTCTAAACAAATACCCTAAAATCATATAAAACATTGCAAAAAAAATATATTCCATATGCCATGGTAGGTTATTATTTCCCCAACGAAATAAACCTAGAGTTGAAAATCTTGTATACAAATCGCATATGCATGATAGTCCCCATACAACACAAACCAAAAAACAAAGTCTCTTGACAGTAACTTCCTTTTTATTAAGCCATAATATCACAAAATAAAATGGTAAATATGCAACAAATAAAGCTGCAACAAACCACAATCCATCACCCTTTCCACGAATCTGCAACAAATTCCAAACCACTTCTTCTCCTAATGCTTTATGCTTGTTAAATGATAAAATTTGTGATAATAAAATATTTAAATTACTAAAAACTAACCATGGAACAAATAATTGTTTAACTTTTTTTCGAAAAAAAACACTAAATCTCTCATTTCCTCTATATACATATCCTGAACAAAAGAAAAATAAAGACAAATAAAAAGGAACATAGAAACTAAAAAGAATTTTTGTTTTACTCTCCAAATGCGAATTCATAACACAAAAAATACATATAAACTTTGCAATATCTACCCATATAACTCTCTTCTTTTGCATTCTATTTATATTCCTTCCTCGTAACTATATACGCTTATGTCTATGTATTGAGTACTTTGTGGAATCGATTGCTTCCTTTATATCAACTTTGCTCCACAAATCCTTTCTTTACTATAATCCACATTACCAAAGCTAGTATACCGCTCCAAAATCCAACACTAACTATATTACGTTTATACTCCATCTGTGGTGCATCCCCGATAACTTTACACATTGGTGTTTCTTCATTCTCATATTGAATTATTATAATTCCTTTATCCTTTAGTTCTTTAACCTCTTCCTTAGTAAAAAAATCTTCTTCTCCCTGTCCTTCCAATTTTTGTAAAAATCCTCTTCTAATATTATCGTCCCAAATCACTTTGTTTACATACATAGCCATAGGTGGTTCAGTATTAATAACATATATACAGACACTTGCTATAATGGCAAATGCAAAAACAAAACTACCTATTAAGCAATCTTTTTTTTTCCATACTTTACTTTTTATTGTTATTTTAGGATAGGAAATCATTTTATTCCCACACTTAAACATTTGAATCTTCCGCCCCATTATCGGTAATTTTTTCACTTCTATACTCGTTGTATAATCATAAATCATCTTACCAATAAAAAGAAATATAAAATTTTTATGGGACAAATTAAACATGAATGGATCCGATATACCCATGATACAAAAACTTATAATTATTGCTAGTTCTGTTCTTGCATCTAATTTAATACATTTATGTATTATACAAACAAATAAAAATGTAATTATAACAAATGCAACTAATCCCAATTGTAAAAAGGAATACAAAAAAGAACTGTCTATCATCACATGTATTGTCGGGGGCTCTTTAAATCTTACTCCAAAAAGCGAAATAGGTTCATTTTGCAAATAGTACGTAGATAGTCTCCATCTTGTGTTCAGTATTTTATCGATAAGATCAAATAATCTTCCTTTTACAAGTAACGGTCCTATAATAGAAAAAATAAGACAACTAGGATACAATGCATAAATAAAAATTTTTTCTATAAAAAAGATTTTTTTTCTGTTCTGCAACCAAAAATTTACAAAAAGATAAAGTCCGGTAGTTAATAAACCTGTTCTACTACCAGAATACAAATATATATAATAGGAGCCAATGAACATTACAACAGATATCATCATAAGCTTTTTCCAATTTTGCTTACCAACTAAATACATAATCAAGACAACTAATATAACATATGTATTATGCAATGTATTTGGATGCGGATAGCCTAATGAATGTCTAAACACGTCTCCCCAACCATTCCGATGTTGTATGTACATAATTTCGTTATTAATTCCCAATATCGAACTAAAAACTAGTAATAAATAAGAAATAGAAAGTATACCACATCCGACTTTAAAAACGTTTCTAACAGATACATTTTTCATTCCCAGCATCATTGTAAAATATAAAAGAATCCCCTTTTCTCCAGTATTCTTATAAATAACCAATGCAAGTAACGTCAATAAACAAATTATTACATATTCCAACACCGAATGTTCTGTCACTAAAATTTTGATTCCCCAAGTTAATATACCTAATACTAATGCAATATTATATAATAGCTTTCCTTCATATAATCCAACTGCTCTAGCACCAAATAATATTAGGAAACTTAACAAATATATTATCTCTTGTATTGAAATAATATCATATATATTCTTTTTCATATCAAACATTATTCCTCTATTTCTATTAGACCTGCTTTTTTGATATACTCTTTTCTTATTATATATTTTACAAATCTAAATTTAAATATTCTTAATTACCAATACCTTTTGTCACTATCAATTCTTGCATCAAATCCCTAATAACTAAACTATCTTAGTATAATTCAATGATTACAAAAATAATATCAATAATTTCAGCCAAAACAAAATTCTGCTTTTCCATCTTCAAATCAAACATTCTCAATATCTGATAGCAATATATACAAAATAACTTCTCTATTTTCAATTATATTATCCATAAACATCTTTTCATAGATGAATTGATTACTCAGTTATCCCATACAACCTTTTAGTCAATACATTATTTTTAGCTATTCCCTGACTTGTATATAGTAAATATAAAATCATACATTTTCATTTTTAGCAATTTGACTTAAATCCTTTTTTATATTATCTTAACTAGAAACTAATAACTTCTGATGCTCCAATCAGCAGCATTAGACTTTTAAAATGCTCAAAAACACCATAAATCAATAAAATTATTCTACATTTACTTTTTCCATTGTGTCTAACATAAATCCAGATATATCCAGCATTTTTTTACTAGTTTTATCCATAACTATTATATATATATCTGCATTACTTTTAATGCTATCCCGATATTTCTCACTATCAACTAATTTTTCTACATCACTGGATCTATATTAAAAAAGTGGACACATTTAGTTGATACACATTACAATAAAGTAGACACGAATAAGGAGGTATCTACATATGTCCACAAATAACCGCGGTACCCGCTATGACGAAGACTTCAAACGAACTCTCGTCAATCTTTATCAATCCGGTGGTAAAACACAGGCTGCTCTCTGTCGAGAATACGGCATAGCTTCTATGTCACTTAACCGTTGGATTAAACAATACTCCACCGTTGAAACCGATGATGGTGAAGTTCTTACTGCAAAACAGGTAAAAGAACTTCAAAAACGAATGGCTCAGCTTGAAGAGGAAAACCTCATACTAAAAAAAGCGATTGCCATCTTCACGCCACACTCAACCAACGATTAGAAGCTGTTCATAAGCTACGCTTCCAGCATGACATCAAAATTCTCTGTAAAGTATTAGGCGTCAACAGAAGCACTTATTACAAACATTATAATTCAGAACCTGCTAATCGCACCAAAGAAAATCAAGAACTCGCCAAAACAATTCTTAAGATTTATGCCGATTACAATAAACGGCTCGGTGCTTATAAAATCGCTTATGTTCTTCAGCGTGATTATGGCATTCACATCAGCGTCGGTCGAGTGTACCGCCTGATGAAAACTCTCCAATTACCACGCATGGCTACGGATAAACCCTTCCGTAATTATCGACAGAAAGAAACCGGCAATTGCACAAATCACTTACATCAAGACTTCAATCAAAAATGTCCAAACATTGTTTGGGTCCGTGATTTTACCTACATCAAAGTTGCTGGTAAATGGTACTATCTCTGCATTGTAATGGATCTTTTTTCTCGCAAAGTCATTTCTTGGAACATCTCGTCTAAACCAGATGTTGATTTAGTAATGTCAGCTTTCAGAAAAGCTTATGATAAACGCAAACATCCAAAAGGGTTAATGTTCCATTCTGATCGAGGATCTCAATATACTGCATTCGCATTTCGGCAGTTATTAGATTCTCTTAATATTGTGCAATCCTTTTCAAAGAAAGGTTATCCTTTCGATAATGCCTACTGCGAGTGTTTCTTTAAATATCTCAAAAAGGAAGAAACTAATCGTAGAAACTACCACTCATTACAAGAACTTCAGTTGTCCATCTTTGAATATATTGAAGGTTTCTATAACTCCAAAAGACCTCATGGTTCTCTTGGAATTGTTAACACCTAATCAATAAGAAGAACTCTTCTGGAATCAGACTTAACGCCTCTTTCCAGAAAGTTTTTTCTAACTAAATGTGTCTACTGGCTTGACTATAGTCCATTTAGCTCTTTATAAAACTCATAACAAAAGAAAATCTTTTTAAATATTATACTCGCTTTTCATTTTCTTAATGTGCCTACTCACTTATAATCCTTATTATAATCAACTGTCACTTTACCAACAAAACCTTATTCTATATATAACGTATATTCTTTCAATAACTCTATTACCTTCTCCCTTTCATTAAACATTAATACATCAATTATTGAAAGATTTTCATAAAATTCTTCTCCAAATTGACAATATCTCAAAGATTTTGTCTCTAAAAAATATAGTTTTATATTTCGACACGCAAATAAATCAGCATGGTATAACGTTTTTCCTCCTATCGCATTATAATACTCTGTCGCTTTTAATTTTTCACATATATCAAGTATTTTATTTTCACCTCTTAAGCTATTATCTTTATTTATATTTGATGACATAATTATTTCCGTTTTTATATCCAAATATTCTCGTACTATATTAATAGAATTTAGTAAATACTCAGATAATACATTACTTTTACATGAAAACACTTCTTCAAGCAACGGATATATCTTATTATAACTTGGCGCTTTTTTATAATTCTCTCTTATTATATAAAGATTTTTTTTAATTTCTCTTTCATTTAAATTAACATTTACCTCATTTATTAATTTGTTCTGACTCGCTCCCAACAAAGGTAAATTATAATATTTCGGCTCTCCATTTATTAATATTTTATTTCTATTAATCCAACCTCTATTTATATAATTAACATCATCATATACAACATATTGATCTACTGCATTCATTAATTGCCAATATCCTATATATGGGAAAAAATATGGTTGCATAATTCCTATTTTTTTCTTAAATCTTATATCTTCTTTTACCATTATAACCTATGTCTCCATATACATTTTCTTACTACACAATTAAAGTTTACTTTTCTTTTTTATATGATAATTTATAAACTAAATGTCAGGATATATATTTGATTTAGTATAATTTGCATTATCGATCAACACTTTATTATCTATTACGTGTAATCTATCCTCTGTTAGCAATATATCTATTTTTTCCATCAAAACAATCTGTTCTTCTAAAATCACTTCATAACCATTATTTAAAAAATTCTCTACATGGACTACATTTTGTAATATAATGGGACCGGTATCTATATTTTCATCAATAAAATGCGCTGTATTTCCAATTATTTTTACATTGCTTTCTATTGCCTTATCAATTGCATTTAATCCAGCAAAATGAGGTAGTAAAGATGGATGAAAGTTAATAATCTTATTTTTATATATTTCTAAAAGTTTTCCCTTCAAAATACATGTTCCAAAAGAAAAACAAAAATCAATTTTATTCCCTATCAAATGGGTTAATAAATAATCAGAAAAGCTTTCACTTTTATTACGTACTGTATCTTCATGTACATATAATTTATATTTTATATTTTTTTGTTTGCATAATTCTTCAAGTTCAATATTAGCATTATCTGTAATTATAATTTTTATTTTGCTAATTAAATTAATTTTACGTTGAAGTACTTTTTTTATATTTGTTCCCGATCCAGATACATAGACAGCATATCTTAAACTATTCATTTTATTTTAATCCTTTCACGCCAATAATAAATGTATAAAAACTAATGATTAGAGATTTATCACAATTTCTTGATTACTAACATTTGCATTCAATTATAATATCACATATCCTATCTACTTCTTTTAAATCAAGCTCTGCAAATAACGGAAGCGTAAGTACTCTTTTACTTATATGTAAAGCCACTGGTGTTTCCATTACATTATAGCTTCCATGAAAACATTCAAAAGTATTTGTTAAAGGATAAAAATATTTTCTTGCCCCTATTCCATTTTGGGCCAATTTTTTAAATATCTCTTCTCTACTTGCTCCAAATATTTTTTCTTCAAAAATCACCGGAAAATATGCATAATTACTCTTAACCTCTTTTTGATTTATATTTAATATAAGTCCTTCAATAGAATCTAATTTCTCTCTGTATCTTTCTACTATAATACGTCTTTTTTCAATTTCCTCTTCTATATGACGTAAATTGCATATCCCCATAGCAGCACAAAATTCATTCATCTTTGCATTTGCACCAACTTCAGCCACTTCTTCCGGGCCGTGAATACCAAAATTTTTCAAATCATATAACTTTTCTCCTAGTACACCATCTTTAAAACAAACTGCACCGCCTTCTATACTGTTAAATACTTTAGTCGCATGAAAACTAAAGCATGATGCATCTCCAAATTGAGCTATACTTTTCCCTTTATACTTCTCACCAAAACTATGCGCCGCATCATATATTACTTTTAATTCATATTTTTGTGCAATACGTTCTATTTCCTCTACATTACAAATGTTTCCATATACATGTACAGGCATAATAGCACACGTAGAATCAGTAATGAGTCCTTCCAATTTATTTACATCCATGCAATATGTAACAGGATCAATATCACAAAAAACTGGCTTGAGACCATTTCGCACAATTGCATGTGTTGTAGATGCAAATGTAAATGGTGTTGTAATAACCTCACCTTGTAGATTCATTGCTTGCAATGTGAGTTCCAATGCCATATGGCCATTTACTAACAATTCTATGTTTTGTGTCTCCATATATTCACACAATTTTTTTTGAAATTTCTGATGCTTAGGTCCCATATTGGTAAGCCAACAACTATCCCACAGAGATGAGATTTCATCTACATACTCTTCTAGCTCAGGCATTGATGATTTTGTCACCAGAATTTTGTTATTCATATCAATTGCTCCTTTATTCTTATTTTTTATTTTGTTTCAACAAATCAAAAAAATACTTCAAGACATCTTGCTCCGTTTTTAATGATAAAATCAAATATACTATTATTCCAAAGACAACTTGAGTACAAATAATAAGCCAATCAAAATTAATTATATACTTGATTGGATATATGATAATTGCCATGGCTATTGTTAACAATAATGTCGGAATTACATCTTTTATTTGTTCTACATATCCGTAACCTAGAAGATTTTTATTTGGATAGGAATTAACAAACAAACTAATTATATCAACTACGATCAAACTTAACGCTATTGCTAACGGTCCTTGTTTTATTGTAAACAATAATAAAATAATGCCTAATGTTTTCTTAATAATTTCCAATTTTAAAAATATATCGCTACGTCCCATTGCGTTAATTGCTTGTAAATTTGCTGTATGAATAGGCCAAAATCCATAGGACAAACAAAATATACTAATATATGGTACACAAGGTAACCATTTTTCAGTTAAAATTAATCTAACCAATGATTCTGCACAAACAGAAAAGCCGATCATAGTAGGCCACATAATATATGAACTAGTCCTAATAACTTTTCTTGTTAATCTTTTTATCTCTTCTCTATTATTTTGATTTTGAGCCATAACTGGGAAAATTACACTACCTATTGATGTATTAATATTCGTAACAATTAGACTTGGATATTTTTCTCCCTGATTATAAAACGCCAAATCACTTGATGTATAAAATTTACCTATAATTAAACTTCTTACTTGTCTATATCCTGTATCTAAAAGTGATGAAAGTAATAATTTCCAACCATATGAAATTAATCCCTTAGCCTTTAGCCACGAAAACTTCATTTCTGGTCTCCAACGAACTGTAAACCAAAGTATAACTGTATCCACACATGTATTAGCAAGATATTGAACAACCAATGCCCAAACACCATATCCTTTATATGCCATTCCTACACCAAGTAACCCTGAAACCAAAGTCCCTCCTAACGTAGACCAAAAAAATTTTTTAAACAACATATTTCTACTAACATACGCTTGTTGCACAGAATTGATTGCTGCAATTATTATCCGTAATCCTAAAACTCTAATTATTAAACATACTGCAGGCATGTCAAAGAAATTCGCAACTGTTGGTGCTAAAGCAAACAATATCAAATATATTATAATTGAGATAATTATATTAACAAAGAATACCGATGAAAAATCTATATTATCTACCTCTTTTTTTTGAATAAGTGCATTCCCTAAGCCACTAGAAACAAAGACATTTGCAATTGTTATAAAAATCATAACTAATGCTACAACGCCATAATCTTCAGGAGTTAATAAACGCGCTAAGATTATCGAGATCACTAGACTAACAACTTGAGCTAGTATACGTTCTCCAAATTTCCAAATAAAAGAAGATAAAATATTATGTTTTGAATTTTTTTGTTCTTTCATATATATCCTTTTTAAATATAATATTAATTATTTTTAATCTAACAATAATGTGTTTCTTTTAGTTTGCAAATAATTATATAAATCCAAGCCTTCCTAAAATTCTTTTTATTTTAATTATCGTTGCACTCTTATAATATCCTATACGCACTCTTAAATTTAACAATTTAAAATATTGATAATATTCTTTCTTCAAGACTGCTAATACCCTTCCTTCTCTTAAAAAATACTCCATATATGCTCTTCCTATTGCACATTTTATTGCAAAATCATACTTATTTCCCGTATCCTGATCTAATTGTATAAGCATATTAAGTACCTTATTCAAATGTATTTTTGCTTTTTCACTGTCTTTCGTTATTATAGATGACCACGAACCAATTGTATTTATTCTATATACCCCCATACAATCATTTAAATATATAACGCCTCCTTTTAAAGACATTTTAATTTGATAAGTATAATCAAAGTTTATAACGTCTTCAAATGCAAATCTATAACTAGCAACTTCTTTTCTATACATGATGGAACATGTCCCAATATATCCACCACCTTCTGAAATAACTTTACTTGTTGGTATAATTGTATCCATATTTTCCGGAGCGCAAAATCTTATATCTGTTCCATTCTTTTCAGAGACTACTTTTACGCGATGAACACAACCATCTACCTCTAAGTTTGTTTCTAAGGCATTGACTTGTTTTTGTAATTTATATTCATCTATCCAATAATCATCGCCTTCGCAAAATGCTATATACTTCCCTCTTGCTTTAGGAAGCAAAATATCTACTACAATATCGACTCCTTTCGAATATTGATTCTCTACTTGATATATTGGGAAAAAAAAATGTGAATATTTGTTTTCATAATTCTTTAAAATTTGCGGTGTTTTATCACTTGAGGCATCATCATTAACGATTATTTCATATTTAAAGTCGGTTTTTTGATTTATAAATCCTTCTAATGTATCCTTAATATAATTCTCATGATTATATGTCATACATAATATACTCACCAATATTTCATTTGTCATTATTCTATTTCCCTTTTATATTTCTTATCTCCGAATATAATAAAATATTTTATTAACTCTATTTTTCTATTATTTTATTTATAAAATAATTTTTTCCCCTAATAAGAAATCCCACTTTTCAGGTTCAAATTTAGCAAAACCAGCATCTGAATAAAAAGTAAATTCTGAAAAATATATTTCCTCATTTATTATATAAAAATCTGTTCTAATAAATGAAAATCCCCGACTTAACTGTTTGGCCAAACTCAACATTTCACCTAATAACACAGGTTTTCTTAATAACATATTACTATTAGGATAATTTTGTCTAAAATCTAATTTTTTCCAATCAGTGGTATAATAATCAATTGTCTCATTCGGTAATTTATCATTTTGTATTACTTGAATAATATTCGGTTGCCCCTGAAAATTAAAAATTTTATACACGGACAAATTCGTGTTGTTGCGATCCTCCATATACTTTTCAGCTATAATTTGTGGTTTTGTATGTTTATACGGCCATTCTCTTCCCAACCAATAATAATTATTACGTAAGGATTTTTCTAATTTATTTTTTGCAAGTTGTTTATTAAATTCATCTTTGTTTCTAACAATCACTATTCCACCTGAATCATGTGTACACTTTAAAACAAATTGTTCTGGTAATACATCAAAATTTATATCACAAAATCTTTGCCATCTTCCTAATGTTGGAATAATGTACCGTTCTCCGATTATACTTTTTACATATTCTTTTACCTCATATTTATCAACCATTATCGCATATTCTGGTTTTCTATCATATATTTTTAACCATTGCATTTTTTCATTAAACGTAATTGGATTATTTAGGTTTAATTTTTTTTTGAATCTCAAAAAAAACTTAATTTTCAAATATACTTTATCAGGCATCCAATTAAGTAAATGATATCTTGCTAATCTTTCAAAATTTTTCTCAATCCATTTAATTACTCTATCTTTTTTTTGCATAATATTCGTATACCTTATACATTTCTACTCAAAAAGTGTTTCCCAAATTGATACTATTTTGTCTACATTTATTTTCTTTCTTATTAATTTTCCTTTATTTCCATAACACTCTCGATTATTGGGATATTCTAATAATTCTATAATAGCATTTGCCATTCCTTGCGTATCTCCCACTTTTACTAAAATTCCATTCACATGATCTTCTATAAATTCTCTTGCTCCACCCACCGGACAATCAGTACAAATGCATGGAACTCCTATTGCAAGTGCTTCTAACATTGCATTTGAAATGCCTTCATAATCAGATGAAGATATATATGCGTAAGCACTCAATAATTCCGAATGTATTTCATCTGTAAATCCTTCAAAAATAATCTGCTCACTATATTTTAGCGAATTAGTATACGCCCTTAATTCTTCTTCTTTTATTCCTTTTCCATATATTTTCAATTTCACTTCTGGAAATTTATCACAAACAATATTCATTGCTTGTATTAACATTTTATAATTTTTTTGTTCCTCTAATCTTCCAATAGCTACAAATATTTTTTCATCATCGTAATTATATTTTTCCGGTAAATCATTTGCCAAAGGGTTAGGAATAATTCTAGTATTCTTTAAACCTTCAAAATATTCACTTGCTTCTTTTGTCTGAAACACAACATAATTGGCTTTTTTATAGAGTATTTGTCTTAATTTGTCCATCGTATTCTTATATTTTTTAAAACTTCTTTTTGGATCACAGCGTTCAGATACTATAACATTTACTCTTCTTCCAATTGATGCAATTATTGTATACAAATTATACATGCTGATAAAGGATATACAAGTTGCAGTCGCATATTTATTCATAATATGTCGAATATACGTTATCTCCAACCATATATTGTGAATTTTATTTTTCCCGATCTTCTCATTCTTTTCAACAATAATTTTTTTATCAAGGTTATACTCTATTACAGCATCCTTTTTGATTAATGCAAGAACTACTTGATATTTCTTTTTAATCAAAGAATTCATCAAAACTGACAATACTCTCTCTGAACCTCCACCAATCATGGAAGGCATAATTACTACAATTGACTTCATCTACTTACTCCTTTTTATGTTATTCAAATTGAAATACTTTCCAAATTTATAATCCCATTCATCCGGCTCAAATGTTGTAAATCCGCCAAAATGATAAAATGTCATCTCCCCAAACAACACTCTTCCTTGCTCCTCATATAAATCTACTCGAACATGCGGAAAAGCTTTTGACAGTCTCCGTACTATTGTAACCATTTCCGAAAAACATCCAGGTTTTTCTAAATTTGGATTATGGTCATGTGCATTTCTTACTGGTAACCAATTCCATTCCATGTCAAAATAATCAAACTTCAAATTATCGCTACCACGCTCTGACGCAACAAACAAAAATTTCGGTTCTCCATCAAAACAAAAAAATTTATAATCCTTTATTTGATTACAATCATCGCTCTCTATATACCTCTCAGCTACAATTCTAAATGGTAAATTATAATATGCCCACTCTTTTGTTTTTGACGAAAAATGCCTTTTCTTATTCGACATTAATACTTTCTTTGCCTTTTTTTGATCAAATGTTTTTTTGTTTTCACAAATTACCACATCTCCACTACCATTTGTTGGCTTTAAAACAAATTTTTCTGGTAACATTTCAAAATCTATTTCATCAAAATCTTCCCATATACCATAAATTTCATTTAAATATTTTTCTCCAACACACTCTTGAACATACTTCCTAACCTCATACTTATCTGCACATACTTTCATCAGTGGTTCTCGCCAAAAAAGCTTATACCAATTAATTTTTTCCGTAAATGCTTGTGGATTATTCAAATGTAGTTTTCTTCCAAATGCTAGTCTATAAACAATTTTTATATACCTTTCTTCACTTATCCAATCTAATAATCCTAATCTTTCAAATCCATATATTATTTTTTCAGGATGCTTAATTACTTTTATTAACACATTTTCCACGCTATCAACCACCATATTATACTAACTGACTATAAATATTCATTAATTCTACATAGTGCTTATTTACAGAGAATCTAGTTTTCAGTTGTTCTAAACTATTGCCACCCATTTTCAATACTTGTTTTTCATCATTTAATCTAACAATAGCAGCAACCAATTCCTGCACATTACCTGCTGTAAAAAGATACCCATTATACGAATCTATTACTAACTCAGGTAAACTTCCTATATTACTAGCAATTACAGGTTTCCCATTGCGAAATGCCTCTAATGCAGTATTTGGAAGATTATCGTACCAAATAGATGGAATCAATACAAATCTAGAATTTCGAATTATTTCTTCTAACTCCTCTCCTTGCTTGAAACCAACAAATTCAATATTGCTCAAATTCTTTTCAGCACAATGATCTTTTAATTTAATTGCTTCTTCCGTTGTATCATCACCCATAATTTTCACCTTATGTTCTGGTAACATTTCATAAGCTTTTACAACCGTTTCTACACCTTTTTCTTCTGTAATTCTCCCAAAATACAACCCATATTCCCCTACTGACGGTTCTATAATACTTTTAGTCACTTCCGTAAAAGTAGGAATACATGTAATCTTTTCTTTATCAAACCCATTGTCTATCAATTTCTTTTTTAAAAATTCAGATGGAGTTATAAACATATCAACATCTCTATATATATCCATCCAATTATGAATTTTCATAGATAATACTCTTACCATCGATGCAAACAACGAATTTTTTACACATCTTTTTTTAATACACTGGCCATATCCTTTAGTTAAGCACTCTTCACATATTTTCTTATTATATAAAAAATCAAATCTTGGACATAATAGAAAATAATCAGACAGCCTTAATACTACTGGCAAACCCATTTGCTTTGCGCCCCGTATTACACTCGGGGATAATTTATTTACAAAGTGAATAATATACACCAAATCAGGATTAACCTCTTTAATTTCTCTCTGAATAGCTTTTTTCACTTCCAATGAGTATATACTTCTACTTAGCATCTGCCAAATTACTTTTGGTGTTTTCTTGCATTCCTCAAAATAAGTAGCATCTCTACTTCCTATAGGTTCAACAAAATATTTTGAATATTCTGTTAATACATTTTTATTCGAATGAATTGAAAACGGAATAACTTCATGCCCCTTTTCCTCTAACACTTTTTTAATGTTAAACATATATCTTTCTGGTCCGCCAGAAACAAAATATCTATAATTTACCAAAAGTATTCTCATTATTTTTCCTCTTATTGCTTTTTATTATTTATTTGCACCATTGATTTGACTTGCAATATCCGCATCTACAATCTCTTCTCCAGTTCTATCCTTCAACTGTTCCATAGACGCTTCACTTAACCCATTATTAACAACTGCACACATATCACATGTACTACATTTGTCAAGTTCTTCCGTAGACACTTTCCCGTCCCTTAAATCACGCACAATTTTATTTTCGTACATACTATATTTTTTATTTGTCCAAAATTTAAGTTTATGAAATACTACCCACACAGCTGGTTTCCATATATATTTATGCATTGCTGGCGATACCGAACCAATCATCCAACAATCTCTATCACAACATCTTACTTTACTACGTACTGCTTCTGCCTCACTTGAATTCCACAGTTCGTCCCAACTTCGCTCATTGAGATTACCCATAACTTCTTTATCTTTAGTTCCATTACATGGCATAACATCTCCATAAGGATCAATAAAGAAAGTATCAAAACTCATATCACATGGTAATAATCTTTTTTGTCCATAAATATAATTTATCAATCCATGATTAAAATATGCTCTAAACCACTTCTTCGGACTATTAGATTTTAATAATTCATTTACTAAATCTTCGAAATGCTTTGCTACCATAGGTCGATCTTTAATAATATTTTTCGCTTCCACAAAATAAAAACTATTGTGTAAAGATGCAGTAGCAAATTCCATATCCATCTCATCCGATAACTTGTATAAAGGAACCAAATCCGGAGCATTCTTATCTTGAACTGTCATTCCAAATCCTACATCCTTCATTCCCATTTCTACAAGTTTTTTGAGCGTTGTATAGCCTCTATTAAATCCATCTTCCAACCCGCGTATCTCATTATTCGTTTGTTCCAATCCTTCAATTGAGATACGAATACCAACCTGTGGGAATTCTTTACACAAATCAATAATTCTATCTGTAAAGAATCCATTCGTAGAAATTACAATTCTATCACTTTTTTTATATAATTCTCTTACAATATCTTTTAAATCTGTACGAATAAATGGTTCTCCACCAGTAATATTTGTAAAGTACATTTCTGGTAATTTTTTAATTGTTTCAATAGTTAATTCTTCTTCCGGTCTGGAAGGCGCTTTATATCTATTACACATAGAACATCTTGCATTACAACGATATGTTACAATGACTGTTCCATTTAATTTCTTACTCATTTCGTATTCCTCATTTATTAATTCATTCTTCTCACACTATCTTTTCCATAATATCTAGCTACCGCATGATTTACCCAATCATTTTCATCCCAAGTCACATCTTGAAAATGTAACAATTCTGGTGGATTAGAGAAACCGCTAACTTCAACATTTTTCATATTACTATCATGGAACATTTCTAATCTTAATTGATTTTCTCTTGCATATGTTTCAGCCTGCCCCGATATAATACACATCATTGCTTCGCTGCCGATGTAAGTATCTCCGTCATTTATGGCTATATGAAGCATAGAAGTTCCTACTAAAAATAGACTCATGCCCATGACATAGAGAAACATCTTTTCAGATAGATAACCTTCATTGCAATTCATTCGTTCAATATCCATAGTCTGCTGCAACCAACCTATAATATAGAACATAACTATCATTAAGATAGTAACAAACACAAAATATGCTGTATCATGTAATCTGCCTGCAAGCATATTTCCTTGTGCATATAGATTCGGTGTATAGGCTGCGGATGCTACACAATATCCTAAAATCGCTACCACACCCGGATTTGAATAGACAATCTGGCTTTTCTTCACCACGTTCCACATAAAAGGAACTGCCAAGGCCAAAATCAATACAATCGGAAAACTAAACCATTGTTTTATAGGCATTTCCAAACAGTATATAAAAGATACCACTATTGCCTTGATTGGACTTAATCCTCCTCCTGCTCCCGCCATTCTCACCTGATTTCCAGGTGCCAACACGCTAATGGCAAAGGCAGTAAGTATTGTTAGCACGGGAATAAATAGTTCTTTTTTTTCCTTTAACAACTCATTCAGTGTATATTTCTTCTCTTTAATTCCAATAATTAAAGAGAAAATAGTCAGTAATGTTAACCAGATACATCCCTGCAGAGCAGTGATAAAATTCCCACCACCAACAAAGATTGCCAATACAAACGATAAACTCACTTTTATAAGTTTCTTCTTACCGCACTTTTCTTTCATCATAGATAAGGTAATCCCCGTAAGCATTAGTAGAAAAGCAAACGCCCATGTATAATTCACTACCCCTGAATGCCAATACAAACCTTCGTTTCCATCAGGCATACACTGAATGATTAGAAACAAATAAATAGATCCTATACTCATTACCTGTGTTCGATTTCCGCCTAAATATTTTTCAATCAGTACATGTACGAAATAGAATCCTCCCATTAAAAGAAGAAGAATACTAATAACAGTAGTAATACCATAATACTGTTCTCCAAAAACTCCCGGTTGTAAGCAAGTCCAAAACATAGACATAAATAACCCGGACCATGCCATGTAGGTATACTTAACATATTCCACTGCTTTCTCCAATACTGCTCCTACATTCCCAGTTTCTATCCAGGCATGTCTTAAGGTATAGCTTGCAGAAAAATCATCCGCCCCCGGATAGTTATATTTTGCCAACATAAGTATTGGAACCAAGCTTATCAAAAAAGCTACCAACATCACTATACTAATCTGTTTTTCTGTGATTTTCTCTGCCAATTTTTTCATTCTCAATTTACTGTACAATTCCTTTTTCATCTATAAATATCCAATTCTTCCAAAGCTCTTTCATACGATTTGGTTCATACCAATCGCAATTATTTCTCTGTTTCAATGGACGAATCATCATCTTTTCTTGATTTTTATTTAATCTTGCCCCCCAAAAACTAAAGGTACTGTTTGCACAAATATTATGTTTACAACAAGTCATCAAGTACATATCATAGAAGCTGTCTTTTCCATGGTTAATATCTACAATGGTATATTCTTTTCCAACATACTTCTTGCTTACATACTCTATATCATCAGAGAAGATGAAAAACTGTGGATTCTCTACACGTTGTTTCACATAATCTATGGCCTTTTCATAATATACTTCTGTACAAATGTCTCCAAAAATCTCTCTATTTTCCGGATTCAGATAATCTCCCCTGCGAATATGTATGCTGACAGAATTTGACTCTTCCATTTTCTGTGCCATTCTCATATTCTCTTCACTTTTTTCCTTAGGAAACTCTAATCTTCCCTGCAAGATTGACAGGATATCCGAATAATATCCTTCACACGCAAAATAGCCCTGCAACACCTTATTATCCATTGCAAAGATAGCTTCATCATACATTTGATGCTCAAAATATAATTTACTTTCTTTCAGATGTAATTTTTCCAACATCTTAACAGCCATATTTCTCTTTCCCAAAACAGTTTCCAACTCCTGTTTGGTACAAGCTTCATATTGAATATTCGGAAAGTAATCTAATTCTAAATCTCTTCCGGTTAATCTTTCCTTAGTGTCTTTAAACCAACTAAAATCCACTTTGACATCTTTTCCTATGGACTTTAGTTTTTCATATAATGCATACTGCTGTAGCTGATTTCCAAGTCCACCACTGATTTTTATAATCATCATAATAATTTACCCAGCACTTTTTCTTTCAATACACCTACCATATATTGAAATTCTTTTGTCTTAAAAAAAGACATAACCCATATTACATTATACACCATTACGATTAAAATTCCCATAACTATTAATCCAGGCAGTGTAACTTCCTTTAAAATCAAGCTTTTTAAGATGGAACATATTACCAAGATCAAGGAAGTGGGAATTAAATACAACAAATAATCCTTAAAATACTCTCCCACACTTTTTTCAAAGCATATAGGATATACAATAAATGGTTTTACCACGTTAGCAATAATTCCGGAAATTACAGTTCCGATATAGATTCCTACCAAACCAATTTGCTGTACCAACACAATAGAAATAACAAGGTTTACAGCTCCTTGCAACAGCGGAAGGAACTTATCCTGTTCAAATACTCCTGCTGCAGTCTTAAAATTCGCCATGACGATTCTATCGCCTCTAAAATAATAATCTAATAGAACCAAACCTACTACCAATTCACTTAATAACCAATGTTCCCCTAGCCATATCTGAATCAACGGAGATAACAATAAATAAAATCCTACCGCCGATAACCCATAAATCCAATTGGCCGCAAAACGATAGATTTTAAAGATTTCATACTGCTTCTGTTTGGATTCTGTAGCAATCAGATTTCCAAAGCTGGAAATAGCGGAATTAAAAATAATATTTACAAAGGCTGATATAGAGTTAATTACCATGTTATAGTTGTCTACCATTCCTACGATAGATACTTTAATAAAGGAAGAAATAATAATACTGTCTGTCTGCAGTCTGGCAACATCTCCTACCTTTAAGCATATTAACGCCTTGGTTTTAGTTATAATAATATCTGTCTCTTCTTTTTCTAAAGGTTTCACATCCTTATCTTTCAAATAAGGATATCGCTTATCCAAGTAACGGCTTACATATATCTTTTGTACCAACTCTACTACTGCCGCTGTTAATAGATAAAAGAAAAAATTAGCTGTAAGTAGTAAAACAATCATCTGCAAAATTGTAGTTGCCAGTTTTGTTATAGTAAGTACATTTGTCTGAATATAGTTCTTCTGTTCTGCATTCACGAGACTGTATTTATATGATACAAAATACGTACTTACCGTATTGAACAAAAAGATCAGATAATAAATCGTTAATTCCTGTATCCCATAATCACCGGGACTTTTAATAAAATATTTTAAAAATGGAACCAAAGCCAAACCTATAACTGCTACCACAATCCCTATGATGCAATAGGATTTTTTATATAAACGCATATAAGATTTAATCTTATCATATTCTTTTCTGGCTACCGGTCCATATAAGCTATAATTCAGAGCCGTACCAATCCCTAACTCTGCCATAGAAAGCATAGATAAAACACCGGTATACAATCCATTAACACCTAGTAAGGTTTCATCCAGCTTCATAATAAACACGGTTCTTAGCACAAATCCAAGAACCGATGATGTAATATTTCCTATATAACCAAATGCAATGTTTTTTGTTGTTTGCTGTAATCTTCCCAATTTACTCCACCATATAAACTCTTACACTCTTTTTACCATAATATAATGCTCTGTCAATATTCCTACTATCATCTGCATTTTCTCGCATATACATATTTAAAAGCGGATATTGATCTCCCATTTCCGGAACTAATGCATCCTCAATAGCTTCATCAGACAAGATTTTATGTTGTTCCTGTCTTACCTGCGCATATTGTTCCATTCGTCCGCTTTTAGCATATTCCATACAAGCCTTATTGGTTGTGGAAACCTTAGAAAAACACATAACGATTCCCAAAATAATAATACCAACAGCTAAAATCGGTGCCATAATATAGGTCTTATATTTTTTTTCATAAAATATACTATTGTCCCGAATCTCTTCGTAGCTCTTATCTGCCTTCTCCGCTTTTTTCTTCCAATATACTACAAGCTTATCTTGTGCCCATCCATGAACAAAAATCATACATCCTAAAGTTACAATCAAAAATACATGTAAATAGGTATTATGTACGCCGCCGGAAACGTCTGACCTGGAATATATTTCCGGTGTGTAACTTGACCAATAAATTCCATTTAAAAATACAACGTAGAATAAAGGGTACCGGAATTTTATGTTTTCTCGATCGCATCTCCATAGTTGACTCCACAAAAGGAAAAAAATAAGCACGTACATCATGGTAGTTACACCATTTTTCAAGAAATAATCTTCCCCCAAATAAATTCCTCGGTCAATGGCATAGTAAATACACTCCAGAGCCCATTTTAAGTCAAATCCAAACTCCTCTGTTCCTCGAACGCTGTTTCCCGGAGATAGAAAGCTAATCAATAATCCAACAACTTCCGCCATTAGAGCTGCCAGCACCCAAAGGTTTCTTTTATCAAAATCAAAGCTAAACTTCTTATTTTTAAATTCACATTTTCGTATTTTTATTTGAGACAATAGTATTAGTACGGCTGTTAAACTCGCCGTAATAGGTGCCAAATAACTGCTCCCACCTAATAAGGTAAAGGCAAGAAATAAAACCACATAGTCTTTTTTCTTTTTCTCTCTTACAAATTTATGAGTATGAACAATTGCTAATGCTCCCAGGAAAAACGGAACACAGTAATGCATCACTCCATTAAACCAATACAAACCGGATGTGGTTTTATACATATACTGAATCCCAAGATAAGAAATCATACAAACAATGGTAATCATTGCTCCTCTCGTAAAATTCAGTATATTTACCAAATAATAGTTGGCCAAATATGCAAAACTACCTATTGTCATTCCTAGTGCAATAAATACCGTAATCCAATAGGTGCCCTCCACAAAATTACTGGGTGCTAAACTAAATAGAAAAACGGTAAACCATGTACCCTGCCAATTCTTATAAAAAATTGCCACAGTTTCAAAAGCACCTTTGATAGCACCTATAAATCCATGTTCTACCCACCCTCTATGAGTATACAGACCATACCAGTAATCATCACCGGTAGCGTAATTATACATTCCCACGTAAATGATTGGGAGTAAACTAAGCAAAAATAAAATTCCTACTATAATTCCTATTTTTTTAGAATCAAGAAAATTGATAGATTTTTTATAAAAATCCCTCATTCTATACCCTCACTTTTCGGAATAAACCCATCTTTCATATTTTCACTCACCAAAGTAGTTCTATTTAACATCATTTCGTAACAAGTATTAGGGAAATAGTGGTAGCTGTTTCTCTCCCCTTCTTCCTTGATATAATCATTGTAATAGATAGTATTTCCATTCATTACTACACTTTTGGTGCTTCCATCATCATAATCTTTTTGTACAACATAATAAGGATCCATTAGTCTTTGTTTTACAAATACACCTGCATCTGTAAAATAGCGGTCTATATAAGAAGTAAAGCATAGAAATATTAGTAACACCATGCATCCGCTCACAATACTATACAGTCCTTTTTTTTCTCCATCAAACCAAACAGCAATTCCAAGAATAGGTAAAACCAATAAGAAACCTAAACCATAACGAATAAATGGTGCCATGACAAACCACAAAACCGCAGATGTTAGCAATCCTATATATAAAACTAATAACTCAGTTCTAATTTCCAATTTTTTTAGCCATTGATAGAAAATAGAATATCCACTCAAAACCAAACTCACAATATTGGCTAAAAGCAGCATCTGTTCATATCTCTCCTGATGCTCTAACCATATGGGTATCCACTCCTTCATCGGCATATCAATTAACGCTACATTGTAAAGGCATCTCCCCCATACTTTAATCTGATTAGCATCTACTAACAAATATTCCAAAGGTACTTTCCAATCTACATCAAATATATCAATAGCTTCAAATGGATAAATCAGCCATCCGGACAGAATCACATTACGTATCAGATAAGGAGCTAACACCAAGATTCCCATGCCAATATAAATAACTATTTCTTTCCATTTTTTCTTTTGTATCAAAATGCATGCAGGATAGATTACCACAAAAGCCATGGCAATCGCCGAAAGCTTCATAGTTCCTAAAAATACACCAAACACACTCAGCAGAGCATAGACACAGTAATGCGCCCTTTTCTCAATAGCTCTTAACCACACTGTAATCATATAGATTGTCAAAAACATGGTTGGATAATCCGTTGCCGGTGACATACTTCCTGTAACATTTACAAAAGCATATAATAAAATAGCTACACAACCGGCATCTTCCAAATGAACTGTATGCTTACGAAATCCCTTGAGATGATGCAAAGCATACAAACATAAAATGATTTCGATAAATCCAGTAGTCGTATGAAGCGACCAAGGCAACAACCAACTAAGTGACATGATCGCTGCAAAAGCCAAATATAAACTATTATAGCCGTAATGTAACTGTAAATTTGCCATACCTTTGATAATTCCATATTCTTCATAGAGACGAATATTTTGTGCATGATATATATTAGTATCGGTATGAAAATTTCCTCTGGACGTAAAGAAAGCAATAGCCAATATCATACAAAAGAAAAAAAATCCTTCCCATGAGAAAACAATTTTTTTACCATCCTGCCCTAATCGCTTTATGAATTCTTTATTTCGCAATCCACTATAGACTGCTCCAAGAAATAACACAATATGAGCAATCATTCCTACTTTATAGAACAAGCTAAAAAAGGATGCATAAATAGTGATTCCCACAATACCTGTTACTAAAAAGTCGATAATTTGAAATTTCCACTTCCCTTTCAGTAGCTTAACCAACAATTGCTCTATTTCTATTCCTATTAACAAACATAATGCAAAATAGTATATCCAACTTGCTATAACAACTAACATTTATGCT
Organism: Lachnospiraceae bacterium; assembly: GCA_017558145.1. Classification (GTDB taxonomy): domain Bacteria; phylum Bacillota; class Clostridia; order Lachnospirales; family Lachnospiraceae; genus SFDP01. The sequence goes on from JAFYWF010000100.1 coordinate 66,954, forward strand.
TCTCCCATAAGCTTTTGCAACATATCTCCTGCTTCTTTTGCCTTTTCAACATAAGCAGGCATTACTTCTTCTAATTTTTTCTTTATATTTTTTTCTTCACTATACAGCCATTGAAAAGCCGCTAATAATTGTTCTTCTGTTTCCAAGTTTTGTACCGGTTCCACATATTTTTCATGAGTACCAAACAAATCTTTCGCAATTCCTTTTGCTTTCACAGAATACCCTACAACCAAAGTAGGCACCTTACTGGAATATGCTGCTATGGTTGCATGAGTTCTGGCTCCGATGAAGAAACGACATCTGCTAATATAACCTTTTAATTCTTCACAACTGCAATCTCCCAGTTTCACTACTCTGGGCTCATCTTTGAAGAAATAATATAATTCCTCTATAGTCACTCTATCATCATTTCTGCTCCATACAACATGAGGAATCAAAGCAACACTCATATCTGTGTTTTCCAAAATATACTGTATCAACGCTTTATAATTCTTCATAGTCATTCCAACAGAAGTTTCATTTTCAACAATCATAGGACTAATATTAATTCCCACTGTATTATTTACCTGAAATCCTTCCGGCAAAGGCAAATATTTGGTATCCAAAGTAAATGCAGAATCCGGATATAAATAGAGATTTTTAACTCCTACTTCTTTTAACGCATTGTAGGTAATAGACTCCCTTGCAAAAATGGCATCATAGAGCATCATATCGGCTACCAATTCTCGGCTTTTCAAGGATTCCGGCTCAATAGAACAACCAAGAAGGAGGGTTTTCCCACCGTTACGGTGAAACATACGATTGGTTAATATTAAATCATGTATCATGGATTCATAACAATAATTATCACCGCCAATGGACAGATTCCAAAGACAACTATGATTTCCCAATACATTTTTAAAACGATATCGTAAAAAGGACTCTTTGTCTTTTGTCAATAGTCTCCATCCATAGTATAGGATATGCATTAACTTCTTCTTACGAATATTTTGTTCCGGTACAATTTCGCATAACTCACTCAATGAATAATGTTCGTCTTCTTCCACACTATTGGTAACTAATACTACCGGCTTTTTTATCATTTTACATATGGTATTGGCTAATGCCTCACAACCGTGATTTCCGCTGCCTGCGTGGGCATATAACACCACTTTATTCTGATTCATAACTACGCCTTTCGCAAACTTCCGTAAAGCTTGATATAAACTAACGGAAAATGTTGATATATAAATACCTTTATGGGATAACCCTTGGGAAGAAATTTCTGCACGCCTTTTACCTTGATATATTTTAAAAAGGTATCATAACATTTCTTCTCTACCATCTCATATTCTTTTCTTTCATCTGTGGTTAATTCTGATATTTTTCCTACTACCAATAAAATCGACACAAGAATGATACTAATGACTTTCACCCTGAGCTTTGGATAATTCTTCTCAATCTTCTGCAATGCTCTTTCCCAACAAACAATTTGATCCATGTAAGAAAGAGTAAACTTTTTCTTCATGGCCCCGGCTTCGTTAATATAATAGTGATATCCCTTGTAATCTGTTATTACCAGATTCTTTGTCTTTTGTGCAATCTCCAATAAGAAAAGCATATCCTCTCCAATGGTAATTCCCTTAGGAAATTGAACTCCTTCTAACAATTGCCGTTGATACAATACTCCCCAACAATGGGTATTTCCTTCCAAAAAATAATGTTCCAGATATTCTTCTACATTATATGCTTTAAACCACTCAGTTTTTTGTATCGAATTTTCTATACATGCTTGATTCTCTTTTTGTTTCTTAAGTCTATCTTGTAGTACCTGTCTGTCCTTATCAAAAGCTTTTTGATATCCACAGATTACCATATCTGCCTTATTTTGATTCTGAAATGCAAACAATCTTTCCAGATAATCATCTTCAATCCAGTCATCAATATCAACAAAAGTAACGAACTCTCCTCTAGCTTTTTCCATTCCTAGGTTTCTAGCTACCGATACTCCCATATTACGATGCTGATGAAGTACCTGGATACGATCATCCTTTACTGCATATTCTTTGCACAAACGTAGACTATCATCATCAGAGGCATTGTCAATCAGAAGCAATTCCCAGTCGACATATGTCTGTAGCAAAATACTCGTTATGCAATCCTTTATATACTTTTCTCCATTAAAAATTGGAACCACAATACTTATCATTTCTCTACATCCTGTCAAAGATTCCGATTGCTATTTTTCCAATATGAATTCGTACCATACTAGGGGTTTTCCATATCCAGTACAACAATCGGTTTGCCTTTCCTGTTACGTCCAATGTTACATTATTTAACTCTGCTTCTTCTTTTGCATTATGAATGATTGTTTGAATACGAGACACCACTCCTTTTTTAGGTCCTCGTAATTCATTCTTTAACACAAAAAACTGAAGCACGATATATTCTTTTTTTAATCCTGCGAAAAACATACTCTTTTCTTCTGTTTTCTGATTTTTTTTCTCAATAATATCATATAAGGTTTGATATAACTGACTTACCTTCTCAGCCAGTTTTGGATTATATTTATGCGCCATAGAAGCATCTACAGTCCGATAATGATAGTAAAAACCTTCTTCCAGAATCACCATACGCTGTGCATCTAACATTGCCGGAAACATAATGTTTAAGTCTTCCCCCATGGTAATCTTAGGATTTCCATATACCATGTTTTTTGTAATTAACTCTTTGCTTATCAGCTTCATGCAACGGGAACAATGAATTCTTCTTACTTCATTACCTAAAAGCTCAGGAAACAATTGTTTTTCTAATTCTTCTCGTTCATAGATTCCCGGCTTCATGGATTGCTTTACAGGAACTGATTGCTTTTCTTTTTCAATGATATAATTGCTACAGATAATCTCAGTTACGTTGCACTTGGCATGTTTTACCAAGTCATCAATCATCACAGATTCAATCCAGTCATCACTGTCTACGAATACAAGATAATCCCCATAGGATTTTTCCACTCCCGCCATCCAGGCTGACATCAAACCACCATTTTCCTTGTGAATCACTTGAATACGCTTATCCCGAGCTGCATATTCATCACACATGTTAGAACTTCCATCTTTGGAACCATCATCCACAAGAACAATATCCAAATTTTTATATGTTTGTTGTAGAATACTCTCTACACATTGTTCCAAATACTGTTCTACGTTATAAACAGGAACAATGATGCTAACCTTTGGATTTCGTTCCATTTTTTATCCTCATATCGTGATTTTTATCATCACTTACTTTCTTCTCAACTGCTTCATATCACTTTATCATTTTCATCTTTGATACATCGCTCTTGTTCTTCTGCCCTACGCCTATCATATCCGACAAATACATTCCAAAGAAAAACAAAATATAATTTCTTCCCATGTAATCAGACACAAAATGAGCTTCAAATACTGTGTAAATTGTAATTACCGTAATAATTACAGCTAACATATAATCATTTCTCTTATAAGAGCACCAAAGTAACCTGCACTGTGCAATAAAATAAATTATGCCGGGAATAATACCAAACCAATAGAAAAATCGAACAATTCCCAAATCAAAATAATAAGAGTTGCGACTTTCTGACCAAAGAGACCAGGTATGTAACATACCCTCATTATTCGTCGTATTCCATAAGGAAAAAATTCTTCCCGTCAGATAACCATCTAATTTGGCTAATATTGGAAGATTTACACAATACTTTGCCATAAGCACAGAAAGATAGATACATGTCGCCATGACACCTATTGCTAAAAGATATGGCCAAATACTACTCTGTAATTTTTTCCAACATTTTACGATAGCCACTAAACTCAATGTTCCTATAGACATTAATAAACCTGTTTTTGAGTCTGTAAAAAGGAATACTATGATATGGAATACACCAATCAAAGCATATCCATACCATTTCAATTTTTCATGATAACAATAAATTCCCAGCCAGGTAATCACAAGCATCATACAATGAAAAGCATTAGGATGTCCCATCCCAAAACAATATCTGGTTTCGTATATCGCTCCTTCTCCCATGGGACCCGCACGATAAATCTCCGTTCGGGCAATTTCTCCATAGATTCCAAATATAGAGAATAATGTAATAATCGCACAACCAAAAACGGTATACCAAAAAGTATATTTTAAAACTTTCTTCATGTCTTTTCCATAGCACGACCAAATAAATACTACCCAACGAAGAATTTCATTTCTTCCGGTTTCTTTATAAGAAATGAAACCAATTATGGCAAATATTCCAAACCAGATCCACTGCTTTGCCTCTCTTTTTGTAGTAATCAAGCTTAATCCAAACAAAAGAAAAGTAACTCGAAACCACCATCCTTCATATTGAATAATATATGCACTCTTATCTAAAAGTACAATGGTTAATTCAATAAATAGACCTATTGCAAATGCATACTTGGAAATTACATCCATATACTTTTCAATTTTTTCTTTATCTATCGGTAATTTAACCAAATATTTTTCCAATTCTTTTTAATCCTCTTTTTACTTTGCGACCAACTTTTTTTAGTTTCATTTTCATTGTGGTCATTTTTAACTGCAAAGGTGTTAGCTTTGGCATAATTAAATATTCGTACTCATCCTGGTGTTCACGAAGATACTTTGGATACGTCTCATCAATTTCCACACATGCAAACTTAGCATCCCTACCAAAGATATCCTGACCGGTCATAATACGATCTACAACTTGTGCCAAAATTTCTTCTTCGTTATACTCTTGATGGGCTGCTGCCACTACCTTATCGCCAATACGTTTGGCCAGATTCTTTTCTCCATTACCACCCATATAACCAAAGTGCCAACCACCATTAGGAACACGGACTCCATTTGTCTTAGCTTCTTTATCTCGTAAATCCCAAAAACCTCTTCCCTGAAGGGTTCCGTAAAAGAATACTTTTGTTCCAAGCCACATAGGATGTTCCACACCTTCAAAATCTCCACTATTAGAAAGAAGCTTCCCGCTAATTTCTTCTGCATTTAGGAAGCAATAAAACATTCTCTGTGCTAAATGATAAATTTTTCCCATCTCTATTTTAGGAAATAATTCTAATAAGGTATCAGTGTTTGGAATCTCATCCACATCACTAAAAATACAAATATCATCTTCCTTACACTGTTCTAAGCCTTTTAACAAATGATCCTTTTGAAAATGGTCCATATCATGTGGTTCTATCCCTAAGGGACAATCTTCCACTACAATATGGATAATCTTATGCTCCCATTTTTTGAACATATCTCTATTTTCCAGAAAGTACAACGGCTTTGGTTCACTGGAAAAAGTATAAGCTGCCTCTTCAATCACAAACTTATCCACATAAGGATCCATAATCTCCATTCGTAATTTTAATATATCCAATTCATTGAAAAACGGGAAACAATCATAAATCATTTTTATTTCTCTTTACTTTCTATTTAAAATCTATTCTCACAAACTATTGAGAACCGTAACTTTTGCTTACTATTTAAAATATCTCCAAAGGAGCAATGGGCGAATCACATTTTTAATTTTTTTCCAAAGCTCCTTCCATGGATTTATAGGTCTTGGAAACTTCTCATTTTGTCCCCACCATTTATGAAAAGCAAATGGGGTAATCCCCACCACTTCCGGTATCGTATGCTCATGAGCAAAATATTTTGCCACATCTATTGGGGCCCATTTCATTCCTTCCGCTTCAAACAGATGTCTGTTGGTACAACAGATAAAAATATCTTCGTTATAGAAACCTTCTTCATCCCGTTCCCATTTTAAACCCGCTTTTTTAGGAAATTCCATCAAACGTTTACTTCGAATAGAGACACTATTTCCTACCCGGCACAAATTCCCATGAATATCATGGTAGCTGTGCTTGGTCCCCGGCTTTGGTAATGGCCACGGAGATCCAATATAGTCATAATCTAAAAATTCATCTCTCCAACTCTCCGGATGAACAACAAAACCATCTGCATGAACAATCATGGCAAAGTCTGTTTCAATATAATCTCCTAACTCATATGCCATCTTATAATTAAAACAGTCAATATCTGTCAATTTTGATGTATGTTTGTAAGTAATCCCCTTTGGCAAAAATAGTGGTTTTCTATGAGTAATCAATACTGCCTGTCCAAAATCCACTTTATCCATACTATATTTCATTGCTTTTATAGTTTCCATCATATTGACACTACTCATAGCAACCAGTGTTACATTAGGAAGCTGCAATTTGCCATTTTTAAATTCCATTTGTTATTCCCTTCAAATTTCCTATTCCAAACTGTAGTCTTTCATATTATCTTTTTGCACCAAGCAACAATCTTATTTTTCTTAAAACACCACGACAAAGTCGGATTCCTTTGTAAAAGTAAAATCTGGATTTACTTTGAATCTTCATAAAAACTAAAGCCATCCCTTCAGGATATACATCTACATTTTTATATTTCTTGGAAGTCTTCTTATATTCTTCCAACTCATTTCTGCACTCTTCTGCCGTAAAGATCTTACCCTTACGATCCTGATAGTGGAATCCGGTATAAATATTTTGTTCTGAAGACCAATAGCCATCTGACACATTATGTCTTGCCCAATATTTAGGTGCAATAATATATTTTACCGTTTCACTGGTAAATGCCGGAAAATAAGTAAATGATGAATTGGCTAACAATAAATATTTTGCATTCTTAATGATAGAATAATCCTTCGCCAAGTCAAAATTATAAGCAGGAATTCCCGGTAAAATCTTATTGGCTTCCTTCACATCATTTGTGATTATCATAAAGCGCATATTAGGGTTTATCTTGCGCATATTTTTCATCCCTTTTTTCCAATAGGACTTTTTAATAAATAATTCCGGACAGTCCATATAATCAGTACAACGTATATGGAGAATACACAAATCATCCTTGCTAAAGTCATAGCAATCAAATTCCGGCTTTACTTTTAGCCATTTTTTTATTTCTTCTTTATACTTCAAATAGTAATCTTCTGCCTGCATATTACCCCAAAGCAGAGTATCCGCCGGAACTTTATACATCTCCCAATCCGTCCCCGCAACATAGGTGCCATGCTGCAAATCATGAGCCGAATTACCTAAATACAATCTTTTTTCTTTTTCATTATAAGTTTGTTTAAAATCTTCTCTCTTTACTTCTTTTCCAAAATCCAAATCCATAAAGTAGAGACCGCAATCACTATGCATATTATTAGCAAAGGTTTCTTTTCCAAGGACTCCGAATTCCTCTCCTCTGTCTAACGCGATACATCTTGCTGTAATATATCGAAATAACTGATTCCCCAACCCATCTCCATGGGTTACTTCTGTTCCTATCATTATTGTTTTCCTTCTAATGTTGTTTCTGTAATCTTACCGCCTTCTACCTTAAAAATCATATCGCAATTTTCGATAGTTCTCAGTCGATGGGCTATAATAATCATAGTTTTTCTACCATGGAATTTATCAATTGCTTCCATAATAGCTGTTTCCGTTTCTGTGTCTAATGCAGAAGTAGCTTCATCAAATACTAAAATTTCCGGATTATGGTACAAGGCTCTGGCAATTCCTAAACGTTGTCTCTGTCCACCGGAAATACGTACTCCGCGCTCACCTACAGATGTGTCTAAGCCTTCCGGAAGACTTTCTACAAATTCCTTCATCTGAGCTTCTTCTAACACTTCCCAAATACGTTTGTCATCGATATCTTCGCGATTAACACCAAAGGCAACATTGTCTCTAATCGGATCATCCGTAAGATATATGTTCTGTGCTATATATCCAATATGACTCAACCAGGATCCATAATTCTCCATGACATCTCTTCCACCACAGGTAATCTTTCCTCCTTGGATGTCTAAAAGTCCCATTAAAATATCTACAGCTGTAGTTTTTCCTGCACCGGAGGGCCCAATGATACCTACTGATTTTCCAATAGGAATTCTCATGTCAGCTTGATCTAATATCATTTTATCTGAGTTTGGATACTTATAGGTTACTTGTTCCAGTGCGATAGACTCTTTCACTTCAATCGGCTCTTTTACTTCAATAGCTCGCTGGCTTACCTTTTTCTCCATTTTGTAGTCTCTGAAATCCACATTATCATATACAAAGTGGACACTGGGACCATAAAACGCAATATTTGTTACATGAGTATTGATTCGATTTACACTTGGCATCAAACGTACTGCTGCTACTGCAAACGCCATCATTTGCGGTGCCATCTCCACAATATCCTGTCCCATCATAATACAAATTGCCATGTAGGATAATAATCCACCTATACAAATAGTTTCAATCAACAGTCTTGGCATATTATTAAAGACTGTATATTTGCTATTTAAATCCGCACCATCTTTTGCATATACAGAATAATTTTCAACAAAGTAATTTTCTTTATGAAGTACTTTTACTTCTTTAATTCCAAAGATAGACTGGTTTCTCCATTTCCCCATTCGGGACTGGATTTCCTGATTTTCTTGTCCTAAGCTATTTAATCTTGGTTTCATAATTTTTACAATAATAAATGTCATGAACAATAAAATCACAGAAATCATAATTGTCATAACCGGATCTACCACTAAAAGAACTACGCATAAGAAAACAGAAACAACTACTTCTGTCATTAACTGAATAAAAGACATTAAAACAAGAAATACTTTTGGAATATCACTATCCAAAGTTCTAAATACAGTAGGGATATCTGCATTCAAATAAAACTCATAAGGACGGTTTAAGTACTCATCCATCATATAGCTTACCGTTAAAAATTGATTTTTATTAACAAATTTTGCCTGTACATAATTCATAAAAAGAAGGTATGTATTTTTAATCACAAATACTGCTACCACCGAAAACAAAAGAACAATGATAAATTGCTCCATACTCTTAATTCCAAGCATATCCTGAACCAAAATCACATATTGGTTTGTTGCCAATGCTTCTGCATCTAACATAGCTTGTGCTAAGGGCACAATCATTGATACTCCGGCTGTTTCCAACACCGCACCAATCAGTATCATAACTCCCAATCCTGCCACACTTCTCTTCTGTCTTTTACTTAGTATACTAAATAGCTTTTTGATTATTTCTGTCATCACATTTCCCCATTTACATTTAATTCTTCCCGATCAATAAAATTAACACTAACTTATTATTTATCTTTATTTACAAAATAAAAAAGTACACAATTAGTGCATTATAAAATTAATTATAATTACACCAACAGTGTACTAAAATTTTTTATGAAATGCAAGTCTGCTATATTCTTCAACCAACTCTGTCTGATTTTTTTACTATTCCTTTTTTGACTATAAAAAGAAAGGCTAGTAAAGAAATCATATTGGCCAAAGTCCAGTAAAATGGCGGTTCAAATTTTACATTCACATTTCCCCTATAATTCGCAGGAATTATTACTCTAATTCTTGCTTCGTCACTTTTTACAACAGTAAGCATCCCATTATCTCCATAAGCTTTATACCCAAAATAACACTGGAGTGGGATATCGATGAACTGTTCTTGGTTTGTAATGTTTACCACATCAACTTTTACTTTCAATCCATCTTTTACATAATTCTCAAAACTAACTGAATTCCCATCTGATACAATCGGATCTTTTACATCTACAGAACCAAGATTTAATAGTGTATATTCACCATAAGACAATGCATCATAAGAATCACTTTCATCATGATCATAAATACGATCTTCCAAAACGGCTTGTGACATATATCCTGATACATATCTGGCACCATGCACATAGGAAAGCATTACTACTACAATCAATATATATTGTATTACTTTTTTATTTTCTCGCATTGCATAACTACAAACCACTGTAGTGATTGCTGCAATCATGACTGTAGAAACTCCTAACCATCTGTACGGAAACTGTAAAATTCTTAATATTGGAGTTAAAAAGGCAAGGTTTTTATATATCCATTTATAAGGGAAAATATTGGTAGATGCAATAACTGTGATAATAAAGATTAGAGTTAATATCCCTAATGGCAGTTTTATCGCCTTCTTTTCCTCTATCAGCAATATATATATTGCTATTCCCATAATACACAAGCTGGTTATTCCTATAGATATAGGCATCTCCATATACATCCCATTTAATACCTCTTTTGTATACTCTTGGTACGATATTGAAAAAATTTGGCCTATATACGCGGACCATTGGTATAATGGTCCTAAGTCAACTGTTATAATGTCGTTTTTTACAAAAGAATCCAAAAAAGGAACGATAAAATACGCATTGACTAAAAGCACTCCTGCTAATGCTTTTAAAAGAGCCCTTAATATATCCTTTTTCAGAGTCTTCTTAATGGCAAATAACATAAAAAACAATACTGTAATAAATGCCAATATTGTAGAAAGTAAATGTGTCGAAATCAAACCCGAGGTTCCTAATACAATATATATCCATGTTTTTTTTGTATTTTCTTTATAGTATATTTCCCAAAATCCAAGAAGCAATAATGGAAAAAATGCCATTGCAGTCCATTCGCCTACAACTGCTCTTTGATAAATATTTATTAATCTAAATAATCCTACTACATAAATTGATGAAGCAATTGCCCCAACTATTTTTTGATTTCCTCCTATTTTTTTTAAGGAAAAATATGCAATAGCCAATGTCACTACATTCATATATACTATAAAAAATTTATATGCTGTCGCCAATGAAAATCCGGATAAATACAGTAACGCGGGAAGATACATAAATGTATCTCCATAATAAATTCCACTTGCATAGCCGTAACCATTCATCCAATCCGGCATAATATAAACTGGAAAATACCCCGCTTTGATACTTTCAGCAATCTCATATATTCTGTGCATATGAAAACGAAGATCTAAACCTTCTCCGATTCTTTCCTGCATTAATGGCATACTCGCTATAAACATAGCACCGGCCATCAGAACTATCGTTAGTGCATTTTCCTTCAAAAACTTTTTGGTATATTCTTTTTTTACCATTATCAACCAAAGAATAATATCAAAGCATGCAAACAAGGTAACAAGCAAAATACCATCATGCAATGTACTTTGCAAATTACAATATTCAATTTTAATTTCTCTCACTAATAAATATACCGGTAAATTATCATCTATTCCATTTTCCACCTGTACCGACAATTCATCCGCATGTACATGTACCCGATAATTCATTTGAGAAAAATTTTGTAACAAACGACCTTTTCCAGACTCTAAATAACCAACTGAGCGATCCTCACGAATAATTTGAGACCAGCATCCATTAAGTCCACTTCCTTTTACATTATTCGTTTCATAATGAACTGTGACATTATAAACCCCTCTATCTAACAAAAAGGAATCGGAAAGTATTTTTTTGTGTGATCCTTCATATGAATGGTCCACATAAATCCCATTTTCATCCTCTCTCCCTTCGGCACTTACAACAAAATTTCCATCCGATAAGATAATACTCTCTCTGGGTTGAATCTGATGCAGCGTTGTTGCAAGCAAAAATATCATTTGTGCAATTAACACTCCATAGATTACTTTTTTGTTTTTTTTCTTTATCATATGCGCTCCGCTCTATACTTAGCCTTTCTTTATTTCTGCTAATTTTTCTTTGAGAATAAGCATAATTTCTTAACAAATCCACAAATTATATGCAATAAAATTGCCCATATCAATATCACTATCATTGTAACTATATTTTCAAGAACTATAGTATTATCTAACAATATTTTTTTATGTATTAATACTACTTCTTCTTGTGCACAATATAACTCAAAAGAAATTATTCCAAGGAATGTAAATATCTTCAGTACAATTTCCCCTACTTTCTTAAAATTATTTTCTATGAACCAAAATACTTTAGCTAGAAGTATACTACCACATATCCCCATTAAAAAATTAGGAATACAACAATTTGAAGTAGGAACCACAAAATATTGTTCTTTGATATTAGTAAAATAAGATAAATATACTCCTAACAAAAAACCAATAATAATTAATATCCATCTTTGTTTATTGATAAAAACCTCTTTCACTTTCATCAAATCTCCAAGATATATTCCCGCTATAAAAATGGGAATTCTATTCGTAAATCCATAAAAATCTCCTCGTATCACATCTTTTAAAACCATGGACAAAAATAACCATATCATCCACACACAAATAGTAAATTCCAACTTATTGGACGACTGTCTAAAAATTTTGTAATATAAAGGAAATAATAAGTACACAGTCAATATTGCCGGTACAAACCACAATAACTGATAAATACTTTCTGTATAAAAACGTACACAGGTAACATTCTTAAGAAAAGTAATAATATCCCATTTCCTTGTAAAAATCAGAATCACACCGGTTAAAAAGAACGCAGGATATATATTTATAAATCTTCTGAAATAGAATTCCTTGAGGTTATACTTATTAATAGCATGAACCAAACCTAATCCGGAAACAAAAAAGAAGATGTCCACACCTGCAAATCCTGTCTTTTTAATAAAATACTCTACTCTCCAAATTGCACTATATTGTTCCGAAGCAACCGTCCATGCATGAAATATTAAAATCCAAACTGCTGCAAATCCCATAATCGGAGTTCTATACTTGCTAAGTAACTTTAATGAATTACCTTCCACTTTTCTATCTCACCTTTCTTTTACATCCACTTACAACACACTCTTCATCTCATCTGTATAAATGTCTCTGCAATCTTTTCCATTAAACCATTTATAGGGTGCAATAACCTTTTTCTCTTTTGAAGGATTTAAATAACATCCCCACCAACTAAAACTGGAATTCGCTAAAATATAATGCTTGCATTTTGTCATAAGATACATATCTATATATCCTGCATCTTCATCATTGCCTTCCACAATAGTAAGATTCTTCTGATGATAATGTTCCTTTGCCCATTCCACGTCATTAGTAAAAACAAAGAAATGGCAATTTGGGTACCACTGCTCCATTTGTCTCATTGCTTTTTCATAATACTCATCCGTGCAGATGCCGCCATACACTTCACTAACCGCAAGATAATCTCCTCTACGAATATGAAGAGAAACAGAATTTGTTTCTGTCATTAATTTTTCATACTCTTTCATTTTTTGAGACAAAATTATATTTTTAAAAATAAATGCTTTCCTAACCTCATCTTTAATAGCAACGAAATACTTTTCGCTCTGCCAGCATCCTACTAAATATGCTCTGTCTTGTTTCAAAACATCTTCATCAAACAGCTGACTTTTTTCCACATATTCATAAGTTTTTCTACCGGTAAGTTTTCTACGCACTTTAGAAACAACATCCAAAAAAGAGTCTGTCAAACATTTCATTTCTATTTCTGTTGGTGTTATGTATTTAGCTTCAAATACATCCAATCGAACAGGTCTGCTATCATCTCTTCCTTCATATTCCGTTTTGTCATCAATTTTTACATTTTTACCCAAAGCTTTTAATTGCAAATACAATGCATACTGGAACATCTGATTGCCCATACCACCTGACAATTGGATTACTACCAATGGCTCATCTTTTGCATTACGTACTTGTTTCTGGGGAATGATATATTTTTCATTCAACAAAACAAAATAATAATATATTTTTGGACTAAATCGGAAAATTTTCATTTTTACCCAATCATTTTTTGTACTGATTTCAGTTTCGAATGCCCCTTGAATAAAATCTTTTTCCTGTTTTATAATCTTTTTTATTTTTTTACTAAATTCTCGATAATTTTCTTGTTTACTTCTTTGCAATGCCATGTAATGAAGTAATAATCTTTTATAAAAGAAAAAGTTATGAATCTTTACTAAATCTTCTCGTCCAATAGATTCTAAAAATTTTCTTTTTTCGTTATATAATGGAATCTGATCTGTAAAAATACGGGGATTTACTCCGGCATTCATAATACTTCCCACACGATCTACCACATAGTTGTAATATCCTTGATTCAAATATACAACCCTATTTGCTTCATGTAATACCTTTGTTGAAAATACAATATCTTCGTACAACTTTCCTACGGGAAAGCGAATTTCCTCCAATAATTCTTTCTTAAACAACTTATTCCAAGCTGCATTTTGAATACAAATTTCTTCTTCTTCCTTGATAAAACTTTCCAAAGCTTCATCTTTCTCAAAAAAAATAATAGTATCATTACTTGGATCAGACACTCGTTTCGCAGATACTTCTTTATATGCACATACTGCCAAATCTGCACTACCACTTTTCATTGCCAAATACATATTTTCATACATATCTGAATCAATCCAATCATCCCCGTCAACAAACGCAATATATTCACCTTTTGCCCGATCTATAGCAACGTTTCTTGCCTCTGAAAGACCACCGTTTTTTTTATGTATTACGCGAATACGGGAATCTTCTTTCTGATATTCATCACATATATGTTCACTTCCGTCAGTAGAACCATCATCTACTAAAAGAATTTCCAGATTTTGATATGTCTGATTACAGACACTCTCTATTGAACGTTTCAAATAATCTTTTAAATTATAAATTGTAACAGCAACCGTGATTAAAGGTCTTTCAATAGCATCTATATTTTGTTTCACATCCGTAATTTTTCCTCTAATCATCTTGAAATCTCTTTCTCTTTATTCTTTATTATTATCATTATCGTTTCAAATACGAATTAAATATTACTACTTTTCACACAACTTATTTTGTCATAAAATATACTTCAAAAGAAGCCGTTTCCGTTTCAAAAGTATCTACTAATTCACATGAAAAAGTAGGGTAATGATTTCGATAATATTTTACAAACTCTTCTTCACCTGTAAACTGTCCTTTTTCGTAAATCCAATAATTATTTCCTTGATTTAATAATTCTTCCGCCATATTACAGCCTGGTGGCATATTTGTTTTCTTAAAACAGTTTGGACTCATAGAATAAAAATTAGAAATGGAATAATAATTCTGCAATTTACCCGTGGTCTTAGTATCAAACACATTATCACTATAATAATATAAGGTGCGAGAACCATCATTTAACAGATACATATTTTCAGGATGCTGCATGCAATACTCTTTTACACCATACCATCTATCCTGATATACATCTATATATGCCATCTCTTCTTCAAGCTGATTGAAAGCACTGTAAAATGTTCCTAAAGTAATAACAACCAAAATAATTCCCAAAGTAATATTAATTGTATCATTAAATGATTTTTTTTCAGCCCTTGCCTCTTGAAAGAATATCAAAATCGCCAAAACAGCTAAAATATCTATGGCATATAAGCATTGGGGGATTCGAATAGGGAATCGACCATTAAACAATACATAATACCATGCAAAGAATCTTCCAAAGAGATAGAAACCTAAAGCCAAAATTCCTTTCCATTCTTTATTGCATACAAAGCACATAATAGCAGCTACAAACAGTATTCCATAAATCAGATTTTGTGGTCGAAGGTTTTTATCTGTCAAAGATTCTACTATGTTTTTATTTGCATCCTCGAGTCTATCCGAGAATGGATGCGCCAAATCATATTTTTCTTTGGAACGCTCTGTCATAATTTTAAGAAACTCCGAATATGGCATATCTGCATTATAAAAAGGTAACATCATTTCTCGAAGATTATATTCCTCTTCTGTCATGCCGATTTCATCCGCCACATCTTTCATTTCTTCATAGGTTAATCCACCATAAAAATCTACTACCTTTTCTCTGTAATAGTTAATATCAGCATATTCTGACCACAAAACATCGGAATAAGCAATTTTATGAATCAGCAACAAGCTTCCTAAAACTCCAAATAATGTTATTAAAAAGCCACTATATTTCTTAATAAGCTCTAAATCAATTTTCCTATCTTCTATCAGCCACTTTGCTAAAAACAGCATTCCCGCCACAGGAAGACACATATAAGCAGCATTTTGTCGAATAGATAATGCCAAGGCTGCCATTAAGACGGTTGGAATATTGGTCCACAAATACTGTTTCCAATCTGCCCCTTTCGTATCTGCTGTTATAAAACAGAAAATTGCTGCTGCTCCACATACTGCTGCTGAATGGGTATATTGAATAGCCAATAGAATTCTGATATTAGAACATAAAAAAATCACCAAAGCTACAATAGCCACTAATAATCTTTTCGTTTTTAGACGTGTATAACACCTAATAAACAGCCAAAATCCACTTAATATAAAGCAACCATGTAACAATAATCCATACCAGGGAATTTCTGTTGTTATCTTGTATAACAAACAAAGTAACCATGCCAATGGATATAAGAAAAACAGGACATACGGATCCGGTTTTCCCAAATAACTTCCGGACAAAACCATATACACGGTCCAATCATCATTAATCCCAAAAATGGGGGTATATCTCTTAAACAAGAAAAAATAAAATCCCAGCACAATTATGAAAAATGTACTTATTGGGCATATATATTTTTTATATTCTTTGAAACTTAAGTACTTCATACTTTCCCCCAAATCATTATCCTTCTAAACACATAATGAATGCTATCTTCTTTTATTTAAATCTACTCTGACAAATCCATTCCTGAAACATAAGAATATACCAAATCTGAATTCTCCACTGGCCGTTATTAATATAGTCATTCCAAATATTCCATACCACGTCCGGATCCAAGATTCCCTGCTGCTCCAAAGTTTTTCTGTCAATCAAGCTTTCTGCCCAGCCTCGAAGCTCAGGCCCACGTAACCATTTTGCAATCGGAATTCCAAAACCACGTTTTGGCAAATCCATAATTTCCTTAGGTACATATTTATATAAAATATTACGTAATACTTTTTTAGTAACTCCATCCTGATATTTATATTCTATCGGAAGTGTCCATGCAAACTCTACCACATCCTTATCCAACATCGGAATTCTGGATTCCAACGAAACCGCCATTCCAGCTCTGTCCACTTTTACCAAAATATCATCCGGGTGATACATTAATAAATCCATTAGCATAATATTGTGACGAGTTTCTTTTAAATATCCTTCCTGATACTGCGTATATTTAAACGGCAACATATTTTTATCCAAACAAATTTCTTTTGCTACCGGCTCTTCTTCGTTAGAAATCTCATATAGCTCTGCCGGACCTTTTGCACCCAAAAGTCCTGCCTTTACGTTCACCACTTTGCTCTTTTTTATCGGTGCATTTAGGATTAAACTGCTGGCTAATTTGCGTACCGGGTAAGGAATACTTTTCATCTTTCCCCAGATACGATCGATGGAATTATAGGAAGTATATCCGCAGAACAATTCATCACCTGCATCTCCGCTTAAGGAAACAGTTACATGTTCTTTAGTCATTTTACTCACTAAAAAAGTTGGAATCTGAGAACTATCTGCAAATGGTTCTCCAAAAATATAGGAAAGATTTGGAATAACTTCCAAAGCATCCTGTTCTGTGATATAAAGCTCTGTATGTTTTGTTCCCAAATGCTTCGCAATCTGTGCTGCCACTTCCGCTTCGTTATATTTAGGATCTTCTACTCCTATGGTAAAGCTTCGAACCTGATTACTGCTTAAGGACTGCATCAATGCCACAATGGTGGTACTATCTATTCCGGAAGAAAGAAAAGCTCCCACCGGTACATCAGCTACCATTTGTCCTTTAATCGCTTCCTTTAACAAATATTCCAAATGCTTTGTTGCTTCTTCTTCACTACCCATAAAAGGATTGTTTTCTCCTTGTCTGGCTACTTCCCTCATGGACCAATAGGTTTCAATCGAAAACTCTTTGTATGGTGCTTTTAACGTCAAAATGGTTCCCGGCTCTAATTTAAATATATTTTCATACACTGAATAAGGTGCCGGAATATACCCATGAATAAAATAAATAGGCAAAACTCCCTTGTTGATTTCATTATCAAAATGGTCTAAGGTTGCTAAACATCCAATATCTGAAGCAAACACAAAGCTATGATTCACCCAACCATAATATAAAGGTTTTTCCCCTACACGGTCACGAAGCAAGGATAGTGTCTTCTCCTGTCGATCATATAGTGCAATAGCAAACATCCCCTTACACAACTGAATTCCTGCTTTCACACCATAATTTTCGAAAAGTTCCAGCAACACTTCCGTATCTGAAGTACCACGAAATTTCTTCGCTTTACCTTCTTTAATCAATTTTTCACGCAATTCTCTATGATTGTATATTTCTCCATTAAAAGCAATCACAAATCGACCACTATGAGATTCCATCGGCTGTGCCCCATTAGGAGATAAGTCAACAATAGATAATCTTCTATGTCCTAATGCAATACTTCCATCTTTTTCAATAAAACTTCCACCTGCATCAGGTCCACGATGAAACATTCTTTCATTCATCTGATTAATATTTTTTTGAATATCACCTTTCCAATTACACAAACCTGCAATTCCGCACATAATACTCTCCCTATTCTGTCACTCTCGAATAATTCATATCTGCCCCATAAATATGAAACATATCTATTTGCGTCTTAAATTGTACATCTGCATGTTCTCTTAAAAACTCTCGAAACTCTTTCATATTATACTCTGACACAATATATGCAGTTTTGCTGCGCTCCGGTACATTCGGAACATACCATTGATTGCTTGTCAGCCATTTACAGATTTCCATGTTTTCAAGAGATGCTACCGATGAAACTTGAATTTTCCCATCATTAATTACTGTCATAATATTGGCATGATCAAAGGTTGTATATGCATACTCATATCCTTCGCTAACCAAATACTCTCCGATTTGAGCATATCCACTATTTTTATAACTTTTATCAGTCATCCAGGGAATGTAAATTCTGGAACTGTTTCCAATAGTCACAATTAATACAATTCCTATTAAAATTCCTTTGATCCATTTTTTTTCATTTTTCCATAACCCTACAATTCCCATAGCTATAGCAAAAAATATTACTGCAAAATATCTGCTGCTGGAACCTACCGTTGTAAATACCAACGCTGCTACAGTGAGAACAACAGATACTACAAAATTTAAAAACACCCATTCTTCCTGACGAATTTCTTTTTTTTGTAATCCTTTATACACAACTATGATGGTTAAATATACTACAATAACAAGTCCTATTCCCCAAGCTATTTTTTCCGGAAATGAAATATTTCCCCAAGAAAAAGCATTTATAAAATCAGGCAGAACTACTTCCAATAACTTTTGAGGTGCCTTTCGAATATTTCTAGACAGAGGATAACCTACACTTATAGGAATTCTGCTACCTAAAAACTGAATTATATTTAGTAACACCACCAATCCGGTAATCCTATTTTCCTCTATGCTCCATTTCTGTCCACACCACAATAAATATACTCTTCTAACTATTTCTACCGCCAACATCGGTCCTGTTAGCATCAAAATTCCTCTGACACCTTGCATTCCCATCAAAAAATGCAGGAACAATACTACTGTGACATAATATTTAGAAATCTCTTTTCTCTTTAGCATTTTTAGATATATAGCCAGTGTAATAAAATAAAGTACAGTATGAAAAACGTAATAACCGGCAAATACATACAATAACTCCAACTGTGCTTTATTATTAGGTAATAACAATATTAAGAATAAAAATAATAATTTTTGGTTCGTACTATAATTTAGTTCTTTACATAAGATGATTAAACTCCAAATAATTAATAGGATTCCGATAGAACATGCCAATCCCATTGCTAAGCACATACTATCTGTCAAGCCATAAAAAAGAGGAGCTAAATTAGTAACGCCTATCACCTTCGCTTCTGATGAAAGATACCATTCTTCCGGTAACCATTGTTTACTTTCCCAGATTACTTTTGCCAGAAGACCTTCTGCTGCAATATCAGAATTTAATCCTAATTTGTATTGCACAAGATTAACATATATAAATACAATTCCTAAAATAATAATTCCTAAGAATAGTAGTATTTTTACAATATTATTCTCACTATATTTGCAACTATTTTTCATCTTTACTCCATTTTATTTATCCATAATAGAATATAAATATTCTTGCCATTTTTTATTAACTACTGTAGGATTTAAATCTTTTGTTATGTCATATGCATTTTTACTATATTTTTCCCACAATTCTTCATCCTGTAAAATAGTCTTCATGGCTTTCGCCATCTCTTCACTATCACCTACCGGTACCAGAATACCGTTTTCTTTTCCTTCCATCAGCATCTTAGGTCCTCCACAGGGACAATTCGTAGATACACATGGGATTCCAAGTGCCAACGCTTCCATCAGTGCATTTGGCATTCCTTCTGCGTTAGAAGATAAAACAAATAATTTTGCTCTCTTGATATGTTCTTTTACGTTATTTACAGAACCCGGAAAAGAAATACGGTCTGCGTACGGACTTCTTTTTGCCAATTCCATCAAACTTTCTCTGTCTTCTCCATCTCCATATAATACCAATTCTACATCCGCTAATTCCGCTGCAATTTTAAAGAAAGATTCTACAATCAATTTTTGGTTTTTCAAGGAATCAATTCTTCCAACTGCTACAATTTTATTTTCTCTTATCCCCTCATAATAATCACCTATGAAATTGGGATTTAGAGGATTAGGTAATACCACCGCTTTTTTCAAAGTCTTTTTATTAAAAAAGGCTTTGCTGTCCTCTGTCTGTAATACTATACCATCTGCTTTACACAATAAATGTTTTGCACAAAAGCGCATGAAACTATTGTAATATTCTACAGTAGGCTCTGCTCTTACGGAAACTACCACAGGAATCTTTAAGCCCCAAGCAGTTAAGATGGCCATAAAATTATTTTTTCCAATAAAAGAAATAATAATGTCCGGCTGTTCTTCCTTCCAAATATTACGAAGTTTACAAAATCTTTTTTTCAGGTTTAATAGCCTATTAGATGTAATTTCTTCTTCTGAAATATCTGAAAGAATTCGTTTTACGCCTTTCGGAAGCTCATATTCATTTTCCGCAATCATAGTCGTGACAATTGTTACCTGATGTCCCTTGTTCAGTAAGCTTTCTGCTAAGTTTACAATAACTCTTTGGGAACCACCCTTTGCCATACTACTAAAATAAAATGTGATCTTTTTTGATTTCATATTATTTCCTATCTCAAACTTATTCTTCAGAGCCATGTTCGAAAATTCGCATAGTTCTAAAAAATTACATATACTGCTGATACCATTTCTGAAACACAAAATACGCCCATACAAAACGGGAATAATTTGCTCCCGTTCCTCTTCCTGCATCCCCTGTTTCCAAATAATGCTTCATAAAGTTTTCCACTGCATCAGCTTCAAAAATGTCCTGCTTTTTTATAAAGTCGCTATTACAATAATCTAATAATTGCTCTTTCAACGGTCCTCGAAGCCACCCATCCAAAGGAACAGAAAAACCTACTTTGGGTCGCTCCAGCATTTCTCTTGGAATATAATCATATGCCAAGGCTTTCAGAATTTTTTTCTTATTTCCGTTATCGTATTTATACTCATGAGGAATGGCAAAAGAAAACTCCACAACATCTTTATCCAAAATTGGACATCTAGTTTCCAAGGAATATTTCATACTGGCTCTATCTACTTTACATAAAATATCTCCCGGAAGATAAGTATCCATATCTAACAGCATTCTTCGAATCTGCCAGTTATTTTCCCCGAATTTTTCTTCTTCCTCAAAGCGGTATGGCATTTGCTGCGTTTTTAGAAGTGCTTCAGCAATTTCACTTTTGTTTAATTCAAAAGGCTGCACCTTTAACTTAGGATGTCTATTCTTCGCTACAATCTGTACTTTCGTAGGTAGCTTTTCCATAACCCCTAATTGTTTCATCCCAGGTAAATTACATGCACCATATACCAGCGCTCCAATAGGATTAATTTTTTGCATATCCAATAACATTTTGTAGTTATTGTATCCACAGAAAAATTCATCTCCACCATCACCCGATAATGCCACTGTCACCTTTTCCTTGGCTAGTTTCGAAACTAACATTGTTGGAATCTGAGAACTATCTGCAAACGGTTCATCGTAATAATCTGTCATACTCTCTATAAGAGCAAACATATCAGCTTCCCCGATATACATCTCTGTATGTTCTGTTCCCAAATATTCTGCTACCTCTTTGGCATAAATAGCTTCGTTATATTTTTTATCATCAAATCCAATGGAAAAGGTTTTTACTGGTTGGCTACTGTTACTCTGAGCCATAGCAGTCATCAGGGAAGAGTCATATCCGCCACTTAAGAATGTTCCCAAAGGAACATCAGCAATCATTCTCATACGAATAGAATCACTTAATTTCTTCTTTAATTCTTCCTTCGCTTCTTTGAAGGATCCTTGAAAGCTTCCTTTCTTTTCCTGATATTTCGTAGCTATATCCCAATATTTCCACTGTTTCTTTTTCCCTTTTTGAAACTGATAAACAGCGCCTGGTTCTAATTTATATACATTCTCAAAAATAGTATCCGGTGCATTGATATACTGATGCACCAAATATTTATTTAGTAATTCCTGTCTAACTTTTTTATCAAAACCCTCATATTTCATGATTGGTTTTAACTCTGAGGCAAACATCAGACTATCATCATTTTCCCAATAATATAATGGTTTTTTTCCTACGCGATCTCTTACTAGATAAAGACTCTCATCTTCACGATCATACAATGCAATAGCAAACATTCCATTGAATTTTTCTACACAGGAAATTCCCCATTTTAAATATGCAGCCAAGATAACTTCCGTATCGCAATGAGATTTAAATGGATAATCTTTTAATTCTTCTCTCAGCTCTAGAAAATTATAAATCTCTCCATTATAGGCAATACTTACCCTCTTATCTGCAGAATGCATAGGTTGGTGTCCCAAAGGAGATAAATCTAAAATAGA
This sequence comes from Lachnospiraceae bacterium, assembly GCA_017558145.1. Taxonomy (GTDB): domain Bacteria; phylum Bacillota; class Clostridia; order Lachnospirales; family Lachnospiraceae; genus SFDP01. The sequence continues at coordinate 89,768 of JAFYWF010000100.1, forward strand.
CAAACGACGCTGTGCAAGTCCAATTGAATAACCATCTTTCCCTACATAAATCTCTACACCGTTATCATCTGGTCCACGGTGATAAAGAGTATCGTTCATTTCGGTTAATTGCTCTATGGTAATATTCTGTTTACTATAAAAACCGCAAATTCCGCACATACGCTTCTTGCCTTTCTTTATTGTTTATTTTCTTAATACACTTAAAATATACTGCTTCCATTGTTCGTATATCTTATCTAGTGTTGCTTCTTGTAAACTCTTACGAGCTTGTGTTCCCATATTCTCAGCTTCTTCCGGATTCTGGATATAGAACTCTATTGCCTCTACCATGGCATCTACATCTCTTACAGGAACTAGCTGCCCTGTTCTTCCATGCTGAATCCAATAACGACTACCACCACATGGACAATCCGTACTAATAACCGGCAAACCAAGGGCCATAGCTTCCATTAATGCATTAGGCATTCCTTCGTAATTGGAAGGTAATACAAACATAGCTGCATCCGCCATGTCTTGTTCCAAGGTACTACTTAATCCCATAAAGTGAATATGTTCTTTTAAGAAATCATTGCTTCCTACATACTGTAAAAGCTCTTCCTTACACTCATCATCACTTCCATCACCATACAAATATAAGTGATAGTCCTCGTACTTCTCTAATATCTTTTCAAATGCATTTACTAACAGCATCTGATTTTTTTGTGCCACCAAACGGCCCACACAAACGATTTTATTTTTTGGTTGCAAACGTTCTGCCTGTAAATATTTTTCATTCACAGGATTACAGATAATTCTGGATTTTTTCTGAAGAACTTCATCAAAGAATTCTTTTGCCTCTTCGGTCTGAAATACGCAACCTGCCGCCTTATTAAGAAACAGTTTATTCATCAAACCATTTACTTTGCCTACATAATCAATCTTAGGATCATTTCGAACCGATACAATTACCGGTATCGCAGTTCCCACGGTAGCCATCATGGCTCTATAATTGGCTTTTACACAAAAGGAAAGAAGTACATCCGGTTTTTCACGCATAACAACTCGTCTTAGATTGCGAATTCGAAACCACTGTTTTGCATAACGAGAAGCACCTTCCTCCTTATCAGAAAGTCCTGCATGAATTCTTCTAACCCTAGAGTCCAACTCATATTCTTCCTCTGAGTACCATTCTGTAGCGATAATTACGTCTATTCCATTTTTCGCAAATTCATTTGCCAAAAGGCTTACAACTCTTTCTGCGCCACCTTTTCCCAAACTATTTAAATGAAACATTATCTTGTTCATTCTTTACCATTCTCCTGTAATATAGAACTCTAGCATTTTCTTCGCTTGTTCTTTTACGTCAAAAGAAGCCTCTTTTACAACCTGGGCATACATACCACGCTTTTGGGCTCCCGAATTCAAATATTCTTTCCAAATCTCTTTTGCCCAAAATATAGGTTCTTCTTCAATACTTCTTCTTTGTAACAAATCTGTTACTACAGCCTCTTCTGTAACTGTATCGGACATAATTCCCGGAAGGCCACTGGCTTGTGCTTCTATGGCAGTCCCTGGAAGACCTTCATAGAACGAAGGTAGGAGAAAATAATCCATGGCCTGATAATAACGATACACATCTTTTTTATTTCCCAGCATAAGAACTCTGGATTCTAATCCCATTTCCACAGCCTGTGATTGAATTTCTTCTCTTAAATTTCCGTCCCCCAAGAACAGCATTTTTACCTGTAAAGTACTGTTTTCTTCTTCCAACTTTACACACTGTTCCAAAATCTTAAGCATATACTTATGATTTTTCATAGGCGCAAATCTACCCACATGCCCTATCACATAATTATCTTCAATTCCTAGTTCTTTGCGAACTTGTTCTCGTTGTTTATCATCAAAAGCAAACTGATCTACTGCAATTGCATTGGGTATAAATCTTGCTTTTCTATTAACATCTTTTTGATTCCCAAAGACTGCCTCTCCTGCAAGATTGGAACAGGTAAATCGATAATCACATTTTTTATAAAGATTTTTTCTTAAAAATGTAGTCAATTTTCCTTTCAATCCTGGATCCACTCCTGCACTTCTTGCATGTGCAATGGTAGTTCGTACCCCCATCTTTTTCGCAATAGGCAAATATATGGATGCAGTACTAGTCATATGTCCGTGTACCACTTTTATTTCCGGATGCTGTCTAAAGAACGCTTCCCACGCTTTTTTATAAGTAAAATAATTTTTCACATTAAATCGCGGAACATGATAGACCTTACCACCAAGGCTCTCTACTTCTTCTTCAAAAGCACATCTATCAGAGGTATGCTGACAAAAAACAAATTGTACTTTTTCTCTATCTATATTACGGTACAGATCCATAATTCGGCTTTCTGCTCCGCCAATATCTAATCTCCCTACCACATGTAGGACAATCATAGGTTGACTCATACTACACTCCAATTATGTGTTTTAAGCTTCTTTTTTACTTGCTCCTGTTTTTAAGGTATACAACGTAACCAACAAACGTTTCATTGTAGCCATGGCATATTCCTTACTTCTTCCCATTATGGACTGCTTCTTTACAGGAACATCTAAGTATTCTTTATAGGATATAAAATCCTCTTTGTGTGTTTTTAAGATTTTCTCAAAATTTTCAAAATCTTTATCATTCATAGTATTGGTATGAACTACCAATGTGGTATATCCGCTATTTTTTTCTATATCCTTATTCTTTTGAAAGGCAATTGGTAAAAAAGTTAATCCCTTCCATTCATAAGGAAAATCGCCGAATCCGTCGGTAATATATCGGAATCCTGCTTCTTTTAATACAAATAACGTATTTTTGTCAAAGCTATGTGCTGGCGCCATAAAAACATTAGTTTGGATTCCTATTTTCTGTAACTTTTCTTTTCCATCCAGAATCATTTCTCTCTGTTTATCCCTTGGAAGTCCTGCATATTCAGAGAAACAATTCAACGGAAACAAACCACCTTTTTGTGTGGTATAAATATGTTTCCACCCATGCATGGCAAGAACCCAATCTTTTTCTTTCCATTTTTGTATCTGCACTTCAAAATCTTTCATTTTAGGATTTCTGGCAAGACTAGGATCTTGATTATCCGGAACAACGCCGATCAACGGCGCTATCCTATATTCATCTAATAATTTTTCAAAACGACGAAATTTTTCCCAATCCATATCTGGAGTAATGTCGTCTAAACGAATTGCTATTTTCATTTATTATCTCAACTTCTTATTTTGAAATTATTTATTTGTTGTCTATATCCACTATGTGAAATTATCTATGAAATATCTTTTGCAGGAACTCCCACTAAAATCGCTCCATCTTTCATACAGCTTTTCGTAACTACAGCATTCGCTCCTACTTGAATGTTGTTACCTAAAACAATATCACCAAAAACTTTGGCTCCAGGCCCAAGATAAACATTATCTCCTATCTGTGGTGCCTTGTCTCGATTCGCTCCCACACATACACCTGGATGTAATTTAGCATTTTTCCCAATCTTAGTTCCGGCATTAATAATCACAGAACCTAAGTGGGCCATTTCAAAACCTTCTTCTAATACATTTAATGGAATCGAAATTCCATATCTTGTCTGAATTCTCAAAAGGCGGAACAAATACCATACTCTGCTAACTTTCCTGTTATTGGCTGCATATTCTGCTTTTCGCAAAAATTTTGCATGCTTATACAACACTTGCTGTTCTGTCATCATAAAAGGCAAATCGTAGTACCACTTTTTATGATATTTCTTTTCTTCTATTGTTAAATATCGTTTTAAATCTTCTTTACTACGAATCATAAATACCTCACTGATAATATTCGTTGCTATCTACCTTCAAGGCTTGTCTCACTTACATACTTCTTCAAAATACTCCTGGTACCATTTGGAAAGAGTATCCATGTCATAGCCAGCATCTTGAATGGACTTTCTCTGACACTTTCGTTCACTCAACTTACTATTTTCCAATACTTCCATGGCTCTTTCAGCCCAATAGGATGGTGTTTTCTGTATGGATTCCATAAAAACTAACCCTTGCGTAACCACTACATCCTCCGTGATGGTATCCGAAATCACAGCTGGCAAAGAGGCTATCTGAGCCTCAATTAGGGTCAATGGTAATCCTTCGAAAAAAGATGGGAAAATCAATACGTCCATAGCTGACATAAAATTCTGCGCATCATGACGAATTCCTGTCAAAACAACTCTATCTTCTAACTGCAATTTACGAATCTTCTCTTCAATCTGCGGACGTAAGTCTCCTTCTCCCAAACAGAAAAATACTGCATCTCTATCTCTATCTGTAATCTCTTTATATACATCTAACAAAAACATATGATTCTTAGATTCAATAAAATTTGCAATATGGCCATAGACATGTTTACCCTCAAGATTGAATTCTCTACGAATAACCTCTGCTTTTTTCTCATCATAAACAAACTTATCTACATTAATTGCATTGTGAATAATCTGAAACTCTTGATTATCAAACATCCACTTTCCAGCCTTCGGCGAACACGCTAATCTTTTGTCTGTCGCAAATTTCATACAGATTTTACCAATTTTATGAATTGTAACTTGAGGATCAGTTTCATTGTGAGAATGACAAATCGTTTTTGCTCCTGCAATTTTTGCAACCAACAATTGTAATGCCACCAAAGCATTGGCTGTATGACGTATCACAATATCATACTTGTTTTTCTTTACAATTTTATATAGCTGTAACAAACTCCCCACTGGGTCTTTGGTCAATCGAGGTACTTCATAAATATTCCCACCCAAAGCTTTAATTTGTTCTCTGTAATCATTTTCTTTTTGAACATGCACAACAAAATCAAACTGAAACTTTTCTCTGTCGATTTTTTCATACAAATTCATAATGAAATTTTCCATTCCTCCGGGATACATAGCTCCCACGATGTGGAGAATTTTTATCATATTCTGACTCCTATTTGCTCAAATCTTCCTTGTACCAGTCAATTGCTAAGGCAATTCCCTTGGCAAAATCATAATCTGGATCATACCCAAGTAAGTTTCTAGCCTTACTAATATCTGCATTAGAATGCTTAATATCACCTTTTCTATCTGGTCCAAAGTTTGGCTCAATCTTCTTGCCCAAAGCTTCGCAGAGTGTATAGTAAATATCAATTAAGTATTCTCTTCCACCATAAGCAATATTGAAGGCTTGTCCCGCTGCTTCGCTTGGTGCAAGACACGCTTTTAAGTTAGCTTCGATTACATTGTCAATATAAGTAAAGTCTCTAGACTGTTTTCCATCTCCGTTAATAGTTGGAACTTCATCATTAATTAACATTTTAATGAATTTCGGAATTACTGCTGCATATACTCCGTCTGGATCCTGATGTCTACCAAACACGTTAAAGTAACGCATTCCATAAGTATCCAGTCCATAGAGTTTTGTATATAATTTTCCATACTCTTCATCCACACGTTTGGTAAGTGCATAAGGAGAAAGTAAATTTCCTTCCTGTCCTTCTACTTTTGGTAATACTGGATGATCGCCATATACAGAACTGGAAGAAGCATATACGAATTTTTTAACGCCCTGCTGTCTTGCAGCTTCCATCATATTTAAAGTTCCGCGAATATTTACTTCTTCGTAGAATAATGGCATTTCAATACTTCTTGGAACACTTCCCCAAGCAGCCTGATTTAATACAAAATCTACACCTTCACATGCTTTCATACAGGTATCTAAATCACGAATATCGCCTTCGATAAAAGTATAATTCTCTCTGTCTTTTAATCTATTTACATTTTCAATTTTCCCGGTAGATAAGTTATCCAGGCAACGTACCTGATATCCCATATCTGTAATCGCTTCACAAAGATTAGATCCAATAAAACCTGCTCCACCGGTTACTAAAAATAAACTGTCTTTTGGAAACACTAAATTCTGATATCCCATATTCTTTCTCTCCCATATCTTAACATTCTTATCTTTATATGCACATAAAAATTCCATTTAAGCATAATAGTTACAATCCATTTTATAATAACACAAAAATAGGTCTGACGCAAAAAAAGTTGCATCAGACCCTAAAATAGTCTTTTCACTATTATTCTTTTGAAACAGATTTGCACATAAAGCTTGATGCTATCTGACTTAATCCCTTTTCTATCCTTGTTAGAATATCTTCTTTTTTCAATCCATTTTTCAAACTTAATCTCCTGTATCTAAGTCTTTCAAATTACTATTATCTTAATGTTGTATATATTTCTACAAGCTTATCTATACTTTTTGCTAATTCAAATCCATCTAGTACTCTTTGACGCCCAGTCTGTCCCAACTTTTCTTGCTGCTTTTCATCTTGCAACAATTTTTCTATTGCTTCCTTTAAACTATTCTCATCTTTTGGTTGAATTAAAACACCACTAACTCCATCTTCAATCACCTGTGGAATTCCCCCTACTGCAGAAGCAATGCACGCACATTCATAGGACATACCTTCTAGTAAGGACATTGGCAAACCTTCAAAATACGTTGGCAGTACAAATATGTTACATTCTTGCAGATATTTTTCTTTTTCTTCTTTATCAATCCAACCAAGTTGATGAATAAACTCTGGATATTTATCTGCTATATTTTTCAAATCTCCATCTACCCAAACACCGCCTAGATATAATTCCAGCTCTGGATAGTCATCCTTTAATTCTACTACCACATTCAACAATTCTCGAATACCTTTTTCTTTACAAAGGCGTCCTAGAAAAAGAAGCTTTTGTCCTGAAGTTTTTTTATTATTAATTTCGGAAACCTCTATAGCATTAGGAAAAGATATTACTTTCTCTTCAGCAATAATCTTTTTAAAAATATCTCCTAAATAATCCGCAACCACTAAAAACACATCTGCTTTTTCTAATGTTTTCTTGATAAATTCCTGTTTCTTCTTATCACATTCCTGATAATAGAATTCTTGGAAATTCCCTCCATGCTGATGAATTACAAGTTTTTTCCCAAATATTTTTGTTAAATAAATAAATGGAATTTTACGATACAAACTCATATCCGATGCCATATTGATATGCACGATATCATAATGGCTGACGTTTTTAATAAACTTAAATATCGCTCCTATGGCAACCATTAATTTATGTAGTTTTCCTCCATCTTCCATGGTACCGATATATTTTAATTCTATTTTTTTGTCCAATCCTGCTTTGTAATAATTATTAACTACTGCCGAGATTCCTCCGTTAACACTGCGTGCCGGACCAATCATTACTACTTTCATGTATTGTACACCTACTTAACTTGTTAATGTTATCCAAATTTATTTTTTACATTTTTCTACCTGCGTTAACTTTTATTTAAGCCATAATTCAGGTTTCCAATGATTCACATTTATTAAACCAAAACTATTTCTTTCTACCACTTCGTATATAAAAATATCCGGTGATTCTTCATCTATTGTTTTGGCATCTAATTTATCTTTGTGAACACTATATACCTCGCCAAATTCTGCCGAAAGAAACGGAAGCATAGAAACCCCAAAAGAATCTCTTGCAAAATATACTTTTCTTTTATCTTTAGAGTTTGAATAATTTCTTTCATCCCCGTAAAAATCAGACATGATTAATGCTGCTTCTCCATCACTACTAACTTCATTTTTTGTATATCCACTAAGATGGTAATTCGTATCCACACTTAGATGCTCTGATATCCCCAACATTTCTGCCAAATCATATCCATGCCAGCGGAGTACAGGTTCATTTATTTCTTCCCATGTCACTTGTTCAAACGGTTCAGTCTTTACTCCCATTTTTTCTAATAATGGTTTTGTTCCCCAATATGCTCCCATATAATTCCAATGTGTGTCTATTTTGAAATATAATTGAAGATCCGGATATGCAGCTTTAGCCTGTAGCACTTCCTCTTTCGGATATATTACTGTTATATCAGAATTCTCTCTAATATATTGTATGGCTTGTTCAGTACGTGATGGTCCTTTAGGAACACCTTCTTTTCCAGGCATATACTCGCTGTAAATTGTATTTTTATTTGGAGCTACATAAAAGATAAATTCAATTCCACGTTCATCAAAATATTGTTGTGTAACTAACAAATCCGCTAACAATACTTCCAACTCTTCTTCGTCATATAAGTTTGATTTCTCATAATCAGCTAACGTATATAATCCAAATAACCAGCCTTCATTTCCTATAATCACATCCGCATTTGACGATTTACCAAAAATCTTATAATCAATTAAATTATTTAAGTATATCCACTTATTTCTAAATGGAAAATTATCATCAAAATAAATATTATATTCAGAAAAATAGTTGTTATAATTATGAAAAGTAAATTTCGGTTTGGTTGCCAACTCACGATTTTCTCTATTCTCAGCTTCTTGTTTTACTTTTGAATTTTGTGGCATCACTCCAAGTAAACTATTTATACATAACAAACAGAAAACAAATAGAAGTATTATTTTACCATATTTTCTTTGTTTCTCCATTCTCACCACCTCTAAAACTGAAAATAAATAAACGGATTATATGTATTACTTGCAATAGAAGCTATACATAATGTTAGTACACATGTACAATAAATTGCCTCTACTATAGAATTATTCCACCTATCTTTTATATTTTGCGGTACTTTTTTTAATACACCTACTCCTAGTATGGCACATATTCCGACACATATAGTTTTATTATCCATATATCTTAACACAGAAATCCCTGTTATATATTTCCACGGCATAAGCATTCTAAGTAGATATCGTATTGCCTCTAATACACTTTCTGCTCTAAAAAACACCCAACCAAAGTTAACTATTACAAGACAATAACAGCTGGCTATTACCTTATTCTTTTTAAGTATTTTTTCCAATCCTAATCTTTCTATTACTTGAAACGCTCCATGATACAGGCCCCATAAAATATATGTAAATGCTGCACCATGCCATAAACCGGTTAAAAGGAACACAATGCCCAGATTCATATATGTCCTTACGGTACCTTTTCGATTTCCGCCTAAAGGAATATATAAATACTCTTTAAACCATGTTCCTAAAGAAATATGCCATCTACGCCAAAATTCAGAAATTGATTTAGACAAATATGGATAATTAAAATTTTCCGGAATAATAAAACCAAACATTTTTCCTAATCCGATTGCCATATCGGAATAGCCTGAAAAATCATAATAAATTTGGAAAGTATATGCTAAAGCAGCTATCCACGCAGCTTTACTATTTATAATATCTGTATCAAAAGAATAAATGGTGTCCACACAAAGTCCCATAACATTTGAGATTAACACTTTTTTCCCTAATCCATATATAAATCTCTTAAACCCTAATGTTATACCATCAAAAGTAATCTCCCTGTTTTCTAACTGCTTGTTGATTTCCTTATACTTTACAATTGGGCCGGCAATTAACTGTGGAAAAAAAGAAATATACAAAGCCATGTTAATAAGCTTAGGAGACTCTTCTACATCACCTCTATAGACATCTATAACATAAGATATTGCTTGAAATGTAAAAAAAGAAATCCCTATCGGAAGTTTTATTCCCGGATCTTGAATCACATCATTATTCATAACAGAATTTAATATTGATATAAAAAATCCGGCGTATTTATAATAGCCTAAGATACTTAAATCCAAAACTACGGCTAAAGCCAACATTATCTTTCTATATCTTCCTACTTGTTTTATCATTATCCTTCCTAACAACCAATTAGTGATAATGGTAAATATCATTAATAAGACGAGAACAGGTTCTCCCCAAGCATAAAAAAACAAGCTAGCTATAAGGAGCAATATGTTAGAAAAATTATTTTTCATTATATAATTTGCCATAAAAACTATTGGCAAAAAAAGTAGTAAAAATACCGAAGAACTAAAAACCATGTTACTCTTACCTCATATTGTTTATGAATGGATTAATAATTTTTATATTTAATACATAATCCATTATTTAAAGAAAGACAGAGCCGGCTGCAAAATTGCAACAGGCCCCATAAATACTTTCATATTTTTTATCTTTTATTCCTCTTTGTATATTACCGTCACTGTATGAACCCTAAACAATCCCGCTGCCGAGACATTAACAAAAGCTTCGCAATCCACGGTGAGTCCCATTCCATACATTGTGGTATAATTTGGAGTCTTATTTGCATAAATAATTACATCTTCACCACTGCAATCTTTACTGTATATCTGAGACAAAATATATTCTCGTATTTTATAATTTTCCCGTATTGCTCCATTAGAATATTCTCGTGCCACATTATATGCATAGCCGGCTTTCACACCATCTTTTATTTCTTTGCCATTGTATACTCCAAATACAACTATTAAAATTGCAATCACAGAAACTAGTTTACGACTAAACTCAATATTTTCTCTGCACCACTGTGCCAAACAAATTACTAAAAATATAAAAGTAAGTTTTGCTACTAATTCATAAGTTGAAGATGTTCTTAAATTAGTTAAACCTCGTCCACGATATCCTAATATTGCCGGAAATGCGGTAAGAAACTGCGTTGCAAAAACTCCTACCACTATAATAATCATTTTCAGGTGTGATACACCTTTGGATATAACTTTAACTCCAGCCATATAAGTAATTATAAACACTATTGTAAGAATCAAGAGTAAAATTGGTTTGTCAAATATGCTTACTACATAATTCTTCCAATGCACAAAAGTATCTATTATCGCATTTCCTACGGTATAAGGCATTTCCAATGAATCTACTCTAACAAAATTTCCGGGAGCAACGACATTCCATAGTGCCCCAGCAAATGCCATAATAAAAGGAAAAACTATTAACTTATTCTCTTTTATCTCTTCATAATCCAAGAATAACACAAGCAAGAGCATAGAACATTGAACAGCAGTTATCATCAAAGCTCCTCCACTTCCTATTAAAGCAGTAATGGCACTGATTCCTGCATATATCCATTTCTTCTGCATTTCCTTTTCATCCCTGATTTTTAGCTGTAACCATAATGTCAACAAAGAAAAAGAGAAAACCCATGTAAAGTTAACTGTTCCGGTATACCAAAACAATAATTCCATCAATTTATACGAGTCTGCCAAGCCTAAAACCGCAAAAAAGGTAAGAAATATCATACATAAGCTAAAGGTTTCATCCTTACACAGTTTTCGAATCACCAAAGATAGAGACACTACAAAGACAATCATACATGCAATCATCATGGCATGTAATCCAGGCATTCCATATCTCATATAAGGTCTGACAAAATGCCATATAAAATTAGCAAAATAGGTCCCCTGCGCTTCCATATAATATTTGTGAGCCTTATGAAACGCACCTAGAATTTGTCCATACATCTCAGCACCATCTCGCCCCCCACCTTCGAAGCTATAATCATCTTCGCACAAATAAGTATATCCTTCACTTAATACAAATGGTACCACCAACATCAATATTCCTATGATTAAGCAGGCTTTCACTACATACTGAAGCCACTTATTTTGCACATAGTATTGTTTGATTTCATTTGCAATTTCTTTCATTCGTATTATTTGTTTTGTCATAAATCCTACCTACAGTCTCCAATAAGAAAATTCTTCCTCGTATTCTTTTCTATTCAACAATCCTTTAATATCAGCTAATACTTTCACTTTATTATCTTGATTAAAGAATCCACGAATATCATCCTTAGTTAACTTCAAGAATTCATCATGCGCTACCGCAATAATCACAGCATCCATATCCTTGATATCTGCCATCGTAGCGAATTCAATACCATATAACTTTAATGCTTCTTCGGCATCTGCTGTTTCATCCACGACTACCGGTTTAATACCATATTCCCCAAGTTCATTATAAATATCGATAATCTTAGTATTTCTGGTATCCGGACAATTTTCTTTGAATGTAAATCCAAGAATCGCAACTTTCGCGTTGTTTACAGGTAAATCCGCTTTAATAATGTTTTTCACAACGCTTTCTGCTACATATTTACCCATATCGTCATTAATACGACGTCCGGATAAAATAATCTGAGAATGATAACCTAACTGTTCTGCTTTATAAGTTAAGTAGTATGGGTCAACACCAATACAATGTCCACCTACAAGTCCCGGGAAGAACTTTAAGAAGTTCCATTTTGTCCCGGCTGCTTCTAATACCGCTTTTGTATCGATACCCATTTTGTTAAAGATAATTGACAACTCATTCATAAACGCGATATTAATGTCACGCTGACTGTTTTCAATTACTTTGGCAGCTTCTGCTACTTTAATGGATTCTGCACGATGAACACCTGCTTCTACTACAAGTTCATACACTTTCGCAACTTCATCTAAAGTCTCTTCGTCCATACCGGAAACAATCTTTACGATAGTTTCTAATCTGTGAACTTTATCCCCCGGGTTAATTCTTTCCGGAGAATAACCAATTTTAAAATCCACACCACATTTTAATCCGGATTCTTTTTCCAAGATTGGTACACATACATCTTCCGTTACCCCCGGATATACAGTAGATTCGAATACTACGATAGAACCTTTTGCCAAGTTCTGCCCTAATAATCTACTGGCACCCTCTACCGGTGTTAAATCCGGTGTATGATCATCATTTACCGGTGTTGGTACCGCAACAATATGAAATTTTGCTTCTTTTAATTTCGCAGGATCTGCCGTAAATTCCACAGTTGTTTCTTTGATTACATCATCTCCAACTTCCCTGGTGGGATCGATACCTGATTTATATAAGTTAATCTTAGCTTCGTTTAAGTCAAAACCAACTACTTTTACTTTTTTTGCAAAAGCAACTGCAATCGGCATACCTACATATCCTAAACCTACTAAAGAAATTTTTTCTTCCCCTGCTACAATTTTTTCGTATAAGCTCATATTTTCTCCTATCTGTCATGATATCTATATCAGTACATATGAAACCATGTGTTACTTTCTCTTCATGACTCTTATATCACATTATTGATTTCCTCTATATAAGATTCTACCACATCCTTGCGGTTGAATTCTTGTTCCATTTTTACTCTGGCAGCTCGTCCCATAGCTTCTCTCTTCTTTGTTGACATAGATAAGAAAAATTCTATGGTAGTCTCCAATGCTCCCGTATCTCTTGGTGCAAATAAAAGACCTGTCATATTGTCTTCTACCGCTTCCTTACATCCCGGAATATTGGTTGCCAACACCGGTCGTCCGGTAGCCGCTGCCTCCAACAACACGTTAGACATTCCTTCATGATAGGATGCAATCACAACTGCATCCGTGCCTTTATAAAAAGATTTTACCTCTTTTTGAAATCCATGAAATCTTAAGATACCTTCCTGTTGCAACTGATTTACTTCTTCTTCATATGCTTCTTCACAGTATCCAATTATATCAAACTCAGCTCGACTTGCATACGTTTTAGCACAAGACAGATATTCTTCAATCCCTTTTTCTTTCATGAGACGACCTACAAACAAAAATTTCGGTTTCTCATTTGCCGGATATTCTTCATAATTATATTTTTCTACATTGACACCTGAACCGTTGACTCTTTTGGCTTTCTTACCATAGATTCCATTTTCTTCAAAAATCTGTTTATTTCTGTCATTTTGAAAAAATACGCAGTCTGCTTTTTTCAATGCTTCTTTGTACATGGCAACAACCATCTTCTTCAACATTCCGCCACGTTCAAAGGTGGTTCCAAGTCCGGTAATATTTACAATGTAAGGTACTTTTTGTAATCTGCAACACATACCACCATAAATATTTGGCTTAATAGTATAAGTCAAAACCACATCCGGTTTCACCTTTCGCAATAACTTCCAATAAGCCTTAAACAGTCCCATATCCTGCACTGGATTCATTCCCCGACGATTGATATCTGTATGAATGATTTCACAGCCTTCTTCTCGAAGCTTATCTATCGCTACTTCATCCGGTACACTCACATACACTTGATTTGTTTTTAATAGTTCTACTACCAACTCATTACGGAAATCATATAACCCTCCGGAAGAATTGGCCAAGATTAAAACTTTTTTCATATTTTACTCCATTTTCATGTCATTGATCTTCACCGACATAAAAATATTTTCATTTACTATTATTACTCTACAATATCTTCTTCCTGAATTTCTTTAATACAAACTTCGTTGTATTTCATCATGCAAATTCCTTGTTTGTACTGCCCTACCGTATTTGCAGTTTCTTCTCCACGAAGATTTTTGAATATTAATGCAGGTACATTCACGCCACTTTCATAAGCATGAGGATATCCACCACCAAAACGGGGATTTACTTCGGATATATAGTACTCACCATTAATCTCAAAAATATCGATATCAATGATTCCTCTAAATCCACAGGTTTCTACAAATTTGGTAATCAAATCAAACAATCTTTCATCTTTAACAGAAACAGATTTGTCCGTTTCTCCTGCACGCATTTTTATTTTTTTCTTTACAAACATAGTGCTTACCTTACCGGTGATCATGTCTATATACACATCCGCACCATATTCTTGACCATCCATAAATTCCTGAATCATCAAGTCATCATACAAATCAAACAACACTTCCAACTCTTCATCGCTGGTTACTTTATTGATATGCATACTAGCGCTTCCTTTCACCGGTTTTACAAATACAGGATAAGAAATCACACCTTTTTCTTTTTCTGCAAGGAATTCTTCTTTTTGCATATAGCATTTGCCTGTAGGAATCCCAAGTTCCAATAATTTTTGATACATTTTGTACTTATCAAAACAGATTTCTACCAAATCATAATCCGGTACAATTACAGTAGTTCCCACAGCTTGGAAATCTTCTCTATGTTTGGAAATCAAACTAAGCTCTGGGTCAATCAAAGATAAAACTCCATTGACACTTTCTTTTTTACAAATATCTAAAATAATATTCAAATAGTCCGGATGATTGATTCTAGGTACCAAATAAAATTTATCTGCATCATATACTGCAGGCGCTAAATTGCTGCAATCTGTTGCGATAATCTTATCATTTTCTCCACATTCTTTTTTGAAGTATTGAACCACTTTATTTCTGGTTCCCGCACTTAAAATCAAAAGATTCATATTTTCTTGTATGATATATTTCAAAAAAATATACCAATACCCCTTTCTATTACAATATATGAACTATTCTCGAATGTCTGCATTCATTCTAGCTCACTTATAAATTCGCTTACATAAGAATGTTACAACTGATTAAAATATAACGGAGTTCCACCTGTATGGATAAAGAGAATCTTTTTTCCCTTAATATCATTTTCTTGTAGATACTGTGTCATACCCCAAAAAGCTTTTCCTACATAGGTCGTATCCATGGCAATTCCTTCTTCTCTTTCTACCTTAGAGATCATGTCTGTAACAGCCTCATAGTAGCATCCATAACCACCTAAGCGATAGTTATCTATAAAACAAAGCCCTTCTGTTGCTTTGTTCTTTAATGCTTCTTTCATTTCCTGGCTTACCTTCTCTTGATTTGCCAGATGTTCTATATATTCATGCACACTATCCAACACTACTTTTCCACCGGCTTCTGCTGGTCGTGCAATACTAATACCTACGATTTGTTGCTTTTTTCTTCCATGCAAAAGCTGACCTACCACAAGTCCTGCCTGAGTAGCTCCGGTACCGGAAGCATGAAAAATATAGTCAAATTCTATTCCTGCATGCTTTTCATATTCTAGTATCTCCTCATAGGCGTCCACATAGCCTTCTGTTCCCGGATTTCCATGACCACCACCCATAATGAAATAGGGATTTCCTGCTTTTGACAATTCTTCCATTGTCTCATCAATGGTTTCCTTGACCTGATTTAAATCACAATATGTAACTTTCGCACCCAAAGACGCCACAATTTTGGTATTTGTTGTTTCGTGACTGTTTTCCTTTGGAGAAATAATATGACAGGATATTCCCAATGCAGTTGCCAAATTTGCAATGATTCTGCAATGATTAGAACTACTACTACCATAAGTTACCAATACATCCGGTTTTAACTCTATAATCTCCTGATAAAACTTTTGTGCTTTTCGAACTTTATTGCCTCCAAAACTAAACGGAAGAAGGTCATCTCTTTTAATATAAAATTCATTTTCTCCGTAATTTCCGTTACATCTATAAACTGGTGTTGGAGTAAATTTTTCTTCAAAAACCGGAATTCTTTTCACTATTTATTCCTCTTTACTTACTACGATATTTATCAAAATCTTCTACCGTCTGTGCCGCGCCCGATAATGTACCGGAACGTTTAAATACTTTTCCTACTGTTTCAAACAAAATCTTAACATCCAAAGCTAAGCTACACTTCTCAACATATTCCAAATCATAAGCAAATCGCTCTTCCCAATTCAGCGCATTACGTCCATTTATCTGTGCATAGCCTGTTAACCCTGGACGCACACTGTGACGTTTTCTTTCTTCTTCTGTATAAAAAGGCAGATATCTTACCAACAAAGGTCTGGGTCCTACGATACTCATATCCCCTTTCAAAATATTCCATAACTCCGGAAGCTCATCCAAGCTGGTAGAACGAAGCAATTTTCCAAACTTTGTCAAACGCACTTCATCCGGAAGTAAGTTCCCATTCTCATCTCTACCATCCGTCATAGTTCTAAACTTACACAAGGTAAAAATCTTCTCATCCTTTCCCGGACGCTCCTGATGAAAAATTACCGGACTACCTAACTTAGTTCTCACAAGTATTGCCACTACCAACAATACCGGTGATAATATTATCAATGCCATTCCTGACAACACGATATCTAACAATCTCTTAATACAATTCTTATACATCTATTTTCTACTCCACTTAAATCATTGTGCACTCTTTTTCATAAACAGCACTTGATTTCCGTATAGACTTTCTTCCTTAGCTGTCCTTTATAAATAATTACTTTGAACGATTTTTTTGCGCAGCAAAAACTAGTGAAAAGTAATTATTTACAAAGACAGCCCATGAAACTCTAACGGAAATCATCGCGTTCTACTTAAAAAAACCACGCACAATGTTTATGATATGCTGCATATCTTCCGGTGTGTTTTTAATATCACTAGGAAGACAAAGTCCACGATTGAAGATATCCTCTCCTACGCTTACTTCACCATCCACTGCCGAAATAAAATCATAGCCTTCAAACACCGGCTGTAAATGCATTGGTTTCCAAATGGGTCTGGATTCGATATTTTCTGCTTCCAATGCATCCATAATCTGATTTGGAGTTACATCACAACCTTCAGACAATGTCATACAGGATAACCAACAGTTGGCATCCCCATCCGGATTCAAGGGATTCATGGTAATCTCTTCGATATCTGCAAAAGCATTTTTATATTCTTCATAAATCTTTTTCTTAATAGCTTTATGTTCTTCTAAGTGAAGCATCTGTCCACGGGCAATTCCTGCTACAATATTAGACATACGATAATTATATCCAATATGAGAATGCTGATAATGTCTTGCCGCATCTCTTGCCTGGGTAGATAAGAATCTCGCTTTTGCAATCCCTTCTTCATCATCAGACACCAGCATACCACCACCAGAAGAAGTAATGATCTTATTTCCATTAAAAGAGAAAATACCATACTTACCAAAGGTTCCTGTCTGTTTTCCTTTATAAGTTGCACTCATGGATTCTGCTGCATCCTCGATCAATGGGACATTGTGTTTTTCACAAATCGCTATTAATTCATCCAATTTTGCCGGTGTTCCGTAAAGATGAACACAAACTACAGCTTTTGCATTTGGATATTTTTTAAAAGCTTTTTCTAACGCTGCTGGGTCCATATTCCAAGTATCTCGTTCACTGTCAATAAAAACAGGAATGGATTTTTCATAACAGATTGGATTACAGGTGGCAGAAAAGGTTAAATCGGAAACAAATACAATATCTCCCTCCTTGATACCTGCTAATTTCAATGCCATATGAATGGCTGCGGTTCCTGCACTTAAGGCTGCTGCTGTTTTACAACCTACGTATGATGCTACTTCTTTTTCTAATTCATTTACATTTGGGCCTAATGGTGCTACCCAATTAGTATCAAAAGCTTCCTGTATAAACTCAAGTTCCTCACCATGCATGGTTGGACAGGAAAGATAGATTCTCTTTTTTTCCATCGTTATGCTCCATTCTATCTTTTATTTTTAAAAACACAAATTAGGAGTTCGCAAAAACTCCTATTTTGAATCATTATAACATTATTATGCTTTCTTTACATCATCTTTTATCTGATATGTGGGAACAATCTCCTTAATCAGATGACGAATATCTGCACTTTCATTTTTTGATTCTTCTTTCAGTTCTTTTAACTGACGGAAAAATTCCATTTCATCTATTTCAATCGGTTTTCCGATATGAATCATTTTATTTGCAGTATCTTGTAAACCTTCTTCATCCATCAAAAGCTCTTCGTAAAGTTTTTCACCGGGACGAAGGCCGGTAAACTCAATCTGAATATCTTCATCCACCTTGTATCCTGACAAACGGATCAGGTTTTTTGCCAAATCCAAAATTCTTACCGGTTCTCCCATATCTAAGACAAAGATTTCTCCCCCCTTAGCATAGGCTCCTGCTTGCAGTACCAAGGATACCGCTTCCGGAATGGTCATAAAGTAACGAATAATATCGGGGTGAGTAACCGTTACCGGTCCCCCCTGAGCAATTTGCTTTTTAAATAACGGAATTACACTTCCATTGCTTCCTAATACATTTCCAAAACGTACCGCTACAAACTCTGTATCATAATGACGGTTAAAGGTTTGGATAATCATCTCACAAATTCGTTTGCTGGCTCCCATAATGTTCGTCGGATTTACCGCCTTATCCGTACTGATCATAACAAACTTCTCAGTTCCGTAATAGGCTGCTGCCTGTGCAGTTTTCCAAGTACCGAAAACATTATTTTTTACTGCCTCATTAGGGCTGGTTTCCATCAATGGAACATGCTTATGTGCCGCCGCATGATATACAATCTGCGGATGATAGGTTTCAAAAATACTGTTCATACGATTGGTATTTCTAACAGAAGCAATTAATACCACAAGATTCAAATCAGGATGTTTATACTGCAATTCCTGCTGTACATCATAGGCATTATTTTCATAAATATCTACTAAAATCAGCTGTTTGGGTTTATGCTGGGCAATCTGACGACAAAGCTCGCTACCGATAGAGCCACCGCCACCGGTTACCATAACTACTTTTCCACTTACATATCCCAAAATAGAATCTAAGTCTACGCGAATCGGCTCACGACCTAATAAGTCTTCTACTTCTACTTCTCTTAACTGACTAACATTCACTTCTCCATTTACCAACTGGTAAATGCCCGGCAAAGAACGAAGCTTACATTCTGTTTCTTTACAAATATCTAAGATTTCACTAATTACTTTTTTCGATGCGGAAGGAATGGCTACAAAGATTTCATCTACGCCATACACATCTACACATTCTAAAATCTTTTCTCTTCCACCGGCTACACGAACGCCCTGAATATAACTTCCCCATTTTTTCGGATCGTCATCAATAATACAGGCAATGCTCATGGTAGAAAAATTACTATTTACAATTTCTTTAATGATAGAATTTCCTGCATCTCCGGCTCCAATAATCATAACACGAATGGTGTTCTTCTTATTTTGTTTCTTATGTTTGAAACTTCTCATAAAACGATAAGAAAATCTACTGGCAAAAATAAAGGACACCAACAAAAAGCAATACATAAAGTAATAACTGTTTGGTACTGCTCTGGATTCTACTTTTACTGCAAACAATCCCACGCCATTAACTGCCGAGGAAACAAAACAGGCTACAATAATATTTTGCAGTTCACTTTCTCCCGCAAATGCCCACAAACTGTGATACAAACGAAAGATATAAAATATAATAATCGTAAAAATAATGTTAAAAGGCATGAAACGAACAATGGTTTCCAAAAAGTAATCCGGAATCATTCCATATTCGAATTCATAACGCATGGAAATCGCAAAAAAACTTGCTGCCAATACGCTAGCCACATCATAAATTACAAAGCTGATTCTTCGAAAAATCAGCTGGTAATTAAAGTTTTTGTTTTTCATTCTAAATCTCCAACCCAGGATTCCATTGCTGTCAATTTATTTTTGTTTTTCTTTTCCCGTTTGAAACAACAATGGTGTCACTACTACTAAAATAGCGATACCAAAGAAATTATTAATCTGGAAAATCCATTCCACCAGACCGGCAATAGCAAATCCTATGATAATTGCAACTGTTAATGTTAAATAAGAATCTTCTCTCTTTTCCTTGCTATAGCGAATCATAGCTACAAAAAAGCTCACAACTCCTAAAATAACAAAAACTGCTCCCGTAATCAAGCCATTATCGTGAATCATTTGCAAATAAGTATTATGTGCATGTACCGCAATACTTCCATCCGGAAGAGGAACTCCCATATCTTCATGACCATTCATATTCCAATGTTCAATATAACAGGTGAAAATTTCAAAGCGGCCATTGGAAATATCTTCTTCCTCATAGCTTTCTGCTTCACTGGCTACCATATAAGAATCATCCCGTATATAGATTGGATTGCTTCTATCTTCCCACTTCTGAAGCTCGTGTTTCACATTTTCTTCCATTTTAGACAAAGAAATATTCCCGGTATCCAAACCGAATAATTTATTTCCTAACACTTTCATAAATGCCGTAATATCAATATACAATTCAGAATCTGTCGGATCTCCTTTTTCTACCACATATTCCCAAATCTCGATTTCCGAATACATTGGATCATTTACCATAGCAGGAACGATTCTCTGTGCCGTAAATACCATCGGAAAAGCCAGTACACTAGCTCCTATCATTAATCCGGCACTAACCAGAATACTTTGGATTTTCTTCTTGTTCCATGCCAAACTCATCCACACCAACATAAAAATCTGCATCACAAATGCGGATAAATAACCGGTTCTGGAAAGCGTCATGAACAAGTAAGCATTGGCAATTCCTAATAAGCTTAATTCCTTCCAGCAATCTATCCATCGTTTTGTCTTACTATATTGTATAAACAAACGTACTACAATAGCTGCTATCACAAATGCCAGATAATAACCGGTCATGGTTACCGTATGAAATCCTAACCCAAAACGATTGTGTCGAAAACGAAGATATGGTCGATGCAACAGACAATATCCAACCATATAAATAAAGTTGAAAATAATACCATTACAAAATACATGTAACAGTTCATTTCGTCGCTCCCAGCGCCACATACAGTAATAGAATATAGCAAACATCACAGCCATTAAGACAATCCATTCTCTGCCATTTCTATAAACCAACATCAGAATCATCCAGGCCGCTATCAAGGCTGCATAAGGATAACACAATTTTGCCGTAACCTTCTCTTTTTTACGCAACATTCTGATGATCGATAATATAATCTGTATCCCCACAAAAACACCAAAGATAATAACCAACGATTGGAGCTTATATAACTCTTCTTTTTCATTCACTCCCAAATAGGGTTTTATATACTCTTCTCTCCAAAAATAGGCTGCTGCTACATATACCAGATTATAGAGTTTCCATAGATACTCTCTACCAAAGGTGCATAATAACATCACACAAAACCATGTTAACATTTTACAGGAAGCATACATATGGTGAATATCATAAAGACCATTTAAATATTGATAACAAGACCAAAGTACTCCTGCAAAGGAAACTGACATTACCCACAATGGCCAATCCTTCTTCACCGTTTCTAAGGAAAGCAAAGGCTCCATACCTTTTCGCTTATAATTAATACCAAGAAGTAACACTGCTGCCGCAATGGCAATTCCTATATAATAAAAACCATAATTTAAGGCTCCAAAACCAAAGCTTTTCTTTGGAAATACCATAAATAATAACACCAGTGTAACAACTGCCACCACAGGATTTGCGATAATTTGAATCAGCTGTTGTACTGTAATTTCTTTATTTTTTTTAGAATCCTGTTTGTCGAAGAGTCGATCCACAAAGATACAGCCTGCTTTTGCAATAATTGCCAAAAATGCTCCGAAAATCAGTATCATCCACCATGCAAAATTTTCTGTATAGTGATAACGAATGATCAAATTAATTCCCGGCATTTCTTCTCCACCATAGAGAAGCGTTCCATTGGCAACAGATTCGCTTGTTGCGGTATCTTCATAATATAATTCCAAATCAGTAGTCAAACCTTCTACCGTATAATAGTAAGCCCAACCCTCTTCTACTTCCATTTCAATCTTAATCTTTAGGAATCCCGGAAATTCTGTCTCCGGATCTACATTCACAAAAGTTTCCCACAGCTGTTTATAATCACCGTCATAGACACGGAAGGTGATAATTTCTCCTGCCATATCATTGTTAATGTAGAGTTCTACTGCATCCAGGTAGTTTCCTTCTGCCACAAACATCTGGGTCCCATTGTTTTCGACGCTGATAGGATCAGATACTTGCAGAATTTTTTCACAGCTCTTGGAAACTTCTGTTTTATGAATGATATTTGTAGGCCAAATCATTAGAAAAACCAGCAATGCAAGTCCTACAATACTATATTTAATTCCTTCACTGATTTTTATCTTTTGATTCATCTTTCGCCTCTCATTTTTACTATTTAAATCTTCTTCTTTTTTCTCTATATCAAATTATTTGTTATTTTTACTTGTCTATGTTCACATCATGTTTTTAAGATTGTTTTTCATTATCTCATGATGCATCATCATTTGGTTTCTACTAACGCCACAGGCATTACAAACCATAAAATCAACACATACCTTACCAAGTAAGTAGGTCCCAAAATAGCTGTTGCCCATAACAACGCTACTCCGGCAAAGCCCAGCACCTGATTCCATTTTCCTTTTTGTATAAAACATACAAAACAAAATACAAATACCCAGAACAAAAATCCAGGAGAAAACAGCATGGATACTCCCGGTACCTTCTGCTGATATAATTCCAAGGAAATTCTACGATATTGTTCTTCTAACCACGGAAATTTACTCTCTCTTGTTCCCGGATATTCTGTTTCAAATCCAAAATACGAGCTATCCCGGTAAGTAAATGTGTGAACCGCATTACCTCCATACACGTTAATGACAGCGTCAGGATACCAATACCCATAAGATGTCATAAGCCATGCATTAAGATAAATCATCGGCTTTCGCAAGCCTATCTTTGCCCATAATTGTAAGTATTTTCCTCTATTTGCATTAAAGGCTACATTATTAAATTTACTTTTTACCAAATCAGAAATTCTGGCATTATACAAATGCAAATCTTCCTGTGGAATGATTTCATATAAAATCTCTTTTTCTTCTTCGCTGTAGGTATCAGGACTATAGTGATAGGTGCGCACCATCTGCTGGATTGGTACCGTCATAATTTCCTGACTTTCAGAATCGTCTGCATTGGTTGCAAGGGTTAACACTTTGGAACTTCCCAGGAAAAGCAGCACAGACACTGTCATGAGAATAACTATTTTTATAATTTCTTTTTTATCTTTTTTTAGGAAAAGACTAATGATGACAATTATAGGAATCCACACCACATAAGCATACATTCCATTATTTCGAAACAGCATCATAATCACTGCTGCCACAATGCTTACAACGATATTTCCTCTGTTTTGTAAAAATCCTGCAGTATTCTCCAACAGCTGCAGCATTTTAATCACTACCAAAAGAAATGCCGCAGTAAAAATACCATCTTTTGCGGAGCAAACGGCATACATAGGAATTACGGGAAACAGACCGTAGAACAATACCGTTCCCCAAGTGATATATTTACAATTGATTTTTTTCTTAACAAAACATACAGTATAGCTAAAGACACCGGAAAGAAGAATCATCTGACATATGGTATACATAGCAATTCCTATGTTGTAGGAATCAAAAAACTTATTTCCGGCACATACCATACCTCCCAGTAATAATACATGGGCTAGAGGATGGTGCGTGGTAAAGGTTCTGGTTGCCACCTGCACATATTCATCTGTGGCATCGTACACAAAGGCTCCCGGATAAAACGCTAAAAACACCGGAATCCAACATAAGAAAATCAGGAACCAATATCGTAAAAACTCTTTTCTATTGTTAAAATCTGCTTTTTCTCCTTGTGTCGGCTGACACTTCTTCCAAAACTTTTCTAATCTTTTCCAAGCATAACAAACGAAAGGTGCAAAATACAGAGTCAAAATCAGAATATAGATCCAATTTTTCATCTCTCCTACATTGAAATTTTCCACCGTCTCTAAGGATTTCCCTAGTACCAAGGCAAAAGAAAGAGCCAAGCTATATAAAAAACCTGCTACTACTTCTCTTTTTTTTGAACCTTCAAAAGATCTTGCAACCCTTTCAAAAACGATTGCACTTAACACACTTATCCAAATTCCAAAAAAACTATTGGTAACTGCCACATAACTTTTTTCTGCCTCCGGTACAATGCCAAGAGTTTGAAATAAGGCAATCACACCAAGAATACCAAGGCAAATTCGCACCGGCTTCTTATTGATTTTTTGTATCATTCTTATCTTCCTCAGAAATTGCAATTAAATCTCTCACCACGTATTGCGGTGCACTGTTCATACAAATATACATTCTTCCAATGTATTCCCCAATTAACCCTAACATTAACATCATAACGCCACCGATAAACATCAGGGCAGACATCATAGCACTAAATCCTACCGGCACAAATGGATTCACAAATTTTTTTATAATTGTATAAATGCCATAAATAAATCCAACAATAGCAAAAGTACTTCCACCTATGGTAGCAATACGTAGTGGTTTGGTACTAAAAGCCGTAAAACCATTAAACCAAAGACCCAAAAGCTTTCCTAAGGTATAGCCGGATTGTCCCACTTCTCTTTCCCTGTGATTGACCGGTACATTAGAAATCTTCTTTGTGGTACGAAGCACCAATCCAATGACATAGGGAAAAGCATTTTCATATTTTAACATTTCATTTACTACAAATCTCCTTGCAGCAAAATAACTGGATACATATAATTCCTTGGGTTTTCCCAACAAAAATTGTGCCATCAACTCATTGACCCAGCTTCCAAAGTTACGAAACAAAGAATGTTGCTTGTGAGCATAACTGGCGTATACCACATCATCCCCAGCTTCTATTTTTTCTAATATTTTTCCTACTTCATTGGCCGGAGTTTGGCCATCGTCATCCAAGCACACCATAATATCGCCGGTTACCTGATGAAAGCCTGCCATCAAAGCACCATGCTGACCAAAATTTCTTGCCAGATTCACACCGCATATATTGGAATTTTCCTTACACAAACTTTCAATCACCTCAAAAGTATTGTCCGGGGAACAGTCATTCACCAAAATCACCTCATAGTAATACTTGGGTAATTGCTCCATGGTTTCTTTGATTTCCCCAATAACTCCACCAATCGTCTTGGATGAGTTGTAGCAAGGAATTACAAAACTAATTTTCTTTTTCATGTTACATCCTTTACAACGATTTCATCGTTATTTTATCATCTATTTTTATGACTTATTTATATCTATTTGTTTCTTTCCTAATTCGTTACTGTTCTTTTGGGTTAATTTTCCCTAAAAATACAATATCTCGGTACTCTCCATTAATATATTCTTCGTCTTTAAAATGTCCTTCCTTTTCAAATCCACATTTTAAAAAACTCATAACAGAAGGCAAATTATCCGCGAAAGCACGGGCGCTGACTTTGTGCAGCTTCAATTCTTCAAAGGCAAATTGCAACGTTAATTCTAACACTTCTTTTCCCAGACCTTTGCCCCTTTCTTCCACTTCTCCTAGGAACACACCATATTCTGCTTTTCTGACGTACGCATCATAATCTCTTAAGTAGGTGCAACCGATAGGCTGTTCATCCTCATTTCTACATACTATAAATTGAAATCCTTTCCCTGAGAAAATTTGATTTTCCAACCACTGTTTATGTCCCTCTTGGGTAAAAGGTTTTTGATAAATAAAATAAGGTCTTACAGCTTCACTGTTGCGCCACCGTAAAATAAGTTCTGTATCTTCTTTGGAATCGCTTATAGGCCGTAGATAGACTCTCGGTCCAATAATTCTTAAATTTGCCTTCTTCATGCAGATATCCTTCCCAAAGTATAATTCATGTTTCACACTAATG
Organism: Lachnospiraceae bacterium; assembly: GCA_017558145.1. Lineage (GTDB taxonomy): Bacteria > Bacillota > Clostridia > Lachnospirales > Lachnospiraceae > SFDP01. The sequence goes on from JAFYWF010000100.1 coordinate 115,908, forward strand.
TTTTAACACTGGTTTCCCTGATTTTATTTTTTTATTCAAATCATCGTAACCATAACATTCTCATCACTTTTATTTCTTACTTTTTTCTACTATCTTGTATACTAAAAATGGATTTTCACCTTCACCAACAGTATCCTGTAATTCCAACACTACTTTTTTATTTTTTGTTTTGTAGTAATCCTCAATAAAGGTAGCATCTCCCTGTTGCTCCATCACAAAACATACCTGGTCAGTAAGTAAGGCTTCTTCCATATTGGTAGTACCCGTATAGCGTTCCATTGTTTCCTTTTGCACAGGACTCTTATGATACCAACCGCCCATAAGATCATAATTTTTCCTACTATTATCTACATTTTCAAACATTTTTTCCACAAAACTTACGGTAGAATATACATCCAAATAATAGTAGTTTTCCGGATGCGCCTTGGCGTAATTATCGAATAAAATTTGATTTTTACTTACCTCTTCTCTTCTATTTTGCTCTGTTTTCACATGAGAAATACCAAACGGAAGATAAAGAGCAGCAATCAACGCCAACACACCGGCTGCTACCATGCGATAATATTTTTCCACATTCCATAAAGGTCTGTCATATAATTCTTTTGCTAACATTGCAAGTAAAATCATGAATTCAATGATGTAGAGAGGATGGGTAATTCTGTTCACCGCTCTTTGTACATATAACAAATACATCCAAGGAACACATTTTGCCAAAAACACCAACATCAGTTTCCCTATGTATTCTTTCTTTCTTTGTATCACAGCCAAACCAATCACTAAGACATAACCAGCCATTACAAAATAATTATATGGCGCATCTGATGGCAGGAAGTTACGATGCAAAAGCTCCACAAAAGAATTTTTCATTCGACTTACCGGATTTCCCAGCATTCTTGGTTTTTCTCCATAGGAAGCTATGGTTTCTAAAGTATGATCCGTAATAGACTCATCTAAACCAAAGTTATAGTTATCGATCAATCGATATTGGATTTCGCTAATTTCTTTTTCTTCATAAAAGGCCTGCTGCTCCTCATAATTAGGATACCAAGTATAATCATAAAGCTTAGTTCTGGCATCAAAAAAGCTTCTGTATTCCTTCCATTCTTGTCCACCATGAGCCAAAATGTCCGTTCCTAATGCCATTCCCATTCCTAACACAAGTACCAAAAGAAAAGCCGGGTATTTCCAAAGGTTAACCTTCGAAAAGAAATGCTGCCAATTTTTCTTACGTTCAATGCCGTTATAATTTTCTTTCACTATTTTAGCTGCCTCTAACCAATGCAACATTCCTACCGCTGCCAAAAATGGTGTTGTTAACAGCATCATTTCGCTACGAATCAGAAATGCCAACCAAACAAGAAGTAAGGTAGGAATATTCTGTTTCCAAAAATCTCCTACAGTGCTTTTCGTAGAAAAACTACAAAACCAAAAGCAGGCTGTTCCTATCAAAATACCGCAAACAACGGAATACTGGACATAGATAATTTCCCATAACAAAAGAGAGAGAAATACTAGTATCATTATTATAACAGTTGTTATTTTCACAATTTTATTTTGAAAAAAGCTTTCCATTCGGTAAACAATCAACCCAAAGCATAGACAAAAACAAGCACATAAGAAAAAACCAAACACAGGTGCCTGAGGTAAGAGGCGATAAGTACAAGCAAGGATAACACCAAGGGGATAAAGTATCTGATTGGTATGTCCCTCCGGCGTTCCGCTGTAAGCTCCGGACAAGATATCCTTGATGACCATATCATCATTTAAATCATAATAAAAATCAAAGAAATAGGCTCCTATAGCATATACACCTATTACTACCAAAAGGGAACACACTATACTGTTTATCTTTTCCTGAGTCTCACGATTCATCCTTTCGTACTCCTTTCCTTTTTCTCTCTCTGTAATCTTCTATCTAAACGTTTCTAACGGTAAAATTCTTTTACCGCCTCACTAATCGTATCCACTTCCTCTAAGGTCAAGCTATAATACATCGGAAGTCTTGCCAAACGTTCACTTTCCTTGGTGGTATATTCATCTTCTCCATGGAATCTCCCATATTTTACTCCTGCCGGAGCACTATGAAGGGGAATGTAGTGGAACACGGTTAAAATTCCTTTTTCTTTCATAAAATCAATCAATCGGGTTCTTTCTTCCAAATCCTTGGCTTTCAAATAAAACATATGGGCATTATGAACACAACCTTGCGGAATAGTAGGAAGAATAATCTTGCCACTATCCTGTAATCCCTTTAAATTTTCATAATAACGATTCCAACAAGCTAATCTATGGTCATTTATTTTCTCTGCCATTTCCAGCTGTGCCCACAGATAGGCTGCATTAAGGTCACTTGGCAGATAACTGGAGCCATAATCTACCCAAGTATATTTATCAATCTGGCCACGGAAGAATTTACTTCGATTAGTTCCCTTTTCTCTATAAATTTCTGCCTCTTCAATATATTTTTCATCCTGAATCAGAAGGGCTCCCCCTTCTCCCATACTATAATTTTTGGTCTCATGAAAACTAAAGCAACCAAAATCCCCAATGGTTCCCAGTGCTTTTCCTTTATAAGTTGACATAATCCCTTGAGCTGCATCTTCAATGACCCAAAGACCATGGCGTTTTGCAATGTCCATAATGGTATCCATCTCACAGGAAACGCCGGCATAATGAACCGGCACAATTCCTACGGTTTTTTCCGTAATAGCAGCTTCTATTTTGGCTTCATCTATATTCATTGTATCCGGACGAATATCCACAAATACTGGAACAGCTCCCCGCAAAACAAAGGCATCTGCCGTAGATACAAAAGTAAAGGAAGGCATAATCACTTCGTCTAGCGGCTGTACTTTGGCCAACAAAGCTGCCAACTCTGTAGCATGGGTACAGGAGGTAGTGAGCAGTGCTTTTTTAGTTCCTGTTTTTTCTTCCATCCACTGATTACACTTTTTGGTAAACTGTCCATCTCCACAGATTTTCTGTGCTTCTACCGCTTCCTTCATATATTCCATTTCTTTTCCCGTAAAAGGTGGGATATTAAAATTAATCATGTTGACTCCTTTTATTGTAACTAGTCTTTTCCTGTTACAAAAACGCTATATTCATCATTTCCGAATACATTGACATACTCATTGCTATTCAAAAAATTTATAAGATATTGTTTCTTAGCAAGACTTTGTTCATCTATAGCTACCTCTCTCAGAATTACCATAGGTGCTTCTTCCAATGCCTCGATATCACGTACAAAGGTTTCGTAAGGATAGGATCCTAAATCCGGCCAAGAGGTTCCTATGGCTACAGGTAGATCCAGAAGAAAGCTAAGTCCCGGACAATCGCCATATAACAATACTTTTTTATTTTGATACTCATTTTTTTCTATAAAGGAAATCAGTTCTCCCAGAACTTTTCCATTTTCTTTTGTTGTTTTCATCCCTCGCAGGGTTGCGGGATGTTCAAACCTATATTCTCTTTTCGTTCCATCCATACCATCCCGGAACACAAATTGGCTGTGAAATCCCACACTCTGAATGCAAATCATAATCCCTATAGTAGTAATCATTGCCTTCCAAGGGAAATGAATGGCTTGATTGATATTCTGTTTTTTGCTGTATTTACTATACTTCCTACGAAAGATTTTCACAAAAGTATATAATGTAAAGGGCGCTACTAAAAATAGATTATTCAAATTTTGAAAAGTATAATTGTTGCTGCCAAGAGGGGTAATGACTGTAATCACTAATACCAATACCGCCCACAGTTTTTCTTCCAACGTATTTCTCACAGAAACCAGCATATAGATTCCTGCAATCCATACTAAATACAACCCCATCATGCCCCACTCATACACGCTGGAATAGTCCTCATAATAACGGAAGCTAAACATTCCTCTTCCCCAAAGAAAACGAAGAAGTATCGCCACACCAGCCAAATAGACTATTTTTTTTGCCTTTTCCATTTTTCCTTTGAAACAGAAAAACATGGCCGTTCCCATGGCAATTCCCAACAAAATAACAAACATCCATTTGAAGGTTCTTTGATAAGCGTGAATCACCGTCAAAATCATAGACCAGGCGGAATAAGTTCCATCCGTACTTTGAATTCCTGTCAGTCCCTGAATCATATCCAAGATTCCTTTTATCCCAAAGCGACAAAGAACAGCAATCAGAGGAATGGCAACTCCTACCACATATCCAAACAAACAGATTAAGGTTTTCTTTATAATAACATTTATCTTTTTCTGCTTGCAGGCAAGATAATACCACAAACCTATAATCAAAGCCATTTCTGTTACGTTAGGGATTCGTACAAATACATTACATCCCAACGTCACCCCTGCTAAAACAAGCAACTTATCTTTTTCCTCTACCAACCCCCGATACAAAAGGATAGCTCCCAAAGTAAAGAAGAAATAGGACAAGTAATTATAGAGAATCCCTGCCGGAATCCAACAAAATCCTACGGCAATCATTTCTCCTAAAAAAGCAATCCATGCAGGCATCCATTTCTTGGTTGTAAAATACACCAAAAGCACGGTGCCACTGATCAAAAAAGTAGCATAAAACTTCAATCCCAACACTGTAGTTCCCAAAGGAAGTTTGGTCAACAGCCACCCTACTACGTTGGAAACATAAGTAGAAACAACCCACATGCCTTCCATATTTTCAAAATACAGGAAATTGCTAAAACTATAGGTAGAATCAGAAACATCCACCCCTTGGTTTACTGTCATGAAAGGATACAGAAACAATATCAGCGGAAAAATATATTGCGTAATCACATCTTTATACTGTTGATATATTTTCTTCACTTGATTCATATATTCCTATCCTTTCATAATCATAATGCAGTCTTTCATGCAAAGAACTGTTTCCACATTCTAATAAAAAACTTAAAAATACAATCTCTGACAAAATCTATCATGACTCCTGCAATAAAAACTGCAACCACAGTCAAAAACATATGGGGAAACAAGGCAAAACTGTCTCTCACCTTTTCGATCCCTGCCCATAGCTGCCACTGGGTACGAATCGCTAGATTTTCATGTAACAAATAAACCCCCAAAGTGTAAGGAGATATTTTACAAATCATGGTTGCCATGTTTCCTTCCGGAATTTTGATATAACGAAAGGCATAAAACAATCCCACAGCTGCTGTCAACACCAAAAAGTGATTATGGCAATAGGGCATATCCATCATATAAGCAAGCGGTAACCCTTTTCGACTTAAACATGCACAGACAACACTAATCAACCACATTCCTGCCACAGAACCAAAGTACACTCCAAAGGATCTTCTTTTATTGCTTAAAAATGGAATTTCATACATACGAATATATGCCGCAATCATAAACAAACATAAAAACCAACCAAAATCATAACCATATTGATCTGTCGGAATCAACACCGGTAAAATCGTTTTTGGAATGGAGAAAATCAGAAGAAGACCTACAATCACCAGTTGGTGTTGCTTCTTGGTCAACTGTTTTACTCCGGCACTTAATGCAGGCACAAATAAATATAAAATTCCATAGGCAGTAATAAACCAATAATGTTCCATCTGCACAGGGAAGATTACATTAAGCCAGTCATATAATCCCCAATTTCTTACTTCTCCCAAACCAAAAAGAAAACATACAACAGGCACTCCAATAGAATAAAACATGGCCTGTATCCAAAGAGTAATTAATCTGGAAATTTTCCATTTTGCTTCTAACAAAAAATAACCACTAATCAGTACATATAGGTTAATGGTAACAATACACAATCCCTTTAAAGCCCAGAGAATCAGATTGATAGCTCCTGTATCCTCTACCAGGGAAATATCAGCACCACCTTTGACAAAATAGTGCAATATTACTACCATAACCATGGCTGTAATTCTTAACAATTCTATATTTGCCGCTCTTGCCTTTCCCTTTCCCATTCTACAATCTGTATCCTTTCTCGAGTTCTATTTCCTTTTTTTGCTTCGTTTTTATTGTGATTCTATTTTATACCATATTTATACTTAAAATTCGCTTTTCCTTATTCTTTTGTTTTACTTTTTTCTTTTTTAAATATCCACAATTTACTTAAGAAGTAATTAGATACAATTACCACAAATTGACCTACCAATTTAGAAATCATGTTATTGATGCTAAGCAAGTCTATCATAATAAACAAAATGGCATTTTCCATTACCAAAGTCAAAAGTCTTGCCATTACAAAATCTTTGAATTCCTTGAAAATGTTTTTTAATCCCTTTACTTTGCTTTGAAATACAAAGGTACGATTTGTCAAATAAGTAAAGATAACGCAGATAATCCAAGAAATAATGTTGGCAATCTGCTCATAAAGGCTCATAACATTAGCAAAGAGATAAAATAACACCATGCTAAGTACGAAAGCTACACCACCCCAGAACAGGTAATCAATAGCTTCTTTGTATTTTCGATAAATTTTTCCGATAAATTCCATGTCTTTTCCTTTGTTTTTTTAATTTTAATAAGTAATTTATTTCGTTGTTTAATTTGCAATCTTAACATTTATCACTTTTATGTTTTACAAACATTACCGTTCTTTTGAAACTTTTCCGTTTTCTACCCGGTAAACAATGTCACATTTTTCAATAGTCTGAAGTCTGTGAGCAATAATAATCAATGTTTTCTTACCATGTAATCTATTGATAGATTCCATAATCGCCGCTTCCGTATCATTATCCAAAGCAGAAGTAGCTTCATCCAACACCAATACTTCCGGATCTTCAAACAAGGCTCTGGCAATACCGATACGTTGTCTCTGTCCACCGGACAAACGAATTCCTCTCTCTCCAATACCGGTATCTAACCCTTCCGGAAGACTTCTTACAAACTCATCCAACTGAGCTTCTTTCAACACTGCCCATACTCTTTCATCATCAATATCTTCATCTGCAATTCCAAACGCAACGTTTTTGCGAATGGTAGAGTCTATCATAAAGATTGTTTGTGGAATATAGCCAATGTTTTTCAGCCATTCTTCGTAGTGTTCTTTTACATTTACACCATCTGCATAAATGGTTCCTGTCTGCAACTCCAAAAGTCCCAACAAAATATCCACCACAGTCGTTTTCCCGGATCCGGAACTTCCTACAATCCCTACCGCAGAACCAATCGGGATTTCCATATCTGCATGGTCAAAAATCAACTGTTCACTATTGGGATATTTATAAGTAATATCTTCCAGTTGAATCGTTTTTTTAATCTCCAGCTTTTCCACTTTTTTCTTATGCTCATAAGCCTGCACATCATAGACCATATTTTCGTCATTGATTTCTTCCTGCAAATGATCACTAACCCCCATGAAAAAGGGTTCAAAATAAGAAATACTGGTCAAATAGTTATTAATTCTGTTAGCACTGGGAATCAGACGCATGGCAGCCATACCGAAAGTCGTCAGCTGTGGAATCATGTCTGTTACTGTTGCTCCCTGTAACATCACTATCATCATGTAAATTACTAAGCCTGCGATACAAACAGTTTCAATCAATAATCTTGGTGTAGAATTATAAAGATTATATTTTTGAACAGCATTTACATAACCAAAACCACATTTCGCATATTCATTAATAAAATATTGTTCTTTGTTGGCAATTTTGATCTCTTTAATTCCCATCACAGACTGCTCAATCCATTTATACAGTCCGCTGTAGTAATCCTGATTTTCCTGACCCGCTTTTACCATAATTGGCTTTAATACCACTTTAATCAATAGTAATACTACAACCAACAGTGCTGCAATGGTCATAATCATTTTTGCATCCACCACCAGAAGTACTGCCACTAAACAAGCAAAAACGACACCTTCACTTACCAATTGCAATACACTTAAAATCAATCCGTACATGTTATTCACATCAGAAGTAATATTTCTTTGAATTACAGCAGTATCTGCATTCAAATAATATTCATAAGGTCGCTTCATGAAATTAATCATCATACGTCTGCTGGTAGCAAACTGATTGGTATATACAAATCTTAACTGTACTACATTCTGTAAAAACAAAAACAAATTCTTTAAGATAAAAGCTCCAATCAAAGCCAACAACATAACCACGGTAAACTGCGTTACATTCTGTAAATGCAGGCCATGATATATGGTTGCCAAAATCGCATTGGTTTCTACTGCATTCGGATCCAATAATACGCTAACTACCGGTATTACCACTGAAATACTTAAACTTTCCAGCACACCGCCAATGAGCATCAAAAATACAATTACCACCATAATTCTCTTCTGTTTGGCATCCAAAAGCTTGTTCATTTTCTTCAATATCTTAATCATAATGTTCTCCCATTGCATTCTTCTCCAGAACACAAACGCAAGGCTGAAATCGCTCTCAACCTTAGTATTATCCCTATTTTAATTAAACTTTGACATTTTATTCTACCATAAAACCATAAAAAAAGACAATTCCTACTTATAAAAATGCATTTCACCTGCATATTTGAATTTATTTTTTATCTATTTTCATGTTTTTGCAAGAAATATTTCATTTCTTGTTTTTATACAAGCACAATGTTGTCTTTTGCAAGTATAAATATCAACTTTCATTTTTTGCCATTCAGCAAATAAAATCTACACTTAATTTTTTTGTTTAAATACTCTCATTTTGTCTATGTAACTCAGGTGCTTCGTATTTATCCATAAAATCTTCTCCCAAAAAAAGAACTTCATCTGTATTTTTTATGGAATCCGGCACCGTAAATACGGTGATTACTTTATTCCAACGAATCCCCGGAATAAAATTCATCACTTCCATAGGAAACTTACCTTCAATTACAATATGGTCGTCAAAAAGAGCTTTATAGTCCAATACATCTCTTGGATGAGGTTTAATAAACACCTGAGCATCAGATGCATATTCTTGTATAATATCTCGGAATAAGCGTTCTCTGGTTTGTAAATCACAAAGAGGTTCCGTCAAAAGAAGAACCTTGCTTTTTTTCTGTTCCACCTTGTTTCCCATTCCATCTTGTGTCACAGTATCCAATTCAATATCCTTCTCCTGCTTCTTCTCAATTTGCTCCATCAAAGCATCTACATTTTCCATAAACACTTCTACAATTAAATGCTTATCTTCTTCCCTAATACCTGCCACCAATTCTTCTCTTGGTTTTTCAATATACTTCTTACAAGGATACGGAAGACAGGAAATATTGTTAACTTCCATATCAAGGCAATATTTTCCATAACCGTTTTGAATAAATATCCAATTCCAGGAAGCCAATTTCGCCTTTAATTCAAAATGCCCCCTATTATCATATCTGGCAGTATCATAATATTTAATACAATCCAAACCATCTTCTAGAGCGTGGTAATATATTTTCTTATAAGAAAGGTAATAACCAATAGGATCTGAGTCACAGAATACATAAACATCTTTGTATTCTTTAAAATCTACCGGTACGAAAGACGCCTGTAATTTCCCAAGGAGCTTTGTATACTTCATTCTTGCCAACATATTTACTACAATATTTCCACGATCCACATGATATTTTTGCAACTGCGGGAAATAAGTATCTTCTTTTTCATGATATTCCAGCACCGCTTCAAAAAGTCCGCATTTTTGGGCTCTTTCCTTTAAGTTGCCAAAATCATTGGACATGGTACTAAGTACCAATGTAGCCCCTCCTCTTTTTTCCATCGGAAGATTACATTCTTTTAATACTGCAATATACACATGATAAAAGGTATGGCACACATAAATTCGTTCTTTACGCATCTTTTCCTCGTCTCCAGGTTCTGTTTTTATCATTATATTAATTATCTATACCGCATCACTTTTACGTGAATCATTACATAGGATTCCTAATCAGTACCCTCTACAATTCCCAGTGATATTTCTGCATATATTCCTCGTTGGTCCAAGGTTCTCTTGCCTGATACAGGCTACCATCTATTTTTTCAATCCAAATAGCCGGAAAATAGTGAATAAAAAGTGGTGTTAAACACATCGTATAACCGCCGGCCGTATCATACACAATTCTATCCCCCGGCATCAAAGCAACATCATCCACGATTTCAAACAATCTATCATATTCCATACAAGTAGAACCGCAAACCCATTGGTTCTTTTCTATAACTCGTTCTGTCGGATCAGATCCATAAACCATATGATGAGGATATACATGCCTGGTAACCAATGGATTTAAATTCACTCGGCTTCCATCCGTAACAATAAATTTTCGGTTACGAATATCCTTAATATCTAATACCGTAGTTTCAAAGCTCATAGCTCTTGAAATCAAAGAAACTCCCGGTTCTGCTATAATCTTTGTTTTTTTAGGATCAAAATATGCTCGTAATTCTTTTCCGATTTCTTCGAAATAGTTAAGATAATTAGGTTTATCGTCTCGACCACCAAAATATCCACCGCCCATATCTACAAATTCCAAATCCAAAGCATATTCTCTCGCAATATTCACTGCCATTTTAGCCAATGCTCCATATACCTTTACGGTTCTGGATTGGGTTGAGGAATGTAAATGAAGACCTGCAACCTTAGCATTTGAAAGCTTTTCTATATGATCAATAGCCTCTTTTAGCTTACCATTTTCATAACAATAACCAAATCTGCCGCCTTCTTCCTCCACTAACTGTTCTTCAGGACAAAGAGCTCCAATATCACAATTCACACGAAGTCCTACTTTAAAAACTTTATCCGGATACATTTCACAGATTTCTTCCATCCAAAGAAGTTCATAAGAAGAATCTAGATTCACATACCCTCCACCAAGGAGTACCTGTTCCCAAACATTCCTATCTTTTATAGGACTATTGTATACGATTCTGTCATCGGAATATCCCATTCTTTTTGCAATGTCGTACTCCATTTCCGAAACAACTTCTGCATAAAAACCTTGTTCTTTCAGATACACCAATAACCAAGGAAGGGAATTCGTTTTCACAGAATATCCCATAATGTAATTTCCCCAGTTTTTTGTTAAAGCTTCTTTTAACAAATTAATATCATATAATAAATCTTTTTCTTTTACACGATAAAAAGGAGTTTGTAATTTTTCCGGATTCATAGTTCTTCTCTAACTTTCTTCTATTTATTTCTTCTAAGATATTTTATTTCAGCAATTTCCCAATCTTCTAAAGTATCTATATCCTGAACTTCCATTTCAGACAACACCAATGGAACTAATTTTTCCACATCTGTGGTTCCCGCTTCCATAAAAGGTAGGGTTCTGCAAGCATAAAACTGACCACAATCATGATAAATTTTTTGTAAATCCTGACTTCTGGCTGTGGCGTATTCCGGAAATTGTCTTGCCACATATCCTTCCTCATTTACAATAAGTCCTCTTTGTGGAGGATAAGAAAAAGGTACTACCGGCATTACAGAATCTGCTTGTTCCAACAATTCCATAGCTTCTTTTAATCTTTCTCCTGTAATAAAAGGTGCTGTTGGATAGATACAGCAAAAACTCTCAAAGGTGATACCCAATTTTTCATATTCTTTTAACACTTCCATAATTACTTCATCCGTAGAAGCATAATCATTAGAGGTATCTGCAGAACGCATAAAAGGAACCTTCGCTCCTGCTTTTTTTGCAAGCTCTGCAATTTCCATATCATCTGTAGATACCATAACTTCATCAAAGACACCGGAATTTATGGCTGCTTCTATAGAATAAAAGAGGATTGGCTTTCCACAAAATTCCTTAATATTTTTTCTAGGTATGCGTTTGCTTCCTCCACGTGCCGTAATCAAGGCTAGTTTTTTTTCTTTCATAGCGATTCTCCTAAGAATGTTGTTTTCTATATTAACAAGATACATTTTATTTTACACAAAATATTCTTATATTTTTAAGCATAGATATACTACAGTATACACTAAAAGTAACTTCATAGGAATAAGAACTTTTTATACATTTTTTCACTATTTCCTGCTATTTCCTCTTTAGCATAGCATATATATTTTTTTCGAACATATTTTCTGTTTTTATTGATTTATCTTTTCTTTTCTGATAAACTGTGCTCACGGGTGATGCCGTAAACGGTAAGCGGTTCGCCTTTTGCCAGAGTTAGTACATTCTGAGAACTTCCTGTATTTTGGAGGTGATACGATTGGAAAATAGAGTGAAAGGTACAAGATATGATGTCAGAAACATTGGTCAGCATTGTCGGTATTGTTGTAACCATAATCAGTATTATCGTTACTATAATCAGTATCATGCAGACTCTAAAGGAACATAAACATCAAAAAAGCAACCGCCCAAAGCCAAAGGAATAGGTTGCTTTTTTGATGTAACTTTTAACTGAGGCGAACCGTTTGCTATCGGCATCACCTCTTTATGCTTTTATTGTAATTATATCATATAGTATTGTCAATATTTTATAACCGTGTTCTTTAATTTTAAATTAAACAGGTTACTTTTCACACATTAGCCAACTAATGTGCAAAAAGTAACCTGCGCAACTCTGATATATGTAAAATTACTGGCAAAAAACAACAAATATTATTGTTCTCATTCACTAGAACACATATAATAGAGCTAAGGATTTATATGTAGAATAAGTAAAAATGAAAGGATCTTCGATCTATGAACAAACAATTTAAAATAGGAAATAAATTAGTGGGTGAAAATGCCCCTGCTTTCATTGTGGCTGAAATCTCAGGAAATCACAACCAGGATTTTAATCGTGCTATGGAAATCATTCATGCCGCCAAAGAAGCCGGTGCTGACGCCGTAAAATTACAAACCTATACCGCAGATACCATTACTCTGGATTCCGACGAACCATGCTTTGTCATTAACGAAGGGACTATCTGGGATGGTATGACCTTACACAAATTATACCAAGAGGCTTATACTCCTTGGGAATGGCAACCACGCCTCATGGAAGAAGCCAATAAAATTGGTTTGGAATGTTTTTCTTCTCCTTTTGATTTTACTTCCGTGGACTTTTTAGAAGAAATGAAGGTTCCTGCTTATAAAATTGCTTCTTACGAAATCAATGACATTCCGTTAATCCGTAAAATAGCAAAATTACACAAACCAATCATTTTCGCTACCGGTATTGCATTTCCGGAAGATATTGAGCGCGCTTTAGCTGTATGTAAAGAAGAAGGCAATGAAGATGTTATTTTACTAAAATGCGTTTCCGCTTATCCAACTCCTTATGAGCAGGTAAATTTAAGAGTGATTCCAACTTTAGCAAAAACTTACGATTGTATTAGCGGAATATCAGATCATACTATGGGAACCATTGTTTCTGCCGGTTCTATTCCTTTAGGAGCAAAAATGATTGAAAAGCACTTAACCTTAAGTCGTGCTGACGGTGGTCCTGATGCTGCATTTTCTATGGAACCAAAGGAATTTGCCAAATTAGTAGAAGAAGTGAGAATCTTAGAAAAAGCACTGGGAACCAGTGAATATGTTTTAACTGACACTCAAAAGTTGGAACACGGCGGTTCTCGCTCTTTATTTGTTGTGAAAGATATTCAACCCGGAGAGATTTTAACTCCGGAAAATATTCGCTCCATTCGTCCTGGGAACGGTCTTCACACCATGTACTATGAAGAAATCCTGGGAAAAAGCGCAAAATCTTTTTTAAAGAAAGGAACACCACTGGCATGGGAACTGATTCAATAGTTTACTTTCGTACAGATGGAAATTCAAAAATCGCCACCGGACACCTTGTCCGGTGTCTTTGTATTGCACAGGCAGTGGAAAAATTAGGACAACAGATATGTTTTCTTGTTTCAGATAAAACCAGTTCCCAATTATTAAAAGAATTAAGTCACACACTTTTTGATGGAGTAACCTTTTCATTTGAGATTAAGATTTTACAAAATGCTGTTTATGATAATTTGGAAATGGAAATGCAAGAACTGCAAGATTTACTCCGTAACCCCAAAAGTTCCTTTGATAGAAAAAAATATCCCGTCAATGACATCGTAGCCACCAAAGATACCGAGTTTTCTCAAGTAATCCCCAAACCTACTATCTTTGTAGACTCTTATTATGTTACTCAAGACTACTTACAAGCGTTGAAATCAGTAGCATATGTTGCATATATGGATGATTTAAGAGCCTTTGACTACAATGTAGATTTAGTAATTAATTATGATGTGATACCGCTTACAAAAGAAAAGGAATATAAAAAAGCTTATACAAAAGCAAAAAAATGCCTGTTAGGAGCACAGTACACTCCTTTAAGGGAGCAATTTCAAAATCAAAAGGTTATATTAAGAGATAAGATTCAAAATGTACTTATTACTGCCGGCGGAAGCGACCCTTATCATTTTTCTGAAAGCTTGAGCTCTTTCTTACTAGAAGAATATTTGGACATTCATATCCATATTGTGGTCGGAAAATTATATGATAATGTATCAACTTTAGAAGCTCTTACTAAGGAACATTCCAGGATACATTTACATCAAAATGTAAAAGATATGGCTTCCCTTATGAAGAAATGCGATTATGCCGTCTCTGCTGCCGGCACTACTCTATACGAGCTTTGTGCTCTCGGTATTCCTGCTATTAGCTTTACTTTTGCCGACAATCAGATGATTATGGCCAAAACCTTTGAAGAAACAGGAGCCGTTCCCTATGCAGGAGATATCCGAAATACATGCGTTTCCGATTCTGCTTTTGACACAAATGCAGTAACAGAAAATGTTTATACTAACATTATAAAGCATCTGAAGTCAATGCTTCAAAATTACCCTAAGCGTATAGAACAACAACAAATCATGCAACAACAGACAGATGGAAATGGTGCTACCAAAATTGTACAAGCAATTTTGGATTTATCTAATCGCTAGTGTCACACTTCATGAGACAACCAGGGTTCACACGCAATGCCAAATGAATATGCAAACATATCAGCTTGGCTTATGCCTTTAGCACACATAAAACCCCTGTAGTCGACTAACATATGCTTCATAGGAAGTCATATCAGTCTGACTACAAGGGTTTTATTTTAAATATCTTTTATGTTTTTTCCAATAAAAACATACTCTTTATCTGTTTTACATCTTGCAGTAATTTTTCCTCATTTTTCCCTTCTAACACAAAGAATCCTCTTCCCATCAAAGAATGCCCATCCGATACTTTCAACAACATATCTCCCTCTTTGATATTACATTGCCATATTACAAGAGAATCCCTTATAACTTCTTTTACTTGTTCCAACGTTGGAACCTCTTTTACTTCCCCTTCCATATCAAAATAATGAATCATCATCATTTTTGTTTTTTCAGGAACAAAACTATATTCCATGCCCATTCTATAACGAATATACTGTTCAGCCAGGTCTACATCGGTACAAAGAGGGGTAAATAAATTATGAAGATTATGACCTGACGGTCTGGCAGACAATTCTATGATAAAAGGACCTTGTTCTGTTCTAATGAGATCTGCATGCATCAAGCATTCATTCAATCCCAAAACCTTCACAGTCTGTTCCATAAACAACTTCACCTGACCATAAAATTCATCCTCCGGCATCACCGAAAAATAAGCCACCGCTTGTCTTGCCGGTAATGGTGTATTTTCTTTATGTCGTAATAAAACCAAATAAAACTCACCATGAATAACAGCACCATCTAATCCATACTCTTCCCCAGCCATACATTCTTCTAACACATAACTCTCTCCCAGAGTTTTTTCCAAGCCTTGTTCTAATTCCTGCAAATTGTTCACAAAATGAATCCCACGACTGCCGGATCCAAAACGAGGTTTTAAGATAGCCGGAAAGTGCAACGAACATTCTGTGGTTTTGATTTTGTCATATAAATCATCTCTATCTTCTTTTTCCGAACACGCCTCGTAGCAATTACAGTCTCGCAATCCATTTTCTGCCATAGTTTGATGAAAGAGAAGCTTATCTGTGCAATACATTGCCTGTTCCTTTCCAATTCCCGGAAGATTCAAGGCATCATTCACACTTCCTATAGTAGTCAAATATCTTCCAATAGGAACTGTTAATACAAAATCCACATCTTCATTTTTCACGCATTCTATAGTTTCTGCTTCTTTCGAAATATTCACCACTTTGGCAATATCTGCGGCCGCTAATCCTTCCGCTTTTTCATTCCCATCCAAAGCAACCACGGTTAAGTTATATTCTTTTGCTTTTTTTATGGTATGTAAGGATTCTGAACTGGCTCCTATAATTGCTGCTTTCAAGTTATTTCCCCCTTAGAATCTACAATCATATCTTCGTTTTTATCTCTACCGAAGTAAACAAGAATTTCTGTCATTCTACTTTTTTCTTAGCATTCTTCTATATGCCAAACTTCTTTCTAAAATTACGATATGCCCACAACAACTTGTAATACAGCACAAAATACAAGTCTGATTTCATATGCATATCAATTAATTTTCTCTCTTCTGCGTGAACACGCTCATGATAATATTTATTATTTCTAAAATCAGGAAATGTTTTTCGCATCTCCTCTCCTATTCGTTTAATAAAAGAAATTTCTTGTTTTTTCACTCCCGTCATATAGGAGAATAAAGTATTTACATAAAATAACGTTGTAAAACTACTTTCAATTTCTTCTTTATACTCGTCTAAGAAACCAAATTGTTTTGCTTCTTCTACCATAATTCTGGCTGCTTCCATACGGTGCTCGCAACGCTCCTTTGTGATGGTATGAACGGTAGAAGCATTATGCTGATAGTAATAATACATGGGTTCCTGAATATACTCGAAATGTTTTGCTCTTAACATCCAGGAATTACTGATCGCATTATCTTCGTAAAAAATTCCTTCCGGAAATCTATTGGGATAATCTAAAATAATATGTCTTTTATAAATCTTTACTACCAGACTTCCGCTATCCAAAATGAGAGACTGATACTTTTCCTTATTCAGCATTCCCACCTGTTCCGGCTTATTGTTATGCACTATCTGGCCGATTTCCATGGAATGTTCCCCTGTCAAATGATAGTCACATCCCACCATATCAGCTCCGGTTTCTTCTGCCTTTTTCAAAAGCTTTTCATAGTAATCCGGCGTAATCCAATCATCACTGTCAATAAAACCAATCCACTCCCCTTGGGCAATCTCCAAGCCTAAATTTTTCGCTCCACCCTGCTTTTTATTTACCGGAGAAGCTATGACTTTAAACTTATTCGGATATTTTATTTCATATTGTTTTAAGATTTCCAACGAATTATCTGTTGAACAATCATCTACTGCAATAATCTCATAATCCTCTATTGTCTGATTCACTAAAGAATCCAGACAATACTCTAATTTCCCATCTGCCGCCATATTATATACCGGCACTATAATACTTAAATTCATGTTATATTCCTTATACTATCTAAGGATATTCATACTTTCCATAAAGCACGCCCTTTGAAAACGTCGGTACTTGGCGAGGTTTTTTCGAGCCTAGTACCGCTACGTTTGAAAGGAGCGAAAGCGTGCTGCGTAGGGAAAGTATGAATATCCGTATACTTTAGCAATACTTACTTTTTATAATACGCAACCAGTTTTTTCACGGCTGCAATCACATCATCCACGTCCTGATCTGTCATTCCATAATACAATGGTAAGCTCATCATTTCGTCGTAAAGCTTTTCCGCCTTTGGACAAATTCCCTTTTCATATCCCAATCTCTGATAATGTGGGAAATAATAAGTCGGAATATAATGTACGTTACACATAATATTTTCTGCTGCCAGGGCATCAAAAAATTCTCTTCTGTTAATAGTCAACATTTCCGGTTTAATTCTCAAGATATATAAATGTCTTGTAGTATCCGATTCCGGAATTTCTTCCTGTACCTGAATTTCCGGCATTTGTAAGAATGCTTCATCGTATTTTGCAACAATTTCTTTTCTTCTTTCTGAAAACATCGGAAGCTTATTTAACTGACTGATGATCAGTCCTGCCTGAATATCTGTCATACGATAATTGTATCCCAAAGATACCTGCTCATAATACCAGCCACCATGAGATTCTTCTTCCATCAGATTAGTGTCACGGGTAATACCATGGGAACGGGCAAGAAGAAGTTTCTGATAATATTCTTCACTATTGGTCATAACCGCTCCACCTTCGCCTCCGGTTACTGTTTTTACCGGATGAAAGCTAAAGGTTGTCATATCTGCAATAGAACCATTTGGCTGTCCTTTATATTTCGTTCCAATGACATGAGCTCCATCTTCAATTAATACAAGATTATGTTCCTTGCAATGAGCCATCAGCGAATCCAATTCCACAGACTGTCCGGTAAAATCTACTGCCACTACCGCTTTTGTTTTTTCTGTTGTTGCTGCTTTTACCGCTTCCGGATCAATGTTATAAGTTCTGTCATTAATATCTGCAAACACCGGTTTTGCACCACAGTAGAGTGCACAGTTGGCACTGGCTGCAAAAGTAATCGGTGTGGTTATAACTTCATCTCCCGGCTGCACTCCTGCTGCCATACAAGCCATATGAAGAGCTGCTGTTCCGTTACTGCAAACTACCGCATATTTTGCACCAGTAATCTGACATAATTTTTCTTCTAACTCAGTAATCTTAGGTCCACAGGTCAAATAGTCACTTTTTAAAACATCTACTACTGCCTGAATGTCCGCATCATCCAAATACTGATGTCCATAATATATCTTTGTATCTCTTACAGGAGTTCCTCCTAAAATTGCAGGTTTATTCATCTCTTTCGCCTCTCTCTTATCTACGTTAACAACGACTTATCTTTCTACATTTCTTCCGTTTCTATTTCTTCAGGTTGATAAAACAACGCTTCATAATCATAGTTCACATAAAATTCATGCAAAAATTCCATATATTCCTTATAATTCTCCTTTGTTAATCTGCCTTCTCCCAAAGCCATGGAATCCATAATTAAATCACTAATTTCCTGATTATAATGAAGACTGTCTTTATAATAATTCAAATTACAAATAATATCGGTATTATCAAAGAAGGAATATAATTTAATATTTTCATATTCTAATAACATTTCAATAGCTTTTCTGTGTGCTTCCAATGTTCTTAACATTTGTCCATCCTGAGACAAATCATCCCAGAAATAAATGCTATATGGCGGAAAGAACAAATAAAAATCAGTTTCCGGATGTTCTCTAACAAGAGAAATTACATTGGCTTCCAAATTTTCTTTTATCTTTCGAACATCATCCTCAGATAAAACTTGTATTTCCTCTTGTTTTTCACGACGCACAAAGCTCTCTCTCATCAAATTTTCGTCATACTGATACATACCGGACCAGTTTTTATAAGTATCAAAATCCGTAGAGCTTCCTCCTAATTTCATGAAGGTGCGAACATATTCCGTAAAACTAAAAAATATTTCCTTGTTTAACACATAATTCACATCATTCAATAGATTATTGTCATACAGATAATCCGGATAATCCTCATAATCCATTTCATCTTTTTCTACAATCAATACTGTAGGATCCAAGCTTCTCATTACCACCGCAATGGAATCGTTATGATCAAAAGCACATTTCAAAAGATCATTCACTTCTTTGTATGTGGCACCTGCAAAAGGGGTCTTAATAGATGTTGTTCCAAAATAATTATCCCACAATGATGTCTTAAAATTCTGCGTCATACTAGTACCGGTTATGATGGAATCATAAGTAAAATGTTTTGCAATTCCATAATTCATATAACGCTCATCATATAACGGATACTCCAGTCCCTCTGTAGGTGCATGATAGTGAAATAATGGATCCACATAAACATTAATCCCAATAAATGCCCCCAGTGTCAGGATAATTCCTGCTATCGTAATTTTAATATATGTTGAAGTTTTCATAGTCGCCTAAAATCCTCCATATATATATTCTACTACAGTAGAAAATGAAATCACTGACCAAGAGAAAACAAGAATGCTGATCAGGCATTTTGTCAATGTAGGTTTGAATTTTTCTACTACTTTATCCTTGATACTTAAAGCAAGCATAAAAGCAACAATCATAAAAACAGACATTTCAATTCCTCTATGGGTTGCCACAAAATCAGCCAATGCAGTACTACGATTTGTTAGGAATGAAATTTCTGAAATACGAAAACACTGCAGCAATCCATCACTTATGGCCGTACTCTCCATACGAACAATTCTTTTTAAAATATCTACCGCTTGACTTACAGATAAAGCTCTAAAGAACAACCAGGATACATTTATAAAGATAAAAGTAAGAATCCACTGTAAAATTTGATTGAGCTTATTCCACTGTTTATCAAAGGCTTTATTCAAGCAATATGCAATCCCCTGCATCGCTCCCCACACAATATATGTCCAGGATGCACCATGCCAAATACCGCTAATAAAAAATACAAGAAACATATTCAGATAATATCTGACTTTACCTTTTCTGCTTCCCCCCAAAGGGAAATACAAATACTCACGCAAAAAGCTTGTCAAAGAAATATGCCATCTTTTCCAAAACTCTACCACCGATAAGGATTGATATGGGGAATCAAAGTTATCCGGCAAAGAAAGATTTAACATTTTTGAAATACCAATAGCCATGCTGCTATAGCCACTAAAATCAAAATAAATCTGGAAGGTAAAACAAAGAACCACTAAAATCGCATCCATCGCTGTCATATGCTCAATAGAATAACCGATTCCCCAGCTTACAGCCTTGGAAAATACATCTGCCAACAGCACTTTTTTCCCTAACCCGGTTACAAATAACCAAATACCATAGGCAAAATTATCCCCATTTAATTTGCGATTCTCGTCCCTATTAATCTCCTGTTCAAACAAAACATATTTTGCAATTGGCCCTTGGATATATTTAGGAAAATACACCACATACAACACATAGTCCAAAAAATCAATTTTTTCCACCTTTCCCCGATAGACATCCACTAAATATGCTACCTGCTGAAAGGTTACAAAACTAATTCCCAAGGGAACAAAAATATCACTTACTTCCCATTGCATCTTCAAATACTTGTCCATGTTTTCTGCTATAAAATAACTATATTTGGTATAGCAAAGAATTCCTAAATGAACGAATACTCCTAAGGCAAGCACGCTCTTTGCAAATACGGTATTTTCACTCTTTTTTTTCAGCACTATCGCCAATAAATATGTGACTATAATGCCAAGTATTAAAAATTTCAAATTATCAATCCCTGCGAATCCCACAAAATAGAGGGAACTCGCAATTAATAATATTTTTGCATATATGGGAGTTTTTAACTTTTGTAATAAAAAATATATTATTACAACACAAGGCAAAAAGAGTAAGGTAAATAAATAACTATTAAATTCCATCTTTTTATCGTCTTTCTTAGTAAAATTTAAGATTGAAGAGCAAAAATGCTGTCCAATCTTAAAAGTTTTCTCATCATTCTATTTTTCTTATAAAAAACAAGCTTTATCTTACTTATTTTTCTAACTCCACTGTTTTTAACAGTTCACGAATCTCTTCTACAGTCAACCATTCTGTATTGTTATCAGAGCTGTAAGAAAATCCTTCCGGAACTTTTTTCCCGTTCATGTTTGGCTTCTGGCGGTTATTCCATACCATCTGTGGATATACAATGAAGTGTTTGTCGTATTCATATGTTGTCATGGAATCTTCTACAGTAACCATAATTTCATGTAATTTTTCACCTTCACGGATACCTACTTCCGGTTTTTCACATCCCGGCATCATTGCTTCTGCAAGGTCTGTAATTTTAAAAGAAGGAATTTTACTAATAAAGGTTTCTCCTCCGGTTGCTTCTTCTAACGCTTTGATTACTAATTCCACACCCTGAGTTAAGCTAATCCAGAAACGTGTCATACGATAATCTGTAATCGGAAGCTCTGTACCACCATTTTGAATCACACTGTTAAAGAATGGAATTACGGATCCACGGCTGCCTGCCACATTACCATAACGTACGATAGAGAAGTTCACATCCTTTTCACCTGCATACGCATTAGCTGCGATAAATAATTTATCAGATACTAATTTGGTACCGCCATATAAGTTAACAGGGTTAACTGCTTTATCTGTAGAAAGTGCAACTACTTTTTTCACAGTATCACTATCCAGTGCTGCTTCGATTACATTCTGAGCACCTTCAATATTTGTCTTAATAGCTTCATTTGGATTGTATTCACAAGCAGGCACCTGTTTCATAGCTGCTGCATGAATAACATAATCTACACCCACAAAAGCTCTCTTCATTCTTGCTAAATCTCTTACATCACCGATAAAGAATCGAAGCTTATCTGCATGTTCTTTGAATTCATTAGCCATCATCCATTGTTTGAATTCATCACGGGAGTAAATGATAATCTTCTTCGGGTTATAATTTTTTAATACATATTTTGTAAAGCATTTTCCAAAGGAACCAGTTCCTCCGGTTACTAAAATTGTTTTATTATTTAACATAATGTCCTCTCATTCCCATAACATCATTTTCATCATAACATCTACATCGTTTCACATTCTGCATTGTCACACTTCATATGTTATGTATCTACAGTATCACAAAACAATACTTCAATATGGATTGTACCACATGACTCATATGTTTTCAAACACTTTGTCACAAATTTCGCCCTGCTTTCTAGTAATATAAGGGCCTTTCTATCCATATTTTATGGTTGAAATAAAACCTTGTATCATGTTATAATTCCTGCGTGGAAAGCACTTTTCACCAAACATTTATCCTTAAATTTTAAAAATAAGGATAATTTACGAAGCAGAAAGGAACTACATGATAACCATCATGTATATTGTAAAGAATGGCAAAAGATAGATTTGAATTTGGGAAAAACTGGGCGAAATTTTTAAATAATTTAACAGACGAAAAGATTAAAGAAGCTGAAAAATCATTAAAAGAATGGTTAGGTATGGAGGATTTAACCGGTAAGACGTTTTTAGATATCGGTTCAGGAAGTGGTCTTTTCTCACTTGCAGCAAAAAATCTTGGTGCTACAGTATCTTCCTTCGATTACGATATTAATAGTGTTAACTGTACCAAAACTTTAAAAGAACGTTACTATCCTAATGATAATGGCTGGAATGTAGAACAGGGCGATGCTTTAAGTAAAGAATATTTATTTAAATACAGCAAATATGACATCGTATATAGCTGGGGTGTGCTTCACCATACCGGTAACATGTACCTTGCATTAGAAAACGCATCCAATCTTGTAAAAGAAGATGGTACTCTTTTCATCGCTATTTACAATGATCAGGGAAGAGAAAGCAGAAGATGGACTCGTGTAAAAAAAGCATATGTAAACGGACCTAAATTTTGCAGAATCTTTTTAATTATTCCTAATTTTATCAAAACATGGGGACCTGCTACTATCTATGATTTTACCAAAGGTAGACCATTCCACACTTGGCGTACTTATAATTCCAATCGTGGTATGACACCATGGATTGATTTTATTGACTGGATCGGCGGTTATCCTTTTGAAGTAGCAAAACCGGAAGAAATTTTTGATTTCTTCCACAAAAAAGGATTCGAATTACAAAAAATGTCCACAGAAGGCAAGAGTTACGGATGTAACCAGTTTGTCTTCAAACGATAAGTACATTATTTTTAAACTTACTAAAGGGATGGCATCGTCAAGATACCATCCCTTTAGTTTTACTTTCTTTTAGTAAACATTTCTATTTACCATTCACCTTTTTTCATCGTCCATTGCTTCCAACGAGCTAAAATATTAAATTTCACCGTCTTACTTCCGCCATAGCTTCCGGTACCATTAATTTTAATCGTACCAACTCCTACTTTTACATTTTCTCCATAGGTTACCGTATAACCATCGTAAGCACTTCTTTTAATTTCTTCTCCGTTGGTCAGTAATACCTTACCAATCTTTGGTGTCACTTTTTTACCTGTATAATACCAAGGACCTCCTTCTAAAGTTACGGATGCTTTGGAAATGATTTGGGTATATACATGAAGCTTTGCAGTTACATAACTATTTTCTATGTAATTTCCGCCTGCTTTGGCCGTTGCACGTACTTCAATGTAATCATAACCTCTTTCCGGTAACTGATATTGTTTCAGAGAATCCAATTCTACCCCTTTTACCACATAGGTAATCTTGTAGTATTTACTACTAATTGCTTTTCCCTGATCCAGCAACTGCACTCTGCGAGCTCCAACCTTGCCATTTTTGTACATAGCATCACTTACCGTCAATGTAATATCTTTGGAAGAAAAGCTTTTTGCCATAATACTATAATTGGCAATATTTTTCACATATCCCTTGCAATTATTTGCACCACGTATGGTAATAAATGGGGCATTTTTATCCGTCTTTAATGCCGGCTTAGTATGATTTCCATAGCTTACATTGTAGTCCGTTTTATCAATGGAAATGATAGTTCCATCCGGTGTTGTATAAAGCAATTCTACCTCAGGTCCGCAACCGCCGGCACTGTATGGCACGCTATCTTTCTCCAGAATCACTTGCAGATTTTGTACATTTTTAGCCAAATCCAGCGGCGTAATTTGGAAGCTCTTGGTAACACTTCCTGTGTATCCTCCCCTACCGGTAAATACTATCTGGTATGTACCTGCAGAAATCAGATTTTCTCGTGTTACTTCTTCTCTTCCCTTTTTATATGTTACCGCATAATCACGTCCTTCTGTCAACAATACTTCGGTAGCAGTATATAGGTTATAGGTTGGATATTGAGCCTTCTTATTATAGGTATAAAGACCGGTATCTCCTTCCGTTATTCGGAACGCCACTTTACTTAGTGGAATTCCTATAATATTTACGGTAGCCATCTTACTTCCCCGATAACCACTGCCTGCTTTGGCTTCCACTTTTAGAGTTGTTTGTCCAACAACCTGAGTCGCTTTTGTTACATCTTTCGTCCAAGTATTCGTTTTGGAATCTAAAACAAATACATCAAATACAGAATTAAATTCATTTCGTTTTTCTGCTGTCTCTGTGGAATATACATTGGTTCCGCATTTAACAGAAGTAATTAAATCTTGTAAGGTAACCTCTTTTCCATAATCATGCTTACCTTTATTTCCTAAAGTAATTTTAGCCTGAGACATTGGAATTTCTTCCTTCGTTACATAAAGGATAAAGCCTTCCCTTTCTCCAATATAATTTGCATTGGAGTATGGACTACGATTGGAACGAATCATTTGTCCCTCTTCGTTATAACTCATAGCTGCATGAATATGAACTTTGTATACCCCCGGTTCTTTCACTGTGTTTCTTCCAAGATTTTCCTCTAAAGCAGGAGTATTTCCATCCATTCCCAAATAATCATAGGTTAGAACGTAATCTTTTCCTTTTACCAAAGTTTTATGATTGTATTTTACAGTCAAATCTAACTGTTGTTCTACATAGTTTCCATTTCTAACTTTAGCTGCCATAGAATCTTCATGATTCACTGTCACATTTTCATCACTAAGTGTTCTTGCAGAAATCGTGAAATATTTCGTAATGGTCATGCCACCGGCATAATTACCTTTGCCTTTGATGATAATCTGTGGTGCATTATTCCGGGTTACTAACGGTGCCTTTTGGTCGGCTGCCATAGCTTCATTTAAGGTTGCTGCCACTTTATTATTTTTGTAGCGCAAAGTATAATCTTTTCCTTCTTCTAAAATAACGCCTCGATCTTTTACGATCACTTGTGGTTTGATCACATTCCCGGTATAAGCGTAGATTCCATGCAGTTCTTCTTCATCTACACCTGCAAACTGGATACTAATGGTAGTGCCTTCTTCACACGGCTGCCACCTTGCATGTAGGTTCACCACAGACGTTACATCGTAAGCACCCAATTCTTCCACAACTTCACCTTCTTCAGAATCCAAATGCCAACTTGCTAAATAGGTAATGCCACCTTCCTCTTTGGTCCAAATAGGTAACGGAGTTGCAATTCCATATTTGTGAACAATCAAAAATTCATCCTTGTGAACCTGAGTTCCCTGATCAAAGTATTTAATTGGATACGTATTTACTGTCCAGAATGCATAGAGAGTAATATCTTCCTCTAAACGTTCTCCGCCTTCTACTTTATCCTTTTCCTCAAATACAGCTTCTTTGGTATCCGGATCAATTGTCATCTTCTGATACCATCCTTGGAACGTGTATCCAACTTCTTCCGGTATCGGAAGTGTTTCCGGTAAAAAGATTTGCTCCTGCAATCCTTCCACATCTTCTCCGTGGCCATTGTTCATAAA
This sequence comes from Lachnospiraceae bacterium, assembly GCA_017558145.1. Taxonomy (GTDB): domain Bacteria; phylum Bacillota; class Clostridia; order Lachnospirales; family Lachnospiraceae; genus SFDP01. The sequence continues at coordinate 142,067 of JAFYWF010000100.1, forward strand.
GGTTACACTATAGGCTTTGGTTCCCGCAGGTAACCACTGAGCATAGATTGTCAGATCCCCTTTGGTTCCTTTTTCAATTTGGTTAATACGATTTTCAAATGTATAACTTCCTGCACTACCGTTTCGAAGGGTGTACCAACCTGCAAAAACAAATTCCTGTTCTTCGCCGTTTACCATTTCTTTTTTCGTTGGTGCACTTAACGTAAATTCATCCTCTTTTGTATAGGTTGTAGGATTCGTAGTTTCTCCACCATCTAATACATAAGTAATATGATATTCCTTCGGTGTCCACTTGATATACAAAACAGTATCCGCTGTTAGTCCCAACGCACCTATTGAGGTAATTTCTCCTCCCGGCTGACACTGGGCATCTGTATATAATGTCGCCGTATAATCTTCCTTCGTCGGCATCACTAAGGTAACGGATTGTCCATAGGTATAAGTTGTAATCAAATCCTCTTTATTCTCGGCACTGCAATCTGTAAGGCTGCCGTAATCCAAATATCTAATCTGATATACCTTCGGATTCCATTTTGCATAAAATGTTGTACTTTCGGTAAAATCAACCGGTTTAGAAGTATCTACATAATTTCCACCGTCTGTAGCAGTATACCATCCTGCAAAAGTATACCCTACTCTTACGGGATCAGAAGGTGCTAAAAAGGTTTCATCGTAGTATGTTTTTGAAGTTTTTACTGCTGTATTATCCTCATAGTTACCTCCATTGGCGTTCCACGTAAAGGTATACTCTTCTCTTTCCCAGTGAGCATATAATGTACTGTCTTCCGTTAAGTTATATGGTGTATTTTCCGTAATTTTACCTCCACCGGTTTCCGCAGTAAACCAGCCCAAGAAGCGATATCCCATTCTGCTAGCCGTTGGAAGAACTCCGTAAAATCCACCTTCCATGATTTCTTTACTATTATTTTGACAAATTCCTCCACATGGATCAAAAGTAACCGTAAACGTTGGTATGGACAATACCACAAAACCACTATTATTACTTAGGTTTGTTTCCTCTTCTACCGCCACAGCTTCAAAATACAAAATATCAGAGGAATTGTTATACTGACTAATCATATCCTGATAGTCTAATGTATAGAGTTCTTCTGCTCCGGCAGCCACTTTACCTACATAGTATTTTCCTAATACGGCCGCTTTCTCATTTCCATCCTTCACATATAAGTAAACATCAGTATCAGTCTGTCCGTAATTGTTCAGTGTAATCACAACCGTATCTTTTTCTTCTGCACGAATACAGTCTGCCTGCAAACTGATATCTGCAAAACCTATGGTAATGGCAATGACATCATTGGTTGTGTCAGCATTTTTACCATTTTTAGGTTTCACCACGAAGGTGTATTGTGTTGTTTCCGTAATTTCACCAGCCAACAACAAATCTACCACTACTTCTTTCGTTTCCCCGGATTTTATTTCCACATCGTAAGTTTTAGCATTGTTTGTGGAAGTGGACGTTCCTTTATTTGCAGCTATCTGAATCTGTGTTATGGTCTCTACTCCATGATTCGTAAGGCTTAAAGTAACCGGTAATAATCCGCCGCCAACAACCTGTTCTGCATCATACTCTGCAGCATCTACAGATAGATCCTGATATCCTTCAAAATTGCCCACTACCTCTGTACACATATCTGTTAATTCTTCTATGGTACCTGCAGTGAAAATAGCTGTGGTTCTTGTATATGCCATATTTAATCCCTGATTGGTACTACATACAGAATAATTCTTAATATATTCACCACAGTTGGTCACCTTCATCGCTGCCGACAGCTGTGTCCCTAGTACTTTTCTGGCATAAATTTCTGAACCTTCCTCTTTTCCCTGGGTGTATAAAACATAAGTTCCATCGCTCAGATTCACAAATGTGTAATCTCCATTTAAGGTAGCGTCATCCGCTGCTGTAAAACATCCTATCGTGCCATCTGCCAATGCAAATCCTATGCCATTGCTTTGGTACCATGTAAGAATATTTTGACCATGGTTATTGGCAAATTGCAGATTTGACAGTGTTCCACTCACCTCTAAAGCTGAAGCAGTTTCTCCAATACTACCTACATAAATTTGATGATCCTCCATGGTTGCCATATCTGCATCTGCATCCTTAATCCAAGCAAGCGACGGAGTCGTTCCCCAAGCACCTATGGTAACGGATGTAACTGGTCCTTCCACCGTAGCATATAGGTTCTTTTTCCATTGATCATTTTCGAATACTGCATAGTAAATTTGATTCGTTCCCTGTAAGGTATAAACATCATTTTGTAGGTTATTTACCCATGCAACGTATACCTGATCTCCTACACACGCCAACTGTGGTTTAACATCCAACGTTGTATTTTGCGTAATCGTTTGAGTAATAAATTTTCCATTTTCGTATTTTGCCACACTAATTTCACAACCCTCAGAAACCTCTTCCAAGGTACTGCCGGCATGTAAATTCGCTTCCTTACCGTTGGTCCATGCCACATAAAAATCATTTCCGTTGGCTACCACTGATGGATAGTAATCTGCTGTTCCATCATCCCAGATGATCTGTGGTTCGGACCATGCTCCTTCCGTACTTTGATAGAAGGAATACATAATGGCAGTATGATTTCCGGTGCTTCTTTCTTTCACGTCTCCGGTCCATACCATCAGCAACTGTCCTGCATCGTTGACTACCAACTGCGGATCCGAAGAAGGATACACATGAGACTGTACTGTGGTTTGTGTGGAATTACTTGCTAATTTCATACCTAATGGTGAGGAATTGCCTATCACTCCATTGCTATTCCACGAAGACATATCCGCAAGATAACTTCGATCATAGGAAAAGCTTTCCATCTCTTGATATCCTTTTTCAAAAACAACATCATTTATTATGCTTGTTCTTTGTTTTGCAAACGATTTGTGGTAATAAATATAATCCTTTTCATGCAGTGCTTTTTTATATGTTTGGCCTAATAGGGATGCACTGACTCCTGATTCCCCTTTTAACATCGCTGTTACGGTGTCATGCTCTGTCTCAAAATATATTTCATTGGTGGTTTCGCCATAGGTAGAAACATCTGCTACATAAGCCATTCCCACTCCACCTTTTAAATTCACTTTTGGAGCAGTAAATTTTGCTGTACCAACAAAATACATTTCTTCTGTTTTAAGATCAAATCCAATTCCTAAGGAGGTATCTACTCCTGCTTCCAGTTCAAATTGAACTACACACGGAATAATTCCTACCCATGTCTGTGTCTGATCCCCCACTTTTCCACTAACACTAACGACAATTTTACCTCCAATGGCATCCAGACTTTCCGGATTTAATTTTCCCTCAACATAACCATAAGCCTTGAAAGTAAATTCTTCGTCCGGTCCTAAAGAAGCGGAACCGTAGATCTTTGCATCATGCAAAGATACCATTCCTTTAGCAATATTGGTTCCAATTTCATCCACTGCTTTCTTCCACTTAGACCATTCTTTCCCACTATCCTTGCCATTGTTGCTTTCAAATAAAGTTTCCTTACATCCAAATCCTACTTTAAAGGTATCCCCATCTAACTCGAATACTACCGGAACAAAGGATAAATCTAACTCTATTTCACCACCACCAATATAGGCCACATCTTTAGGAATCTTAAATTTTGTCATGCTTCCCAAAGAAAATTTACTATTGTAATAATCAGAGGAAAACTGTTCTTTTGCTGCAATATTGGTTCGAATACTATATTCTTCCCCCTGCTTTGTCACTAATCTGACATATAGGTTTTTCTCTTTTGGAAGAGAAGACATATCTAATTTAAAATATCCATCCTCACTGGTTGCAATGGTTGCCAGATCGATCATCAGCTCATAACGCTCAATTTCTTCCTCCGGCACTGCTGCATAAGCAAAAATCTCAAATTTATTTTCCGCAGTATTGTCTTTATCACTATAGGCATATACATTGCTAATGAGAGCATCTTTTCCCTTACAATGAACGGCAGAAATACCACTACCTAAATTTTTTCTCACCATTCCGATCTTCATAGTAGTCGAAATATCTAACTTACAATCGGGAATATCTATGGTATTGTAATCCTCATGTTCCACGTATAATCTGCCATTTTCATAGGAAATGGTACTTGGATAAATTGGCCATGTAGTTTCACAGTCAGCAACTACAAACTTCATTTGTACCACATTTCCCTCCACATCGGTTCCCTCTACAATAGTAACTTTATTACTGATTTCAGAACCATTACTTCCCACAGGCTCTTCCATAATTACAAATTTAAAACCGTAATTTATGGCATATTCATGAGCTTTGGATCCTTCGTAGCAATAAATTGTCAAGAGATCCTTATCCGTATTACTAAAGGCATCTGCAGAAATACTTTCCACATTTCTTTTTATGGTAATCTTTTCCAACTGTTTGCATTCCGCAAATGTTTTTTCCAGAATTTTGCTTACTCCTGCCGGAATTTCGATTTCCTGAATGGCAGTACCATAAAATGTATACATACCTATGGATTTTAATCTGCTGCTTAATTCTATCTTTTGTAATTTTACACAGTTTCTAAATGCATATCCTCCAATAGAGGTAATATTTCTGGATAAGATGACATCCTCTAAAATACTACAACCATCAAAAGCATAACTTCCTATGTTTTTCACGTTTTCTCCCATATCCAGGGCACCCAAAGAAGTACAGCTTTGGAAAGCATAGTTTCCAATGTTCTCCAGGCTATCCGGTAAGACAATACTGACCAGACTACTGCAACGTGCAAACATATAATCCGGTATGGTAGTCAAGCCTTCCGGCAATGTTAAATTGATTAACTGAGGACACTCATAAAATACACTATATTTGACAGACGTTGAGCTACCATTCAAAGGACAACTCTGTAAACCTACAGGTAATTGCACCTCTCTAAGAACACTACAGCCACGAAAAGCTTCCAATGCAATACCGGTAACACTATCCGGTATCACCACCTGTGTTAAATTAGTACAAACAGCAAAGGCTCTTGCTCCAATACTTTGCAATCCATCGTTAAGTTCGATACAGGTAAGTCCTTTACAACCATCAAAGGCCTGTTTTTTAATTTCTTTTAAAGTAGACGGACAAGAAACCTCAGCCAATCCGATACATTGATAAAAGCTTTGTACTCCGATACTTTTCAAACCATCAGGCAGATTTACTTTTTTCAAGCTACTGGCTTCTTTAAATAAATAATCCGGTAATTCCTTCATCCCCACAGGAAGAGTTACTTCTGTCAAACTGGTACATTTGTAGAATACCGCATTGGATCCCACAGAAGTTAACTTCATCGGAATATTTATCTCACTTAAATTAGTACAAGACTGGAAAGTATAGCTTCCCATCGTTGTCAAGCCATCCGGTAAAACCATTTGAGTAAGCCCTGTACAGCCATTAAAGGTAGAATCTCCCAATGATTTCAAAGACTCCGGAAGCTCTATTTGTGTCAATCCGGTACAGTTAGAAAATGCCGCATTTCCTATACTGGTAACTCCCTCCGGAACGGCAATGGATGTTAAGGCTTTACATCTTGCAAAACTATTATTTCCTATGGCCTCTAAATCAGAGGAAAAATATACTTTCTGTAACGATGTAGCTTCATCAAATATTTTCCCCGGTAAATGAGTCATTCCCTGTGGTATGGTTACCTGTGTCAATGCTGTACATTTATAAAATATACTGGATCCCATCAACATTCCATTGGTTCCCAGCGGAATATTAACTTCCTTCAGACTGCTACATTCGGCAAACACTCTGTTGTTTAACATGGTAATAGAATCCGGAAGCTCTACCGTTTCCAATTTGGTACATTTATAAAATACTTCTTCCCCCAAAGTAGTAACTTTATTTGGAAGAACAATACGTTCTAAAGAAACACAATTATAAAATGCTACCTTTCCAATGGTTAGTAACTCTTCTCCAAATCCAACTTCTTTTAGTTTACTGCATTCATAGAAAGCTCTTTCTGCGATGGAAGTTATACTATCCGGCAGAATCACTGTCTCCAATGTTTTATTTTTTTCAAAAGCGCTTTTCCCAATTGTCGTAACTTTACAGCCATCTATGACTTCCGGAATTACAACAACACTTTCCGCTCCATCGTAAGATGTAATGGTTGCAAATTCTCCATTGGTTTTGGTAATGGTAAATTCTTCCTCCGGTGTCGCCGGTAATCCCTGTTCCAGGATTTCTTCTGCCGTCACCGTTTCCAAAACGGTGTGACTATCTATCTTCTCCAAATAAAAATAATTTTGATCAAAGCGATAATATTTATTGTTGTAGCGAATGCTAAAACTATGTCCAATGGAAGCCATATCATATTCCCAATTTCCATCCGCATCGGTCAAACATTCTACTACAGATTGCGTATCTAAATCATAAATAGATACTTCAATATTCTTAATTCCATTGCCTAAGCTATCCTGCACATTTCCTTCGATACTTACAAAGGATAGATTGATTCTTTGTGTAGAAAACGGGATCGTATGCTCATTAGCATAAATTTGAGCCACGCTATTCTCTTCCCCATGAATGGTTAATTCCGGACAATAATTAAAAGCATTGCTGACAATTTTTGCTACATTTTTTCCAACCCAAACGTGAGCCAGTTTTTTACAATATTGAAATGCTTTCTCACCGATTTCCACCACGCTGTCAGGAACAATTACCACCTTCAATTCCGGCATCTGATAAAAAAGACGATCCGGCAATCTGGTCATGGTGTCCGTTAGTTCCATTCTTGTAATTTTTGTACAATCTCTAAAAGGACCTCCATCACCACTGATGTTTGCCAAGGTAGATGGCAAGACAACATTTTTCAATCTGATACAGTCGGAAAATGCGTCTGTTCCAAGAGTCGTCAAACCTTCCGGCAATTCTATCTCTTCTATGTATTCACAAGAGGAGAATGCTCCTGCACCAATGGTGGTTAGATTCTTTGGAAATTCTATTCCTGTGAAACCTTTACAAAGAGCAAAACATTTTGATCCTATGGTAGTCAGACTATTGGGTAGCTTAATCCCACTTAAACCTGTACATTTGTAAAAACTTTGGGTTCCTAATTCTTTTAAACCTTCCGGCAAAGATACACTCTTTAGAGAAGACGCATCTGCAAACAAGTAATTGGGTAGAATTTCCATGCCTTCCGGTATGGTGACTTCTGTAAGACTACTACAGTTTTTAAACACACCACCATTACATTCTTGCAAATTCTTTGGAATATTTATTTCTTCTAATTTTTTACAATTAGAAAAAGCATCTTCATTTAAAGTAATCAGAGAGTCCGGTAAATAAACCTTCTGCAAATTACTACAGGAGCTAAAAGCTGAATTCCAAATTTTTATCATCCCTTGGGGTATCTCAAGCTCTGTCAGCCCATTACAAAGTCCAAAGGAAGATGTCCCGATTTGTTCTAGTCTCTTTGGCAATGCAATTGCAGTAATGGAATCACAGCCATAAAAAGCATAATTACCGATTTTTTTCAAAGTAGAAGGCAGACTTATATTTTGTATCGCATCCGCCTGATAAAATAGGTAAGCAGGCAGAACCGTAATCCCCTCCGGTACCGTAACTTTTGTCAAAGAGGTACAATTTCTAAAAGGGCCTTTTTCATCCAATCCACTGCCTACGGTACACTCCATAAGACCATAAGGAATATTAATATCACTTAAACTGCTACAGTTCCCAAAAGCATAGGCTCCTAGAAGTTCTACCGTATCCGGTAAATTTACTTTCTTTAAATTGGAACATTTATCGAAAGCAAAATTTCTGATTTCTGTCACCTTATTGGGCAGTTTCAATTCTTCTAACGCGACACAATTTTGAAAAGCTTTCGATTCAATCGCCAACAGTTCTTCGCTAAATCCAATATATTCCAATGATGTGCAACCACTAAAAGCGTTGGTTCCAACGGTCACAACCGTATCCGGCATGATTACTTTTTGCAGCGTAGTATTTTTAGAAAAAGTATTGCTTCCAATTTCTTTTACCGTTTTTCCATCCACTTCACTTGGAATCACTACTTCTCTATCACTGCCTACATAGGAAGTCAGACGGATATAATTTCCACCAATGGTTTCATAGGTAAAATCTTCGGCCGGTGTCTCTGTAACATCTTTAGAAAGAATACTTTCTCCTACGACTTTTGTTATTTCCTGGTCTTTTTCTGCTGATGACAGATAAAAATAATCCTGGTCCAAACTATAAAATTTTGTATTGTAGCGAATACTTACTCCATGTCCCTTGGTTACCTTACCATATTCCCAGGTCCCCTCACTATCTGTGACAAGTTCCGCAATGTTTTCCTGTGCCGTTACATCATACAGAAGAACTTCAATTCCACTAATTCCTTGTTCTTCCCATTGGTCCGGCTCTACTTCCACCATTTCCACAACACGTCCTTCCAATGTCACCTGTGATAGTGCCAAAGGTTCCGTGGAAAATGTAAACCCATAAGTAGAAGCATAGGTATTCGCTGCACTATCAGCCACCCCATGAATAGTAAGATTTTCACATCCGGTAAAGGCTTTTTCATGAATGGTATGTACATTGTCTCCCACCCATATGCGTACCAAACTATTACAGCCTCCAAATGCATAGGCTCCGATTACCAATACCTCATCATGAAGTATAATTTCTTTTAACCCAGGGGTAGAGTACAACAGATTTGCCGGAATTTCTGTCATTCCGGAAGGTATCGTTAACTGTGTTAATCTGGTACAACCGGAAAACAAACCTCTCTCGGTTGAAAATCCGGTCGTATTTATTTCTTTACATTCTTTTAACCCGGAAGGAATATTAATCGTTTTCAAACGAACACAATCGCTAAATGCATATGCTTCTATCGTTTCCATACCATCCGGCAAAGATACTGTAGTCAGATATTCACATCCGGTAAAGGCATTGGCCTTCATTTTTGTTACATTGGAAGGTACGGTAAGCTGTGTCAGACCCAAACAATTCTGAAAACTGGCTTTTCCAATGACACTAAGAGAGTTCGGTAATTCCAGCTTGGTAATTCCAACACAATCTCTAAAACTGCTTGTTCCGATTTCTTCCAATCCTGCAGGGAAATTTACAGTAATCAAATTCGTACTATGACAAAACATGTAATCCGGTACTTTTTTCAATCCGGATGCAAAAGTAACTTCTGTAAGATTCGTACACCCTGAAAATACACCATATGGATACTTCACAGTATCGTTGGGTCTGGAACATTTTTCCAAACTTGCAGGAATTTCGATTTCAGTCAAACTGGTACATCCTTCAAAAGCATGAGTCCAAAGAGTGGTCAGTGTATCAGGCAACGTAACATTTGTAAGACTGCTGTTTCCACCAAAGGCTTCTACCGCAATTTCTGTTACTCCTTCCGGTATTTCGATGGCAGCCAATGCACTACATCCCTGAAAAGCTTTTGTTCCAATATATTCCAAGCCTGTTGGTAAGATAATATTTTCTAAGCTTGTGCAATAGGAGATACTGCTTTCTTCCAATCGTTTTAAGGTTGATGGCAACTGAATTTCCTGCAACGCTTCTGCTTTATAAAACAGATCTTTGGGTAACGAGGTCATACCTTCCGGTAAAGTTGCACTGGTAAGAGAAGTGCAATTTCTAAAAGGACCTCTTCCGTCCAAAACAGATTCATCTTCCTTACATTCAGACAAATTCTTTCCAATGGTAACTTCAGCCAGTAAAGTACAATTTCCAAAGGCATATCCGCCTAAAATGGTCACAGAATCGGGCAAGATTGCTTTTGTCAGATTCGTACAATTTTGAAATGCACTAATTCCAATTTCTTCCACTTTTCCCGGAAACGTTACTTCCTTCAATGATGTACATCCTTCAAAAGAATGGTTTCCGATGATTTTCAGATTTTCACTCCAGGTAATATCCTGTAAAAGAATACTGCCTTTAAATGCATATTTTTTAATTTCCGTTATCGTATTTGGTAATACAATTTCACTTAATACAGTTGCGTCACTAAAGCTGTAGCTTCCAATCGACTGTAAGGTTTCCGGAAGTGACACTTTTGTCAAATAATCTGCTCCCGCAAAAAGGTTGTCCGGCAAATTTTTCATACCCCAAGGAACTTCCATCTGTGTCAAATTGCTACAGCCTTTGAAGATTCCTCGATAAGTTTGTAAGGTATCCTTATATTCCTTACATTCTTCTAATTTGATAGGGATATTAATTTCTTGCAAAGAAATATTATTGTAAAAACAATAAGCCCCCAAATAATCTACACTTTCCGGTAGTTTTACCTGGTTTATTCCACTACATTGTGCAAATCCTCGGTAACCAATTTCTCGTAAGGAGTTAGGCAAATCAATGGTAGCAAGCCCGGTACATCCTTCAAATGCCTTTTGTCCAATGGTAATCAGTTCATCGTTAAATCCAATGTATTCTAAGGAAGTACACCCCTCAAACGCACTGGTATTTATGGTACGTAACTTACCTGGTAAAATTACTTTCTTTAACTCGGTGTGATTTTTAAATACATTTTCATCAATGGTGTACACTTCTTTCCCGTCAATGATGTTTGGAATTACTACTTCACTTGCACTACCGTTATAAGCCGTAATGCGAACCAAATTTCCTTCCAAGATTCGATAAGTAAAATAATCCACACTGGTTTCTTCCGTATCAGGATCAAATTGCATCGTAGCTTCTACCGTTTCTACTACGATTTCCGTACCCTCTCCCTGTGGTTCACATTCTATTTCATTTTCCTCAAAGGAATAGTAGGGACTGTGAAAACGCAAGATATAACTGTTTCCCTGAATCGTAGTTCCACAGGTCCAATTTCCGTCACTATCTGTATACGCACTTCCTACAATTTCCATATAATCCATATCATAAAGACTTACGGAAACACCTTCGATGGGCGTTTGTTCCTCCTTGGACACAACCTTTCCCCCAAAAACAGCATACAAATCTTCACCACTATTACGAAGATTTTTCATTTTTTCTTCTATCGTGATGGGTTGATTTCCTGTTTCTTCCGGATTTTTTTCCTCTTCCTCAAGACTCGGTTCATCCTCTTCTGTTTCTTCTAACTCCTCATTAGGTAAAAGTTCTTCTTCACCGGAGGGATTTTCTTCCGATGTATCTTCCTCTTCTTCTCCTTTATCATCCGGTGAAATAGGAGTATTATTTTCATTCTCTTCTCCTTCGCCCGGCAAATTAGAAGTATTATTTTCCCCCTCTTCTCCTTCGCCCGGCAAATTAGAAGTATTATTTTCATCCTCTTCTCCTTCGCCTGACGGATTGAAAGTATTGTTTTCATCCTCTCCTGATGTTACCAAATCCGATATAACATCCGTCATATCTTCACCTTCCTGAGCCTCTACGGCATACACCTTTGCTCCAGTAGCAAAAAAATCCACCGGCACAATTCCTGTAACCATGGACGCCGCCAATAATAAAGCTAATGCTTTTCCCCACATTCTTTTTTTCATCAAATAGTACCTTTTCCAATTATCTATTGTATTTTTCTTTTCATTTACCTCTGGCTAATTGTTTCTATCTTTATGATAAACCTTTCATTTTCTGATGTCCCAAACGCACCATTTTAGGCGCCATCGTTAACAGAATCAGATAGATCTTATTTTTCTTTGTCAAATACGAATTTTTTATAGTATCCACCCAATGTTTTCTCAAATAAGCTTTTACATTTTGATAAAATACATTGTCTTTCGTCATTTGTGCCACCGGAATATGTAACATGTAGTCTAATCTTTGGAATAATCCGAATCTTATACACACTTCTTTTAATTCGGGGTAGTGTTTTTCCACAATTTCCTGGGCCACATCTGCATTTTCCACAATATCCATAAACACTCTGGAAAACTCATTTTTATCTTTTTTTCTTGTATTACTGCCAATACGATAGAACACATGATAGTGTTGTCCCGGTAAAATATAGATTCCCTTAATCTCTTTTAACATTTGTAGCAACAAATAGAAATCCTCGTTTAATTTTCCAACCGGGAATCTTTTCTCTTCGAACAAATCTTTTTTAATTAATTTTGTACAAAAAGAGCAGTCTCCCCGATGGAGTAACAATTCTTTCATAAATTCATCACTGGTACAAAGGAAAGCTTCTTTTGGCGGTGTACATACATCCGGTAATTTGTTTCCTTTGTCGTCAATCTCATCTCTGGATACCTGCGCAATAGCTACCTCATGGGTTAAGATTGCCTCCATCAACTCCTCATACATTGTCGGAGAAATAAAATCATCGCTGTCTACAAATCCCAAGTATTCACCTTTGGCCTGTTCTATCCCCAGATTTCTTGCAGATGAAGAACCACCATTTTCTTTATGAAATACACGGATTCTCTGATCTTTTTCTTTTAATTTATCACAAAGCTGACCCGTTCCATCGGTGGAACCGTCATCTACCATAATAATCTCAATATTTTGATAGGTTTGGTGAATGCAACTATCCACACATTTTTCCAAACAATCCATAATATTATAAATCGGAATAATAATGCTGATTAAGGGTTGTTTTTTCATACTTTACTCCCATGTTATTTCTTCATCATATATTCATACATTTTTTTCGGTGCAATCACCGGTGCCACACTAAAGGGTCCCACTTCCGGCAATTCTACTTTTCCTATGTTCCAATTTTCGTAAAATTGCAATAATCTTCTTGCCGCTTCCCCGGCATTCCAATCTTTGGCGATGGTTTCATAGGCTTCCATGCCCATAGCTGCAGCTTCTTTAGGATGGTCTAATAAATATCTCACCTGACGTTCCATATCTTCGTAATTGCCATTTCGATATACAAGTCCATTTTTTCCATGCTGAATTAAAAATGGGGCCGCTCCCACTTCCACATTTACCACTTCTGCACATCCGCTATTCATGGCTTCATTTACTACCGCTCCCCAGCCTTCCAGATAATTGCTGGTAAATAAATGGATATGACATTTTTCCATAATCGTTCGTACTTTTTCAGGTTTTAAGAAGCCATAAAAGGTGATTTCTTTTTCCAGGTCTTTTTGTTTTGCTTCTGTTTTAAGTTCCTGTTCCATTTCACCTCCGCCAACCATGTGAAGATGAAAGCGATAACCCTGTTTTTTCAGATTATGTGTCAATCGAAGGGCAAATTCCGGATGTTTTAAAGGAATAAAACGCCCTGCCCAAACGATTTGAATTTCTTCCTGATTTTTTTCTTCTCCCCAAACATGCTTCCTTTGTAATTCTTCCTGGCTAAATTGTTTAAATTCCGGAAAATACCCAAAGCGAAACATTTTGTTAGGATATGCCTTTACAAGGGAAAAATCGGAAGGTACATAAGCTCCCGCACATAACAAGTACACCGGTTGTTTTCTATGGCTGGTATGTTCTTTATATTTTCGAAGTAAGCCTTTGGGAGAAATGGCCTTCCACTGACCTTCCCGATATAAACGTTCACTAATTCTGATGGTTAATTTGCTGCTGTTTAAACGCTTAGCTATTAAATCTTCCCGTTCCATCCATCCAACCAGCAAAATATCACTGTCATCAATCAATTGTTTACATAACTCCAGCTCTTTCTCCAGAAACAACACATAAGGAATTTTTTCTGCTTCCAGTCCCCATCCCATTTGGATACGTTCTTCTTCCATAGGTTCTGTCTGAATAAAACGATAATCTTCACCTAAGGTTTCATACAACGCATTGGAAAAGGGAATCTGATGATGATTGATGTAATTGGATATCATGGTAATTTTCATTTTCGTCTCCATTCTGCCGCTTTTCATTGAACGGCTCAAATAGTAATGAAAGTTTTACTTTCTTTCACACTATCTTCTCCAGCATTCGTTCTTGGCTATCCCTGAACGATATTCTTGTATATAGCGATCAGTGTTTTATAATTTTCATCTGCATCATGAGTTTGTCTTGCCCTGTTTCCGGCATTTTTGCTCATCTCATCCACCAGCGCAGAATCTTCCCATGTTTTCATGATTGCTTTCGCCAGTGCTGTTACATTTCCTTTTTCAAACAGTAAGCCTTCCTTCCCATCTGTTACCATACTAGGAATACCGCCGGTATAGGAAGCCACTACAGGGGTTCCTAAAAGCATTGCCTCTCCCACAGAGTTTGGTGAATTTTCTAAAGAGGAAGCACATACAAAGGTATGACAGTCTAAATACTGCTGCTTCATTTCCCCAGCAGATAATTTTCCTAAAAATGTAATCTTATCTCCCATCTTTAATTCTTTGATCAACTTACGAAGATACTTGCCATAAGCCGAAATTTTAATTTTATCTTTCATTGTCTGATAGCTTACCAGACTATTGCCTGCTACTTTAACGGTCACATCAGGATATTTTTCTCTGATTTCGCCCAATGCCTGCAGTAAATAATGAAAGCCCTTTAAAGGATAATCTGCCTGACTAAAAAAGATACTGTGTTTTGTACACTTTTCTTTGTCCCACTGTCCTGTGTAAAATTCTCCTCGCATGGTTTCGTTCATAGTGTGATAGGTTGCCTGCGGATTCATCTGCTCTGCAGCCTTTTTGTCAAATTCTGTTCTTCCTGTAATATGACCGCAAAGCTTTAACACTTCTTTTTCTCGTTCTCCGCGGAGGAAGAACTTCTCCTGCTGTTCTTTCATACTGTCTTTTTTCAGCCAATCACGAAAGGAAATCTTTGCCTGTATTTTATTTGGTAAATCTGCCATGTATTCTTTGGCACATTCACTAATAACACCTTGCAATCCAATCAAAATATGGGAAGAGTTATTCATTGCTTTTGCTGCTGCCAAAGCATGGCCGTATTCTGTTCCAAAAACATGAAGCACTTCCGGCTTAAAATCATCCATAATCACTTTGAAACGATGTTCCAAAGCCTCTCCCCCATAATTTTCAGGATGAACCATATCTTCTACAAATCCATAACATGTGATATTTTTATTATTTTCCAGCTTGATCTCTTTTTTTTCTTCTTCTAAAGCTTCTTCTACGGGATAACAGATCCCTAAGGTAATTTCTTCATGATCTTTCGCCAACCTAGTCAAAATTCCGGAAATCCAGCCTTCCTTTACACTGCATTCTTTTCCCAGATATTGTCCAATCATCGGTGGCATAATATTACAAATCCACAATATACGCATTTATTTTTCCCCTTAAATCCAATTTTCCTAAAGCCAATCTTATCTACAAAAAACCTACGTCCGGTAATCCATTTTTACCTCCGGCCTCGGGTCTATTATCGCCCAAGCAATTGGTAAATTCTATTTTTGAATCCATTATAAATTCCCGATAATGCAGGATTCTCTGCAATTCGGGTTCTAAGAGGCGCCAAAGTCAACCACATAATTCCACGATATTTGAGACTCTTTGTCGTACCTAAATACTTTTTGGTAATCTGTCTGTGTTCCATGGCAGATTTCTTGCGATTTTCCTTGGTTTCCGAAAATCCTCCACCTTCATAGGATGCTATAATAATCGGCATAGAAATACCTTCTGCCTGCTCTTCATATATGCTATACAAAAAATGCTCATAATCCGCCCTCACTTGATACTGCAGATCGTAAGCACGTTTTTCAAAAAGCCGATAGTCATAAAAACACACCTGGTGACAAGGCACATTTCGATAGCAGGTAAAATCATTGATATGAGGCGCAGAAGAAATAATCGTATCCTGAACCTGATTATATTGATTACCATAGAATATCTTTACCGGCATTTCATCTGATGATAAAATAGTATTTTTCACTTCTTCTTTTTGTTCACCTATACCGTCTAAGGTAAGATTCGCTCTTCTCTTTTCTTCTATAAACCGTGCCACTTCTTCCAAAACCGTAGGGGAATAAAAATAATCTCCACAGTTTAAAAATTGCACAAATTTCCCATTCGCATAAGAAACTGCCTGATTCATGCCGTCATAGATACTACGATCTTTCTTTTGTTGAATCTTGATTTGATTTTTGTCTTCAAAATATCCCGCTTCCTGCAAACCTGACAAACTGCCGTCACTACTTCCGCCATCTTTTATGATGACTTCGTAATCTGTAAAAGTCTGTTTTAATATACTATCTAAGGTTTTTTTCAATCTTTCTCCCGGATTCAGGGATACTACAACAATACTAAAAAATGGTCTCTGCATTTAAAAATTCCTTTTCAAAAAATAACCAGGACTTATATGGCAACACCCTGACTCCCGGTTGATTTGCACTTCGTAAAAACAGCAAAAAATAAATTGCGCATGTTATTATAATAAATACAAGTAGTATTTTTTTCTTTTTTCTATCTTTCACACATGCCAAAACAGATGGAATAAATAAAATCTGACAGGTGGTCAGATAATATCCGATTCTTCCTACTAACGGTAAAAACGAACCGCACAAATATAATAAAACTGCCAAAAAATTTAATTTAAAATAAAATTGGTTTTCCTTATGTTCCTTCAAAGCATCCTGAGAACAAACCAAAGCCAATGCCAAAATCAACAAACATCGAAAAATACTTGCCACATTTCCTGATAGTCCGGTTTCTGTTTCCAGATAAATGGTATCTTTGTAAGATGGGTATAATTCCAGGGCAATTTTCATAATCAAATTCCGGCAAACCAGCATCCCCAAAGCTCCCATACTCAATACTGCCACATGCCATTTTTTCCAAGACAGATTGGCAATGAAGTATATCGGAATTACCACCAGTACCGACTTATGAAAAAATGCTGCCAGTACAATGAAAAGAATAAATTTTACATATTCTTTTCGAAACACATACCGGAAAGAATATAATGTTATGGCCAGAACGAAATAATAACGCACGGTATTAAATGTTCTGAAGTAAATTCCAAGAGTCATAAATAAGAAAAAGGATAATGCAAAATTCTCTGACTGCTCATAGAAAGCTTTTAAGAAAAGGGCAATCGTTACAAAAGCAAAGACTGCAAAAACTAACACATAGTTTTCTCCACCGGATAATTCACAAAGAATCTTTACTACCAAATTAAACAACGGTTCCGTTACTACATATCCCCCTACATAAATCTCATGGAAAGTATCTACGTAAGTTTCATAATCATTTCCTACTTCCATGCGTAAGGCAGATAACAAAAAAAGAATTGTAAAAACAGCAAGCAGACTAAGGGTATTTAGCCCCTGTCTGCGTGTCATCTCGTTTCTGTTATGAAATTGTTCTACTACCGGCTGCGGCTGATTATTCACCAAACAAGCCAGTCCCATGGTGATTACTGCCACCATACCATACAACATCATTCCCATGTTTTTTACCAACTTTTCATTCCACTTTTATTGTATTTCATATCATCCTATATGAAATCTACTTCTCTATAAGACTGCTTCTTTCATTCCTTGGCACATCAAAACATATGCTTTTTTCACCGGAATCTCCTGACACATAACTTGTTTATGCGCTAACAAAAAACGAAGTGCCATCAATTTCTTTAATTTTCCATACAAATGATAATACAATACTCCCCTGTCAAAAAAGAATTTTTCTGTATAACCATGAAACCAGGTAGATGGTCTAGGCACTTCTTTTCCTATTTCTATGGGAAGCGCAATTACCCGAAATCCTTTTTTCAGACATTCCAGCAAAAACAAACTGTCCTCCCCATTACTATATTTCGCTCCACCACCAAACAAAAGAGAAAAGGTAATGTTTGCCTTATGTAACTTCTCCCTACGAATAGCAAAGCTGTAAGTAGGATATCTTCCACTGTTATAAAAACGTACTCTATGTTCTTTTTCAATGTGATAAGTAGCACGTTCTGCTTCCACATCCATATTAAACAATATCATATCCGCTTCCGGATGCTGTTCAAAGGCTTCTAAAACTGCTTTTCCGTATCCCTCGTGGTAAACAATGTCTTCATCAGAAAAAAGCACAATATCCGCTTTGGCACGAAGCAATGCATTATTTCTGGACAAACCCACACCTTTTTCCGCAAAGCTATAGCCCCGAATTTTATAACCGCCATATTCATATTCTAAGTAGCTGTTTTCCTCACATTGATTGATAATCACTGCATCAGACTGTAAATTCATCTTGTTTGCAAGTGCAGCCACATCTTCCTTCACTGCCGACACTAATGTTTCTAATGTCATGATTTTCCCCTTTTCCTCCGCTCTATGGCATAATAAGCTTTTACAAAACTATCTTTGGCATCCGTAATGACGAGGCCCTTCACTTCACACTTTTGCATCGAAAGACAGGTCAAAACACGCTCTACCTGACGCCCATTATTACGTCCCCAAGGAATCATTACCAGTAGATTGTCCGTTTTTCTAAGGCTCTCATAATCCTCTGCTGTTGGAATCATTTCCCCATTCCATGTTTCCACTTCCCCGGTTCCAAATACAAAATCCATATGATCTTTCATAATCTGTTTTTGCATTTCATCATTTCCTTTTGTTAGTAAGCCATACACCGGTAAATTAAATCGACTCCATGCATCTTTTTCCACATAACAAGCATCTTCCAATACATAGTAGAACAATATAACAAAATAGACCAATAATCCCATCACACATGCTCCTAAAAAGGCTGCATTTGCGGTTTTATTATTTTTTTCATAAGGAACAGCCTCTTCCTGACTCCAAAGTGCCACACTTTCAAGGAGTTCTATTTCCTGTCCAAAATGCCACAAGGATTCCTGATAAGCCTGGGCAATCAGATTTGCTTTTTCTTCCGTTTCTGCTTTCACATGAACCGTTAAAATACGGTAGTCTCCCAGCATTTCTCCGCTGACTGCCGCTTTTACCATATCTTTGGTGATTTCTGCAGGTAGCAGAGTTAAAGCATAATCCACGATAGGATCATCTCGCAATATCCCATCCCAAGTATACGCATTATAGTAATCTGCACCATAATTAAATTCATCAAAATTAAAGGTAATATAATAATCTGCATTAGCCTGAAATTCCGGTTCCCCATTGGTAATTGAGGTCACAGCCTCATAAGTAATACCCCCAAGTATAGCACCTAACAATATTCCTGCCAGAAGAAGCCATAATTTTCTTCCCAGAACCAGTACCAATCTTTTTAGGTCAATTCCCTGCTGCATGTATTTTTTATTTTCCAATTCCATGTTTCACTCCATGTTGTGTTGTGCCAACCACCCGTCTCCTCTAAAACTTAATATGAAAGCTTTATTTCATCGCCGTGGTCTGGGTGCTGTCTACCCCTTCCGTACTTTCCGGTTTAAACAAAATTTTCAAGGTTAACAGCATCAATTTAATATCCAACCATAAGGTGTAATTTTCAATATAAGATAAGTCTAATTTCAATTTATCATAAGGTGTAGTGTTATATTTCCCATACACCTGTGCATAACCGGCCAAACCGGCTTTCACTTTCATTCGAAGTGCAAATTCCGGCATTTCTTCCATGTATTGCGCAATAATCTGTGGTCTCTCCGGTCGCGGACCAATAAAAGACATATCACCTTTTAAAATATTAAATAACTGTGGCAATTCATCTATTCTTACTGCACGAATAAATTTTCCGATAGGCGTAATTCTGGAATCGTTTTTGGATGCAAGTCTTGCTATACCATCTTTTTCCGCGTCCTGACGCATACTTCTAAATTTCAAAATTTCAAATTCTCTGCCTCCGGTAGTACATCGAATCTGTTTGTACAACACCGGACCTCCATCATAAGCTTTGATTACGATTGCTGTTATCAACTGAATCGGTGCAGAAATAATCAGTAAAATCAAGGAGCACACAATATCAATGGTGCGTTTTGCAATTCTTTGTTCAATTTTCAAAGAAAATTCACGGCTTAACAAAATAGGAGTATCAAACAAATGCAATTGATCAGATCCTTTAATTAAAACATCTGTAATCTTAGGCATCATATACACACGGATGGATCGGCTGTAACAAAACTTAAATAGCGTATTTCTATCCATTGTAGGAATATCCCATAATACCACTGCCATATTGGATTCTAAAATTTCCTTCTGTACTGCTTCTATCCCATTTGCTATGTCAACATATTTTACAATTTTATATTTATCCGGTCTGCTGGCAAATTTACGGCTAATATCTTCGATACTTCTTTCTCCGTATACCAACAATAAGTCTCTTGGCGGAAATGCTTTACGATATACAAAGTTACAAATAATGGTCCATATTCCTGCCACAATAATCTGTGCCACTGTCATCCAAATTAATCCTTTGGTCCATACTAACTTCACTTCCATTAAAGAAAGCTGCATATAAGTTAAAATATTAACACAAACCAAAGAAAAGGCCTGTGAAAAGAATACATCCATAGGCTTCAAAAAACCGATTTTCATTCCTCCATAAGTGGTGTTGAAAAAAAGTAATAATACAAAATAAACAAACACCATTAAAATATGTCCCCAAAAATAAAGCTTTACATTATATACATATCTTTGATGATATTGATTGATCCAGGTATATGCATATAATCCTGTGGACAACACCACTCCTAAAAATGAAAGACACAATATAATCAATCGTTTTAACGACTCACTGATTCTCATAGTTTCCTCCTAAGCTTTTATAAAAGCCCTTACTTGCTTGTTTCTCCTCTTTTACGCAAAGAAAAATGCGTCAAATTCTTCTGACCGTAGCGCGATATGCCCAACCTACAAAGACAACTGCACTTTGCAAAAGAGATAATTTTTCTACTTTACGATACAAATACCAAATCCTTTGAATCGCTTTTAATTTATTTGACGATAAAGATGTTGTAGGACGACGATAGATAGCCACTACTTGATTCATACCATAAGCTACATGTCCATTTCTTAAAATCTGCCACCAGGTAGCACTGTCCTCACTTGGCACATTGGGCATATAAATCAACTCTTTTGGAATTTTCTGTGTATCCAACAGCACCGTAGTAGTAAAAATTACTGTTCTGGACAATGCCTTTTGATAAGTCAACCTATCCGGAACATGAACGATTCTTCCTGTTCCTACAGCATCTTCGTCTCCAAATTCATAAGCTGAAAAAACAAAACCTGCCCGTTTTTCTTCCATAAACCTCATCTGAAGTTCCAATTTGTCAGGCAGCCATACATCATCTGCATCCAAAAATGCAATGAATCTTCCTTTCGCCTCTTTTATCCCACGATTTCTGGTTAAAGCAGCGCCTTCATTCACTCCTTTTTCAATGAGACGGATTCTTTCATCCGGGTTTTCTTGTAAATAAGACTTTATTACACTGACACTGTCATCTTTAGAACCATCATCTACCAACAACAGTTCCCAATTCGTATAACTTTGGGCCTGCACCATTTCCATGGTTTTTTTTATAAAATTCGCGGCATTGTATACCGGAGTAATGATACTAATCATAAGTTTTCCATGAAGTCGAGATGTGTTGTATTTTCCCATCGCGACATCTACCTTCTATTTAGAATTCTTCTTTTACCAGGTAAATTGGTCTCTGCTTCACTTCCATATATGTTTTGGATAAATACTGTCCTACAATTCCAAGACAAAGAAGCTGTACACCACTTACCAAACAAATAATACATACTAAGGACGGCCATCCACCAACCGGATCTCCCCAAATTGCCGTTCTTACAACAATAAAAATAATTGCTACAAAAGCCACCAAACAAAATAATACCCCGGTAAAAGATGCAATGGCTAAAGGAGCTGTAGAAAAAGCGGTAATCCCCTCTATGGAATAAAGGAATAATTTCCAAAAATTCCATTTGGTTTCTCCATGTACACGTTCCACATTCTCATATTCCAACCATTTGGTTTCATATCCAACCCAACCAAAGATTCCTTTAGAAAAACGGTTGTATTCACACATTGCAAGGATGGCATCCACCACCTGTCTTGTCATCAAACGATAATCTCTGGCTCCATCCACAATATCTGTCTGAGAAATTTTATTCATAATCTTATAAAACATTCTGGCAAAGAAGGAACGAATGGGTGGTTCTCCTTTTCTGGAAACTCGTCTAGTTGCAACAGAATCATACCCTTGTTCAATATAGGAAAACATTTCCGGTAAAAGTGACGGTGGATCTTGTAAGTCCGCATCCATCATTACCACATAATCTCCCTTTGCTTTTTGAAATCCTGCATAAATTCCGGCTTCCTTTCCAAAGTTGCGAGAAAAAGAAATCAGATGCACATTATCTGCTTTTTCTCGAAGTTTTTTTACTTCTTCCACTGTCTTATCTTTGGAACCATCATCCACATATATAATTTCCACATCCAAATTCTTTTCTTCAAAAAAGCTCTGGTTTTTCATTAATTCTTCGTAAAAATATTTCACATTTTCTTCCTCGTTGTAACAAGGAACAATTACACTCAATAATGCCATAGTTCATTTGCATGATACATTCATGCTATCCTTTCTGTAAAAACATCTTATCGCATATAAATAATATAACGATCCATACATTCTTTTTTATAATAAACACCGGCTTTATCCGGTGCATTTTCCATATTTTTAACTACAATTACGTCACACCCATAAAGAAATGCTTCTTTTGAAATCTCTCCCATACGGCCTTCCGGCTGCTTCATATTTTCATATAACTGCAACATTTCCGGCGGATAAGTATCCATAATTCCTAAGTCTAAATTAGGAGTATATAAATCTTTCCCATACAACACATTTAGATGAGGCTCATAAACTCCTATATATTCCACAATTTCATCTGTTGCTAAAATCAGAGAATCTCCATCTGCTTTTTCTTGAATCCATTCTATTACTTCAGTCTCTTCCCTAAAGTCTGTTTTTGACATTCTGTTTGCCAAAACACCATAGCCACTTCCTGCCAAGCCTATCAACAAAACAAAACCGCCAATCAAAATTACTTGTTGTTTTTGTTCTCGTAACAAACTCAAAAAACAAACAATCCCATAAGCACATAAGAACAAAAACAGAAGAATGGACCATACTTTATAATATTGTCCTGCTATAGGTGTCACTTTGTTGATACCCCAAAGCACAATCGGATTTGCCACTACCAAAAGCAGAGCTGCCAAACCATAAAGAAAGGGCCACAGCTGAATCTGTTTTTTCGCTTCTTCCACCATCCAGTTATCTTCCATTTTTGTCTGACCATACCGATCCCAAGCTACTGCAAGACCTAGTCCCAAAGCCAAAAAATAAAACAAAACATAACTGCCACTTTCTTTGCATTCCTGAAAAGTCGAAATAATTACCTCTAAGAGTTCACTCATATCCCTATTTCTCCTTTCCCATTTGTTCTTTTAGTCAGGCGAACTCCCACACTGCTAATGGCAAATAATACCACAGACAACACGACCATTACGATTCCCCAGGCAAGAGACGTCACAAAAAGAGTCCCCAATGCCATCAATCCGCCTTCTAACACCAATCCCCACAGTTTCATTTTTTCCTTTTCCACTGGAAAATCTTTTCGCAAGATCGGTCCTAAAAATCGATATAAAAGACACAATACACAGGGAATGGTTATCGTACCAACCATCACTTCTCCGGAATACCCATAAAACAACTGGCGATATCCGGCTGCTCCTACATAATAATCTCCCGATAAAAATAACAATTCCATTAATACAAGTAAAAGCCAGGTTTTCTTAAAATCACGGAAGAATAAAAGTCCTCCTAATTCTGCAAATGCAAGAAAAGAAACAATCAAAGTAATTAAACTTCCCAAAATCCATACAACGCTGACGCCATCAAATCCTGTCCAAACACTGAGTATTGCATACCAAAAGGGCAAGGTAATCAGTTTTTTTGACAGAATCATTCCCATTTCCATTGGTTGTCTTGTAAAAGGATGATACTGATTCATTGTGTCCGTTAAAAGAGTGGTTTGTACTGTCTCCACCATAGCATCACTGCGATTGCCTGCGGAACCGGAAATGATAACATACATTAACGCCAAAAAGATCCAAAAGAATAATGCCAAGTATCTTCCATAACGAATCTCTTTGATAGAAAACTTTCTTATTTTCTTCACTAAATCTATCAATTCTTTTTTACAAATCAGTAAAGAAATAATACTAGTGACCACAAACATAACCACTAACATCCAACCGGCATTTTGATGGCTCCATCCTGCCAATTGGCCTAAAAAGAAAACAGTGCCCTGACATAAAATGAGGAAAAAGAAACCAATCAAATGTTTCCACAGTTGACTCGTCTCTTTTTCCCCAGCTATCTTACAAATGAGTGTACCTGACAGGTACACAACAATCCATAATAATACTATACCTAACATTATCCTAATCTGCCCGTGGCAACCTTTCTTCTTTTAGACAATATATCACCGTATAGTATATCATAATTATGTCAAAAGGTCTATCTCTCTTTCATTCTCACCCAATCTGCCATGGCAGCAATAAATTCACTGTTGGTAGGTCTTGAAATTCCATTTTTCTTAGAATAACCTAAAATTTCTTTATACAAGTTTTCATTTCCTCGTCCCCATCCTACTTCAATCACACTACGTATGGCACGTTCGATTTTTTCATGTTCCGTATGATACCGTTTTGCAATTACCGGATAGAGAAGCTTTGTAACACTTCCTACCAATTCCATGTCTTCCACAGAGATACAAACAGCCTCTCTAAGATAATGATATCCCCGCAAATGAACCGGCATTCCCAGTTCCAACATGATTTGGGTAATACTTTGTATTTCTTCTTCTCTTCTTTTTTCCATGCTGTTCTCCTTTTATGTTCCACAAACAATGTTATCCTAACATAAAAGGTCACTTCATAAATTTATTTTTCCATGTCAATTTTCGTCATTTTTTCAACATCTATTTCTTACATTGTTATTTTAATTTTGTATTCTTCGAAATCCTTCTGCCAGTGATTCTCCACGCATTTCTACATCATAACGTTCATAAGGTGCTGCAGGGAATTTTTCATATCCTATCTGACCGGATTCTAATGGTACATAAAAACAAGTTTCTCCTATTTTATAACTGTCATAGTCTAAGGTTTCATAATCTCTTTGCCATACATAATATTCCTGTGGTGCGGAATCTACTATAATCTGAAGCAGATTTCCTCCTTTATATCCAAAGAAAACAAGCAAAAGAGTGACAAACAACAAATAGCTTTTCGGTCTTTTTTCAAATAAAAATACAAACCATAATCCTATGGTAAAAAACGGAAATGCTAAAATATAAATATATCCATAACGAACCAACGGTGTTCCTATTTGCCAAAATAGGTATCCGGCAATCATAACAACTTCTACAAACAAAAGGCCTTTATATTTTGTTTCCTTTTTTATCCATACCCATAAAGCAAACAATCCTCCAGCCATCATACTTACTACAGAACTTAACACCCATATTTTTTCCAATCCTTTTAAAGCCGAAAACCACTTTGGCAGCCACTCTAAAATCGATATATCCTTTAACAGCACATCCGTCATGCCTTTGGCATATACTTTAATTTCTTCTGCATCATAGGCTGCCTCCCCTGCCGGAATTTTCCAGTCCAAAGAAAACAAATCAATCCCCGGAAAGGGGTACACTAACCAACCGGACAAAATAATGTTTCTGGCAAGATACGGAAACATAGCAACAATCCCCATGGATAGATACAAAGCAATTTGTCCGTAGCGTTTTTCTTTGATCAATATTACCGCAGGTTTTAACACCATCAAAAGCATAATTGCCGCGGATAATTTTACGGTGACAGTCACTGCCAAAAGAACACATAGCAGACTGTAGGAAGCAATATTTTTTTCTCCCTCTTCTTCCAATTCCACCCAGCGTAACACAATATAAAACAAAAACAACATAGCGAAATAGTCTGATGCCGGTGACATCATTTCACTATAAATAATGGAAATATAAAACAACATAGCTACTTTCAGGAAATCAGATACTTTCACTTTTTTTCGCCAAAACACCTGCACCACGCTAAAACCTTTGCCACAAAGCACCATAGCCATAAAGCCGGCCACTGTATGAAGAGACTGACCCACTAAAAATTCCATGCTATAGAGCGCTGTTAACGTAAATGCACTGCTGTTATACGCCAATCTGCAATGTAAATTCGCTAATCCCGGTACCACACCATACTCTTCAATCCAACGAATGGCTTGAGCATGATAAAGCCCACTGTCAAAATGTAGGTATCCTCTGCTGGCACCGTAAGAAAATACAAGCAAGAAAATCACAACAAGAAAATACTTTCCCTTAGTCGTATTTTCATGTATTTTTTGCAAGAATTTCAATAGTTCTTTTTTACCCCAAATAACGATTACCACACACATTAGAAGCATTCCCAAATTGGCTCCTAAAGCCACCTTGGAGCACAAACTGTAAATTCCGGAATATACGGTAGCCACTCCCAAACCGGCATACAGTATACTTGTAATTTCTTTCATTTCGTATCCTAAATATTTTTGAGCAAAAATCTTAATCCCCATCCCCAGCAAGAATGTGGTAATTGCAATATATAAGTAGCTTAATAATACAGATAACATAATTGACTCCATTCCTAATTTTCTTCATTTTATCATGTTTTTATTTTTGTTTTCAATTCCTAAAAAGTTCTTTTGTTTTTTCTAAGAATGATTTATACTATTTTCTGTATAGGTGAATCATAATTAAGACACCAAACAACTTACTGATATGGATTATGAGAGTTTATATACAAAAGAAATGATAACGCTACGGGAGAAGCAAATATGGATTTTCTTTCACAATTAGGACAAAACAAGATTTTAATATCTGCAGCCAGCGGATGGATTATTGCCCAGGTTTTAAAAACCATAATCCATACTTTATTCACGAAAAACTTTGATGCAGAACGTTTAGTCGGCGGTGGTGGAATGCCAAGTTCCCACTCTGCAACCGTCTGTGCCTTGTGCACAGCTACCGCTTTGCAATATGGACCAAACAGCTTCGAATTTGCCATGGCTGCCGTTTTTGCATTGGTAGTTATGTATGATGCTATGGGAGTTCGCCAGCAGGCCGGAAAACAAGCTCAAATCATTAACGACATGATTGAACTGTTTTCCCATATGGGAAAAGATTTGGATATTGAAAAGCAGTTAAAAGAATTTATCGGCCACACACCTCTTCAGGTACTATGCGGTGCTATTCTTGGTATCTGTACTGCCATGGCAATTATGTAATATTTGTTTTTACGAACATACCTAATAATATATTTCCCAAAAATCACGAGTGACACGCTTTGC
This sequence comes from Lachnospiraceae bacterium, assembly GCA_017558145.1. Classification (GTDB taxonomy): domain Bacteria; phylum Bacillota; class Clostridia; order Lachnospirales; family Lachnospiraceae; genus SFDP01. The sequence goes on from JAFYWF010000100.1 coordinate 169,212, forward strand.
GTAATAGCTCGGCTTGTATACAAAAACAAGGCTGTTGCAATTGCAACAGCCTTATATTTTAATCTACAAATGAGAAAGTATCTCCATCCTCTACGATACAAACCATAGTTTTTCCTGTATTCAACTGAATTTCATTTCCATTTTCATCAAAGTAATGAGTGGTTCCGTAATCAGATGATTTTTCCCATGTTACACGAACGCCGCGTCCGTTTGTAAAGTACCAGCCATCTCTTGTACTATCAATACACTGGAATGCAAGATAACCTTTTGCATCACGAACTTCATGATATGTAAACTGCACCAATACATTTTTGAAAGCCAACTGAGAATTGGTAGCTGCATCCATATGCGCTCCTCCGGAAGGCTTCTGGAAACGATAATACAATCCGTCTTCTTCATTATATTCAAACCATGTCTGAGTTACAGGGTATGCATCTGCCATATCAATTTTATTTGCTACTTTAGAAGTTGCATATTGTTCTAATGTATTAGGTTCTGTTTTGGTTGCAAACTGGAAATGTACCGGTTCTGCATAATCACTTCTAATTTCCAAAGGATAACCCAAACGATTTGCTTCATCATAAATAGCAGCACCATCTAAATACAAGTTCTGTGGAGCAGAACGATCAGAGGTACGATAAAATACGCTGGCAGGAGCAGTTAAAGCATTGATATTATGAGTATCTTTACGGCCAACTACTTCATCAATATAGAATGGTCCACCTGCATGTACATAGATAGCATCCCATTCAAATGCCCAATAAATAAAATAATCACGACAACTACGGATGTTACCAACACGTTCTAACTGAGTCCAATCACCGAAAACAGCCATAAGACGAGTGATTTCACCTTCTACTAAACATTCATATAAAATATCTGCATTTGACAAATTATACTGTGGAAGTGCAGATTTATCATTTGGTATCATTACTGCAAGTGGTCTTAAAGAACCAACTTCTTCACTTACCCATTCATTGGTAAGTGCACTACGAACCATACCTTCTTCCGGTGGGAGATCTTCGTTTGTTTCTTCTACAACTTCTTCTTCCACTTCTTCTACCGTTTCAACAACAACAGCTTCTTCGATTACTTCCGGCTCTTCTTCTTTGCCACAACCTATCATAAGAAGGGCAGATGAGAAAGCAATCAATAATAATACACTAAGTTTCTTCATATCGTCCTCTCTTTCCTCAAGCAACCGCTATTTCGTTTTTCAAATAGCTTCAACTATCTATTTGTTATTATATAAGAAAAACAAATATGTGAAATTATACCATAAATAGAAAATTAAGTCATCTCTTAAAAACAACGATTTTGTATCTTTATGAATACAAAACTCAGTTTGTTCTTCACAAACCTAAGTACGAAGAAACAAGATGACTAAAGATAGTTATCTTGAAAAAAATAAGAAGCAATGGTAGAATATTTTACAAATAAGACTAGAATATATACACAAGATAACGATAGAAAATGAGGGTAAAATTTTTATGACAAAAAAAATTATTGTAACTGGCTGTCATGGTCAATTAGGCAGGGCCGTAAATCAGTTTTATGCAGGTAGAGAAGATATTAGTTTCGTAAATACAGATGTAGATGAATTAGATATTTCTGACATTGATGCAGTTATGAATTTAGCAAAAGAGGTAAAACCTTATGCTATCGTAAACTGTGCTGCATACACCGCCGTAGATGCTTGTGAAACCAATCGCGATTTGGCCTTTAAGGTAAATACCATCGGTGCCAGAAACTTAGCCATAGCTGCCCAGGAAACAGGCGCAAAATTGGTTCATGTATCTACAGACTATGTATTTGATGGCACAAAACAGGGAGCTTATTACGAAACAGATCCTACCGGTCCAAGAAGTGTATACGGCGCCACCAAAGAAGCTGCAGAAAGAATGGTGAAAGAACTGTGTCAACGTCATTTTATTTTAAGAACCGCCTGGCTTTACGGAGATGGAAAAAACTTTGCAAAAACCATGCTTCGCATTGCGGAAAATAATAGCAAGGTTCGTGTTGTATGTGACCAAATCGGAACCCCAACCAGTACCTTGGAATTAACAAAGGGAATTGATTCTTTATTGTTTAGCGATAATTATGGTTTATTCCATGCTACCTGTGAAGGACAATGTTCTTGGGCAGATTTCGCCAAAGAAGTATTCCGTTTAGCAGGAAAAGAAATGGAAGTGGAATATGTAACTACTGCTCAGTATTTAGCAGATTATCCTCAGCAGGCTGCAAGACCTGCCAATTCCGTTTTAGAAAACTACATGTTCAAAATGACCGGTGGTTACCAATTTGCAAGTTGGGAAGATGCCATCAAAGAATACATGAAAACATTAGTATAGAGCATTTTACTAGTATTTCCTATATATAATGAAAGAAATACAGGAGAGAAAATTATGGTATATTCTTTTTTGAAAGAAAACAAAAAATGGATTTGCCTTATGACAATTATTATGATGTTACAACTTGTTGTAGCATCATATTTTTGTATGCAAAAGCAAGGTTTCCATTATGATGAATATTATTCTTATTATTCTTCCAATGTAACGTATGGACTAGTTCCTACAGACCGGGAGTGGAAGGATGTGAATGAAATCAGAAGTGAATTCCAAGTCTTGGAAGGAGAAGGTTTTCGTTATGGTTTGGTAAAAACCATGCAAAGCTTTGATGTCCATCCACCTTTGTATTACATGATATTGCACACCATTTGTTCCTTGTTTCCCGGAATTTTTTCCAAATGGTTTGGTCTTGGATTAAACTTGATTCTTTTTGCCATTTGTTTTTGGCTATTAACTTATATTTCCTATTCTGCCTTCCATAAAAATAAGTTGATGGCGACCATAACAGCACTTTTATTCGGATTTCAAGTAGGGGTAATTAGCGGAATCACTTTTATTCGCATGTATATGCTCCTCACCGCATGGTGTTTCGCACTTGTTATTTGGCATATTCCTACTTGGAAAGACAAGATAAATTTAAACATAAAAAAATCTCTGTTGTTATTCACTTTGGTAATGTTAGGTTTTTTGACTCATTATTATTATGCTGTTTTTTTATTCTTTATGGCATCCTATACCTGCCTTTACAACTGGCTGATAAGAAAAGATTTTAAAGGTAGTGTAATCTATGGATGTATTGTATGCGCTGGAATGGCAGCTGCAGTCATTTACTATCCTTCTTGTTTAAGCCATATCTTCCGCGGATATCGAGGAACTGAAGCTACCGGTGCTTTTTTTGATATCGGAAACACTTTTTATAGATTAAAGTTTTTTACAGAATTAATGAACCAATCTGTATTTGGTGGTGTTTTTTGGTTTTTATTGTTACTTGTTTTTCTTTTAGCATTGAGCGTCCTATATAAACAAAAAGGGAAAAATAATTTAAGGAAGATAGTTAAAAATTATTCCGGATTTACCCAGATAGGTTTTGTCACCTTGGGATACTTTTTAGTAATTGCAAAAACAGCGCTTTTAAATGCAGAAGAAGCGAATCGTTATGAATTGCCGGTATATGGATTTTGTATGTTGCTTATGGTAGCTGTTATATGGAAATTACTTATGGTACTGCAAACACATTTAATTCCCAAAAGTGATTCTTCTAAATCCGAACAACCATGTAAAAATAGTCCATCTAAAATCATATTTACAGTTGCCGTTTTTCTAGTTCTTTTTGTACTTGGTGCCCAAGGGTATGCGCTTACTCAAGACAAAGTACAGTTTTTATACAAAAGCGATCAGGAGAATGTCGCATGGGCTAAGGACAAGAAAGATAGCACCATCGTTTATCTTTATAATCCTAATAATCTATGGATGATATGGGATGAATCCGAAGAATTGATGCAATATGATAAGATCTATTTTGTGAACTTAGCTTCCGAAGAAGCTATAAAAGATATGGAAATTCTAAGCGCCAAAGAAGTATATGTATATACTTCCAGAATGGAGCAAGCTGATATTTTAATGAATCATTTGATGTTAGATAACCCTAATTTAAAGACAAAAGAAAAAATAAGAGATTTGTTATATTGTGATTTATATCATTTGAATTAAACTAAGGCTGTTGCATTTGCAACAGCCTTTTTTATAAATTAACATTCCTATCTGGAACCAAGTCCTAAACGATTTAATGCTGAGAAAATAGCTCTTACAGAAGCTCTTGTAATGTTGCTGGATACTCCAACACCGTAAGTTACATGTCCACTATTAGAATCCAGTAAGTGGATATAGGCAGCCGCCTGAGAGTTAGATCCTGACTGAAGAGCGTGTTCTTCATAGTCTAAAATCTTAACTTCTAAGCCGAGATTCTGGTGAAGTCCACGACGAACCGCGTCGATAGGACCATTACCAACAGCTTCGAAACTTCTTTCGATACCATGGTCTGTGTAGAATACTTCGATACTTGTTTCGAATGTTTTTCCTTCTCCACTCATATCAGTAATATGCATACGTCTGAAATGTAATGGTTCTTTCTGATCCAAGTATTCTTTCTTGAACTGCTCCATAATTTCTTCCGGAGCCACTTCACCCTTAACTTCAGAAAGTTTCTGAATTACATTTGCAAATTCTTTATGCATTGCTTTTGGAAGTTTGAATCCGAAGTAAGTATCCATAACAAAGGCTACGCCACCTTTCCCGGACTGAGAGTTAATACGAACGATTGGTTCATATTCTCTTCCAATATCTGCCGGATCAATTGGAAGGTATGGCACCTGCCAGTATTCATTCTCACGTTCTCTCATAGCACGAACGCCCTTATTAATAGCATCCTGATGAGAACCGGAGAATGCTGTAAATACTAATTTACCTGCATATGGATGTCTTGGATGAATCGGAATTTTACAACATCTTTCATAGATTTCTATAATTTCATTAATATGTTCAATATTTAATTCCGGATTAATTCCCTGGGAGAACATATTATAAGCAATGTTAAGTAAGTCAACATTACCCGTTCTTTCTCCATTACCAAACAAAGTACCTTCTACACGGTCTGCACCTGCGAGCATTGCTAATTCTGCGCTGGCAACACCGGTACCACGGTCGTTGTGTGGATGCACACTTAAAATGATACTTTCTCTATCTTCAAAATGTTCGTTCATCCATTCAATCTGATCAGCATACACGTTAGGAGTATTCATCTCTACTGTAGATGGGAGGTTGATGATGATCGGATTTTCTTTTGTTGCTCCCCAGGTTTTCTGCACAGCAGTACAGATTTCAAGAGCAAAATCAACTTCCGTTCCTGTAAAACTTTCCGGAGAATATTCTAAGATAATTTTACCATCAAATTTTTCTGCTCTTTCTTTTACCATCTGTGTTCCTTTGATGGCAATGTCAATGATTTTTTCTTTAGACATATTAAATACTACATCTCTCTGTAAGGTAGATGTGGAGTTATAAATATGTACGATAGCTTCTTTACATCCCTGAATAGATTCAAAAGTACGATCAATAAGTTCTTCTCTACATTGAGTTAACACTTGAACTCTTACGTCATCAGGAATCATATTTCCATCAATTAGACGTCTTAAAAAATCAAATTCAATTTGACTGGCAGCCGGAAATCCTATTTCAATTTCTTTAAAGCCAAGTTTAATTAAATATTTAAACATTTCAATTTTTTCATGTACCTGCATAGGATCAATAAGAGCCTGATTTCCATCTCGTAAATCAACACTACACCAAATTGGTGCTTTTTCAATCTCTTTACAAGGCCATTTTCTTTCCGGATAATTAAGTACCGGATTTCTCTGATAACGGCGGTAATTTAACATAATATTTACTCCTCTTTCTTTCCGATATCTTTGCTTCACGCCCACACAAGATATCTCTTTTTTAACACAAAACCCACCTGTTTCCACAGGTGGGTCATACTTATTCTCCTAAACCGCTTTCTACGGCATCTACTAATGCTTTTAACGCTTGTTCTTCATCCACACCATCGCAAACAAATTCAATTTCGTCTCCACATTTAATACATGCACCTAATACACTAAGAACACTCTTTGCATTTGCGGTATTTCCCCTGTAGGTAAAAGTAATCAATGATTTATACTGCATTGCTTCCTTACATAGGATTCCTGCCGGTCTTAGATGCAATCCTGTTGGGTTTTTGATAACTACCTTTTGGCTTACCATATCCCTTCCTCCAATTTCTACCCCTAATTGTATTTCTCTTTTTTTATAATAGCACGTTATATGTTTTTACTCAAGTGTATATATTCTTGCTTATAACATAGTATTTTGAATCAAATCTGCTAACTTTCTAGCTTCCCGTTCAATCACTGCCTGATCTTTTCCTTCAATCATTACACGAACTTTTGGTTCTGTTCCGGAAGGACGAATCAATACCCTTCCTTCTCCGGCAAATTTTGCTTCTAATTCCTCAATCGCTTTTGCAATTTCAGGATATTCCATGTATTTATCTTTTTTATGAGTTGGTACTTTCGCATTAATCAAAGCTTGTGGCATAACACTCATAATACTTGCCAGTTCAGACAATGGTTTTCCGGTATCTACCATAACCTCTAATAAATGCAATGCACTAAGAAGTCCATCTCCAGTGGTATTCTCTTCCAAGAAAATGACATGGCCGGATTGCTCTCCACCCAGACTTGCATCAATTTCACGCATTCTTTCCAATACGTATCGGTCTCCTACCTTAGTCTGTTCAATGGTAAGTCCCTGTTCTTTGGCCATAATATAAAAACCCAGATTACTCATAACCGTAGCTACAATAGTATCCTTTTTTAACTTTCCTTGGTTTTTCATATGATTGCCTATGATGGCCATAATTTGATCGCCATCAATCATATTACCCTTTTCATCTACTGCCAGCATTCGATCCGCATCACCATCAAAAGCAAGACCCACGTTAGCTTTTTCAAATACAACTCTGGCCTGCAGTTCCTGCATATGAGTAGAGCCACAGTTGGCATTAATATTGGTTCCATCAGGATTGTTATGGATAGCAATTACTTGACCACCTAAATCTTTAATCGCTTCCACAGAAGTATAAAAAGAAGCTCCTTCTGCACAATCCAGCACAATTTTTAAGCCTTTTAAATCCACCGGTACAGATTGTACCGCATGATTGATATATTCTTCTCTGGCATCATTACGGTATTTGACTTTTCCAACACCGGTACCGGTAGGAAATTTCACACCTGCCATATTATTTTTCATTAATTCTTCAATTTCATCTTCCAACTCGTCAGACAATTTATATCCATCACCATTAAAAAATTTAATTCCATTAAATTCTACCGGATTGTGAGATGCAGAAATTACAACACCTGCATCTACCTTATATTTTCTAGTCAAATAGGCTACTGCCGGAGTCGGAATCACTCCTACATAAACCGCATTCGCACCCACACTACATACTCCGGCCATTAAAGCATTAGCCAGCATATCTCCTGATATTCTGGTATCACAACCTACCATAATCGTTGGTTTATGCTGTGTCTGTTTCGTCAATACATAAGCCCCTGCCTGACCAAGCTGCATTGCCATTAAAGGAGTTAATTCCTCATTCGCAATTCCTCTTACGCCATCAGTACCAAACAATCTCGCCATAAATAACCTCCATTTATTTTTCTCTTATTTCTTGCCAAGTTTGATTTCTGCTCGAACCTCATTCTCAAGCCAAACACCTTCCGGAAACTCCATAATTACATCCATATCATAAGTTCCGTCTAAAATTTCTAACATATTCTTTTTGTTCATATATCCAAGAATATCTACTTTTGCTTTCAGTTTTTGAGGATCCAGCTCCTTCTCTTTAGACAAAAAACCAGTTACTTCGACCGTATATTTTTTTTCTTTGTTTTGATGTTCTGCTTTGATTCCTTCCGGAACATTTACAATCTGAATCTCTTTAGCTTCTACTTCAATGTTCTTTGTAAAAGTCTCTTCTATTTTAGCTATAACTTCTACTTTCCCATTTGTGGAAGAATCTGCCACAATAACATTTTCCGGCAAATATTCTCTTAGTTCTAATGTAGTTACCACATCTTTGGTAGCTCCTTGAATATCTACTGCCCCTTCAATTTCCAATTGTTTCAGTCCGCGCAATTGAGAAGCTTTTGCTGCTACCCAAACAGAGGATGGTTCACATAAAATCTCTTCTGTAAATCCATATCCTTTAGCTGCTTCACCTTTCACAGTCACAACTACCGGAACTTCCTTCATTGTCAGAATAGACGCCAAACACTGTACCTCATTAATGCTGGTAGTAAGACGATGATCCTGAATACGATTACCTTCTGCATCATATAATTCCACCGGAAGAAGCATACTAACATCATCGGTTGCATTTGCCAAATCAAAATTAACAACTGCCTTATCCACCAACGCCACAGCTGATTCCGGTCCTGAAATTTTTAAAGCATTTTGCTCTGTAGTTACTTTCCCGAGAATATAACCATCTCCCGGAGCATTTTTCGTTATCACTTCCAGTCGTTTCTGAATTCGCTTGATTTCCTCAACTTTCACTTCTACATAACTATCATTAGAACGAACACTTTCAATCTTACTTCCACTGGTTTTTACAGTAGAAAGCTTGATTGGTACTCTGTTATTTCCATCCATTTCGTTTAAATCTGCCGTAGCAGTAATATTATTTACTCCAAAACTATCCATTACAGAGCGATTTCCTCTAACTCTTACGGAAATCACATCAGAGCCATTGACTACTTCCACATACTTTCCTGCACTATTCATGGAGTTCATATTTAATAACTGTACTGAAACTGTATAATCTTTGCTTTGATAGGGATCATTTATATTAATTGAAATCATCCAAAGACTCGTAGCAAACAGCACTGCAATAATCTTCAATTTCAGATTTTTTGTATTCTTCTCCTTCATACTATCTCCTACTTCCCTTTACGACTGATTCCTCGAATTCGCTTTTTCTTTTCTTCGGTAGGTTTATTCTGAATTTTTGCCAACTGCTTTCCTATATCTTCCGCTTTTAAATTACGGGTCAGTTCTCCTTTATAAGCCACACTAATTTTTCCTGTTTCTTCTGACACAATTAGTGTCATGGCATCCGTCGCTTCCGAAATACCTACTCCGGCACGATGTCTAGTCCCTAAAGCTTTGCTTAGCTGCATATTATCAGACAAAGGTAAATAACAAGTGGCTGAGCCGATACGATTTCCTCGTATAATAACCGCACCATCATGCAATGGTGTATTATGTTCAAAAATATTAATTAAAAGCTGACTTGATACCACAGCATCCACTTCAATCCCAGTATGTTCATATTCTGTCAACATATCATTTTGAGCAATCACAATTAAGGCCCCTGTTTTTACTTTGCTCATTTCCACACAGGCCTTAGCTATTTCATCTATGGTGTGATCTGAAAACAGCCCTTCATCACCCCGACTAAATTCAGTAGGTAAAAAAGCCTTAAAAAAATTCTTTTTCCCCAAAGCTTCCAATGCCTTTCTAAGCTCCGGTTGAAGAACTACAATAACTGCAATCAAACCAATATATACTACGTTTTGGGCAATCCAAATAATGGTATTCATTTCTAAAATTACGGCAATGACAAACATCACCATAATCGAAACAATACCTTTCATCAAAAACCAGGCTCTGGTACTTCTCAACCAAAGCAAGATGTGATAAATCACAAAGGAAATAATGGCAATTTCCAACACATCCACAATTCCCGGTTTTGGAATATAAAGATTGCTAAAATTATTTTCCAAAAAGGATAAAATCTGTTCCATCTATCATTTAGTCCTGTTTCGTTCTATTTTTCTTATTTTGATCCTGCTTGACAGTGGTACGAGACACACCGTGGGATGTTTTTATCGTTGTTACCTGTTTTTCTTGTTTTGCAGGTACCTTTTTATGCTGTTTGTTAATTCTTTTTACTTTCTTTTCCGGCGCAGCTATGATGTTTTTCGGCACTGCTTTTACATAATAATAATATTCATCATCTTCAAACTGCACAATCTCAGTTCTTGTATAATCCACATTAAATTCCAAAAACTGCACTAATATGCAGATACCAAAAGAAATAAAAGTACCTAAAGCAATTGCAATGACAGAAAACTGTAATTCCAGAACAAATTCACATACAAGCAATAACACTGCATTGGTTGTCAATCCTGCAATAATAGCCACAGTCCATGCATTATCAATAGACATTCTACGAATGGTATACACCAAAATTAACGTAAGTAAAAAGACTATCAAAGTCACAAACATACCTTTGTTATCTAAAATACCATCCAACATAATTCGAAATTTTTGAGAACCACTTTCTGCATCCATAGCAGAAAATACTGTTACATTATCCGACATAAGTTTTATGATATAATAAACAACTACACCACAGCTTAAAGAAGCTCCTGCCAAAGGGGTTCCCAAAAGTCCCAATACTACCGGCATAGCATATGGAATTTTCACAGCAAACATTAATGGAGTTAATAACACAACCATGGTATGCTTTGGAGTATAACGGAAATATAGCAAAAACATAATGACAAATACTGCTGCCACAACCACTGCACATTCCATAGCCAAGGAATAACTATGTAGCAATACCCAAAATGCAGCTACAATCACAATGAAATTTTTAGGCATAAAAGAACACATTAAAGCAATCACCAATACTACCACCGGATTCTTTAACAATGTCATATAACCCATGCTTCCATTAACGACTATCAAAGAAATTAACGCAATCATAAATTTAACACATGGATTTAAATATATTTCATTTCTTGCATAAAAAGTTTTCAACGATTCTCTTATTTCCAATAAACCCGTCATGTAGACACCCTTTCGGTTTTTTATTCTTTTGCACCATAAAGCTGAGATAATTTTTTCAAATTGGCATAATACACCTTTGTACTTTGTAATGCCCTATTATATCGATAAATTGACACTACATAGGTAATCACCAAAACTATCCCCAACATAATTAAATATAAAATCAAGACACTTTTTGCAAAGTCCAACAAATCCATTTGATAGATTTCTTTCATAAAAACTTCAAAATCATACATGGCATATAGCCCAAACATGATCCCAAAAGAAACGGTAGCTGCTATCACGGATTTTAACATTTGCATGCTGATATAGTCACTTTTAAAAAAACTGACTATTTTTTTATTCTTCTTATGTCCTTCTTTTTCGTAAGCTGCCATTCTTGTCATCAGCTTGACACGTTCTTCATTCACCATACAAGAATCTTGCCTCACCTAACTTTATTTATCAATGAAACGCATTCTTGCACCTTCTCTACTATCTTTCTTAGGAGGTACATATGCTGTTGCTGTTTTACCTACTGCAGTATTAAAAGAATTGGTCATCTGATTCGCACATTCCGGACAGAATCTTCCTGATTTAATCATCTTACCGCATTTTTCACAAGCAATCCCCATTGGTGAATCATCAGCCAATACCAGTCTATCTTCTCTTAACCACTGCTGAATCTGACTCAAGCTTACTTCACATGCTTCTGATACTTCCTGCATACCACATCTTCTATGTTCCTGTACATATTTTTTTACTTCTTGGAATTTTGCTTCTTCTGCTTCACGGCAGTTGGGACAAAGAATTGGTCCCATTACATAGTTAAAGATTCTTCTACATTTTCTACAGTTTTTTACGTTCATTTTTCACCCTCCGTATCTTTTCCTCTTATAGCCCCTTACCTATGGATACCGTGATAAAGTATATGTGCGAAATCCCCGCATTACGACACACTTTGGCAACTGCATCAATGGTACTCCCTGTAGTATAAATATCGTCTATAATTATAATTGTATTTAATTTTACATCATTTGTACCTAATTTGAAAGCCTTTTTCAAATTATTTTGTCTATCTGTACCAACAATTTCTTTCATTGGCTTGGTATTTTTGCATCTTACCACCAAATTTTTCAATACCGGAAGATGCCATAATTTTCCCAACTCCATCGCAATTTCTTCTGCCTGATTATAACCTCTTTTTCTTTGCTTCTTGGGATGCAACGGTACCGGCACTAATGCCTGAGGTCTCCATTTATTTCGCACTTCTCTAAGTTTGCGGTCAATGCTTCTAGCATAAAAACCAGCATATTCCCTTCTTCCGGCATATTTGAATCGATACAAAGACAAGCGAATATATTCATAAGAAAAAACTGCTCTTCCCTGTTCATAAACATGTTGTTTCTTCTGACAGTCATAGCAATATTCTTCCTCATACTTTACCTGCTTTCCACATCGAAAACAGACCTGATTCCCTATATATTTTATTTCCTTTTTACAATGTTCACAAAGGTCTCTTTGCCCCAAAGCCAAAACAGTGTCACATACAGCACATCTTCTTGGAAAAATATAATCTAATATACTAATTTTCAACGGATTCCTTTCACTTCTCTAATCCTGGCACTCAATCCTGAATATCGCATATTTTCCTGATTATTTTCAATCATATCCTCTAAGGTTTCTTTACTCCCCAAAATGGTGAGACAGTTTCTTGCTCTTGTCACCCCTGTATAAAGCAAGTTACGGTTAAATAATTGTTTTGGCCCCGAAAGTAATGGCATAACCACTGCCGGATATTCACTCCCTTGAGATTTATGAATGGTAATTGCGTATGCTAATTCCAACTCATCCAGCATAGAAAAAGGATAGGTTACTTTTCTAAGATCATCAAATTCCACTACTATCGTCTGGTTGTATTCATGGATTTCTTTCACAATGCCCATATCTCCATTAAACACACCCACCCCTTTATCAATAGGAATATTATATTTACTTACAATTTCCCACTCCAACTGATAATTATTTCGAATCTGCATTACCTTATCGCCTTCACGAAAAATAGTTTCCCCACTGATATGTTCTTTTTTCTCCTGCGCCTCAGGATTCAAATATTTTTGCAAAATCTGATTTAAAACCTGCACTCCCAGACTTCCTTTGCGCATAGGAGTCAAAACCTGCACCTCAAAAGGGGCAACCTTACAATACCCCGGTAATTTTTCTGAGATTAATTGTATCATATGTTTGTAAATAACATTAACGTCATTTCTTTCCAAAAAGAAAAAGTCTTTACTTTTATTATTCAGTTCCAAAGATTCTCCCTGATGTATTTTATGGGCATTGATTACAATATCACTGTCTTCTGCCTGACGAAATATTTTTTGTAATCCGACTACAGAAAAAACATTACTTTTGATCAAATCCTGTAACACCTGTCCCGGACCTACCGATGGTAACTGATTGACATCTCCCACCAGAATCAAACGGGTTCCCGGTGAAATTGCTTTTAACAACGCTTGAAAAAGATGAACATCTACCATAGACATTTCATCAATAATTATCACATCTGCTTCTAACGGATTTTCCTGATTTTTGGTAAAACTTGCCTTTCTGCCATCTTCCTCTAAACCACCATTTAATTCCAGCATACGATGAATAGTTCTAGCTTCAAAACCGGTAGCTTCTGTCATACGTTTTGCAGCTCTTCCGGTAGGTGCTGCCAGAAAAATATCCAATCCTTCCTGTTCAAAATACCGAATAATCATATTGATGGTAGTAGTTTTTCCTGTACCCGGACCTCCGGTTAAAATAAACACACCATGAAGAATAGACTCTACTACCGCCTGACGTTGCAATTCATCCAATTCCATTTGCAAATGTTGTTCCAATCTATTGATTTTTTTCACCACACCTGCTCGAAACTGTTCTTCAAAAGTCTGTTCTTCTTCGGTTGGAAAATAATCTATCGCGGCATCCAAATCCAACAGCATTCCGGCACAATTTAATTCCGCATAATAATAAGAGGAAGCAAAAACATATATTCTTTCTTCTTCCGTTTTTAGAATCAATTTTTTATCGATGGCTAAATTCGCCAATTGAATTTCTATGGTTTCCGGGGGGATTTGCAACATAATAGATGTATTTCGCAGCAAAATTTCTTTTGGCAAATACACGTGTCCCTCTAAGCTTGCTAATAACAGCGTATATAAAATACCACTGCGAATTCTATAATCAGAATCTGTTCGAATGCCAATTTTTGCCGCAATTTCGTCAGCCATTTTAAATCCAATACCATGAATATCTTCCGCCAATTGATACGGATTTTCCTTCATCACCTGATAAATTCTCATACCATATGTATCATATATTTTTACAGCCAAAGTATTACTGATGCCATATTGCTGTAGAAAAATCATAGCTTCCCGCATACCCTTTTTTTCTTCCATCTGAGCACTGATTTCTCTTGCAATTCGCTCGCTAATGCCTTTAATTTCTACCAATCTTTCAGGCTCTTCTTCTATGATACGAAAAGTTTGGGTTCCAAATTTCTTTACAATTCTTTTCGCCAAAGCAGGGCCGATTCCCTTGATTGCACCACTGCCAAGATAACGTTCTATACTATCTTCGTCCTTAGGCGGTACGATGCGATGGGTAACCACCTTAATCTGACTTCCATATAAAGGATGTGAGACTTCTTCTCCTTGGATGCACAAATTATCTCCTTGATCAATTTGTGGCATATTTCCCACACAGGTAATCTCATCTCCTTCGCTGATCAATACAAATACCGTATATCCATTTTCCGGTTTCCGATATATTATGTGATCTACATAACCTGTTATTTCCATTGTTTAGTTCCTTTTTTGTGATTCTTGTTTCATTTGTGTTTTATTTGCTTAATGATTTGCTTAAGATGAAAGCCACTCCCTACGAGAGTGGCTTTCTTGTATGTTACAAGCTGTAATTTCTTTTCATCTGTTCATATAACATCTGTGCGATTCCCAATCCTTGGGTTTCTGTAGATGTTTTGGTCAATTCCTGCAACGCAGAATCTTTAAAATAATCTACTAAAGCACTTGTATTGCCGGAAGAAGATTCATCCTTAATGATGGTTTTTTCCATCTGTTTAAAGACCTGTTCCATAAAATATGCTTCAAACTGTTTACAAACATCCAAAAGCTCATCATCTGTTGCTTTTGAATAATCCTTGGATACCGTATCCTGCATTTTTTTGTTGCTTACATTATCCGTTTGTTGATTTAAATATTCTGTATAAATATTGCTCAATCCTGAAATATCCATGTTATTACCTCATTTTTTCAGATAGTGCTTATTCTCTATGTTTTCTCATTATCTATTATTTCAGAAAATTATTTTACATCCTATCGTTTCAATTGATTAGCCTGCTGCATCATCTCATCTGTAGTTGTAATTGCCTTGGAATTCATTTCATAAGCTCTTTGTGCAACAATCAAATTTACCATCTCATCTGCCACCTGAACACCGGATCCTTCCAAGTATCCCTGAATCACTTCGCTTTTTCGCACATTATTATTGTTCGCTTCATTAATTGCTGCTCCACTGGCTGCAGATGCCAAATACATCGTACTATCCACCTTTTCCAAACCGGAAGGATTTGTAAACTGATATAATCCAATCTGTACACCAATGGGCTGTGGATTATTCTGTTCATCCGGATATGTTAATTGTCCATCTGCATTTACTCCGATTTTAGAAGCTACATATTGTGTTCCTAAAACGATTGGCTTTCCAGTAGTATCCAATACCGGAAGACCATCTGAGTTTGCCAACATCATTCCATTTTGAGAAGTGGTAAAAAGGAAGTTTCCATTTCTGGTATAGTAAGTCTGTCCATCCTGTCCACGGAGTGCAAAAAAGCCTTCTCCTGAAATAGCAAACGCAGTATTACTTTCTGATGCAAGCATACTTCCCTGCTTAAAAATAGATGTAATTGCAGAATTTCTAACCCCAAGACCAACCTGTGCACCTACCGGTTTATTAGCACCATTGGCTGTGGTTGTTTTGGTCTGTATTGTTTGATATAACAAAGATTTAAATTCTGCTACTTCTGATTTATATCCTGTGGTATTTACATTCGCCAAGTTGTTCGCAATTGTATCCACGTTTGTTTGCTGGGCAATCATACCGGTTGCTGCTGTCCATAATGATCTTACCATAAGATTTCCTTCTTTCTAATGTTGCGTATTATTTCTATCTCTTTGATCTAGGCCTTAAATCTTATCCATTTACCTTACCTAATTGCTTCACCGCTATTTCCAAACTGCTATCATATGTCTGTACAATCTTTTGATTCGTTTCGTATGCTCTGGATACAGAAATCATATTTACCATTTCCTGTACTACTGACATATTAGACATTTCCAAATAACCGGATAAGGTCTGATATTCACCTGCTTTTGTTTTTGCACCTTCTACCGGCTGATAATAATTTTCACCATAATGTTCTAAATAATTATAATCTTCAAAATCCGTAATATTTAAAGTTGCAACTAAAGTATCGTTTTGATAAATGTTCCCCATTTTGTCAATTGCAGATGTCTTCAAAGGATCCAATTTAATTCTTCCGTTTTTCCCAAGAACATAATCACCATCTTTTGTTACCAAATACCCATCTTTGTTCAAAGTAAATCCACCATCACGGGTATATTTTGTAGATGTTTGGCCCGCTTTGTTTGTGAATTCCACAGTAAAGAAACCTGTTCCTGAAAGAGCAATATCATAGGTATTCCCTGTTTCTCTTATAGATCCTTGACTATAATCGGTATAATTTTCTCCTATTTTAACTCCCATGCTAATATTTCCCAAAGGTTTTGCATAACCTGCATAAGTAGTATCTTTAATTTTTAGTGCAAGCACTTCATCAAAGGCCTGACTGGTAGCACCTTCTTTTTTAAAACCTACGGTGGACGCATTGGCCAAATTATTGGTTAAAACATCCATTCTATTTTGTTCATTAATCATGCCTGTATAGGCAGTATAAAGTCCTTTTAGCATAGGTGATTTTCTCCTATTTCATTACTCGTCTCTGTACCCTGACAAGAATTCTACATATTTACCGGTACCAATTGCTACTGCAGTCATTGGTTCTTCCGCAGTCATGGTATTAATTCCTGTTTTGGAACTGATTAATTCCTCTAATCCACGAAGCAAGCTTCCACCACCGGTTAATACAATTCCTCTGTCAGCAATGTCTGCTGCCAATTCCGGTGGAGTTTTTTCCAATACTGTATGAATTGCTTCTACAATCTGAGAAGTAATATCTTTTAACGCCTCTTCTGTTTCTTCTGAAGAAACTCGTACAGTTTTTGGAAGACCTGTTACCAGGTTACGTCCTCTAACATCTAAGAAATCCGGTTCCGGTCTCTTAAATGCAGATCCAATTTTAATTTTAATATCTTCTGCAGTTCTTTCTCCAATCAGAAGATTATGTTTTTTTCTCATGTAACGAACAATCGCTTCATCAAAGTCGTCACCAGCTACTTTAATAGAAGCACTTACTACAGTTCCACCTAAAGAAATAACTGCAATATCAGAAGTACCACCACCAATATCTACAATCATATTTCCACATGGCTTAGAAATATCAATTCCTGCACCAATAGCTGCTGCAATTGGTTCTTCAATGATGGATACATCTCTTGCACCTGCCTGGTAAGTAGCATCTTCTACCGCTTTCTTTTCTACTTCTGTGACACCACTTGGTACACATACCGCAATACGTGGTTTTCTTAGTGTTCTTCTGCCAATGGCTTTCTGAATAAAATATTTCATCATTTTTTCTGTCACAGTGTAATCAGAGATAACACCCTGACGAAGTGGTCTTACTGCCACAATATTGCCCGGAGTTCTACCAAGCATCAATCTTGCATCTTCTCCAATGGCTTTAATTTTATTGGTATCTCTATCAAACGCTACAACGGAAGGCTCTTTTAAAACAACACCTTTTCCTCTGATATAAACTAAAATACTGGCGGTTCCCAAATCGATTCCAATGTCTGTGTACTGCATCTTTTATGCCCCTTTCTTTTTACGGATTGAAGACTGATTTAAACTGTAACAGTCTTCTTGGTTCTATTTTAATTCGTAATAATCCTTCGTAATATATTGTTGTTACTATCTACTCTTGTCCTAGCAACGCACAAATATACGCATACATTATAACCGAATTGATTTTTTTTTAAAAGGGGTTTCATAAAAAGTTTAGAAATAAATATATGAATATAAGCAAATTTTCTATCATATAAAAAAGCACGAAAACAAAAGAGTACCTTTGCTTCCATGCTTCTTACTCGCTCCATCATGTAAAAATATCGGAGTTCTGATCTTATATCTTTATGATGAAATTGTATTTTTATTGTATTTTATTATTTTACCCTGTAAAGATTCTGTTTTACAAAAGACTTATCTCTTCATCTTTCATCCCTTCCGTAGGATTCCTTCATTTAACAGTTATTTTTCCAAAATTTTTTTAACATATTTTCCGGTATAGGATCCTTCCACCTTAGCCACTTCTTCCGGTGTTCCTTTGGCTACTACCGTTCCGCCTCGATCTCCACCTTCCGGTCCCATGTCAATGAGATAGTCCGCCGTTTTGATGACATCCAAGTTATGTTCAATCACAACTACTGTATTTCCACCTTCCGCTAATCGATGCAAAATATCAATCAATTTATGCACATCAGCAAAATGAAGTCCTGTGGTAGGCTCATCCAGAATATAAATCGTGTGTCCGGTACTTCGCTTGCTTAATTCTGTTGCAAGCTTGATACGCTGAGCTTCCCCACCGGAAAGAGTAGTAGATGGCTGTCCCAATTTTACATAGGAAAGTCCCACATCATAAAGTGTTTCAATTTTACGGCGAATACTGGGAAGATTCTCAAAAAACGGCATAGCCTCTTCCACCGTCATATCC
Organism: Lachnospiraceae bacterium; assembly: GCA_017558145.1. Classification (GTDB taxonomy): domain Bacteria; phylum Bacillota; class Clostridia; order Lachnospirales; family Lachnospiraceae; genus SFDP01. Next base: position 187,950 of record JAFYWF010000100.1, read on the forward strand.
AGCACGTCATAAATACTCTTCCCTTTATATTTTACATCTAATGTTTCCCTGTTATAACGTTTGCCCTGGCACACTTCACAAGGAACATATACATCCGGTAAGAAATGCATTTCAATCTTAATAATTCCATCGCCACTACAAGCCTCGCAACGTCCTCCTTTTACATTAAAACTAAAACGCCCTTTACTATACCCTTTTGCTTTCGCATCCGGAGTGGAAGCAAACAAATCTCGAATTTGATCAAACACTCCTGTATAGGTTGCAGGATTAGAACGAGGAGTTCTTCCGATAGGAGATTGATCAATATCAATCACCTTATCTAACTGCTCTACACCCAATATTGTTTCATGTTTTCCCGCAATGGTTCTGGCACGATTTAATTGCTTTGCCAAAGATTTATATAAGATTTCATTCACCAGTGAACTCTTTCCGGAACCGGATACACCGGTGACACAAGTTAAAACTCCTAAAGGTATCTCAACATCTACATTTTTTAAATTGTTTTCTTTGGCTTTGCATACTTTAAGCCATCCTTTAGGTTCTCTTCTGGTGGCAGGAACCGGAATTTGTAACCTTCCGCTTAAGTATTGTCCCGTGATGGACTCTTCTACTTCCATAATTTCCTGCGCTGTACCCTGAGCAATAACTCTGCCACCATGACTGCCGGCACCGGGACCAATATCCACAATATGGTCTGCCGCAAACATGGTATCTTCATCATGCTCTACCACAATCAAGGTATTTCCCATATCACGAAGATTTTTTAGGGTTGCTAACAACTTATCATTATCCCTCTGGTGAAGACCGATACTTGGTTCATCCAAAATATAACACACCCCTACCAAACCGGATCCAATTTGGGTTGCCAAACGGATTCTTTGCGCCTCCCCACCTGACAAGCTGGCGGTTGCACGGGATAAGGACAGGTAATCCAAACCTACATCCATTAAGAAACCAACCCTTGCTTTGATTTCTTTCAATACTTGTTTCCCAATCAACTGCTTGTTGGACGATAATTCCATTCCATTTAAAAATTCCTGCAAATTTCCAATGGATAAATTGGTAATCTCATATATATTTTTATCACAAATAGTAACTGCTAAAGAAGAACGTTTTAAACGCATTCCTTTACATTCTTTACAGGGAGTAATGCGCATGAAGCTTTCATACTCCTGCTTAGAAGTTTCCGAGAAGGTTTCCCGGTATCTTCTTTCTACATTCTTAATCAAACCTTCAAAGGCTACCGGATAGGTTCCTTCCCCTCTTTGTCCCTTATAATAAACACTAATTTCTTTTCCGCCCGTTCCATATAACAATATGTTTTTAATTTTTTCAGGATATTGTTCAAAAGGAGTATCCAAATCAAAATCATACTCTGCACACAACGCTTTTAATATCGCATTGGAAAAACTTTTCCCATCGTTGCAGGATTGCCATCCTAAAACCGCAATGGCCCCCTCATTAATGCTAAGACTTCTGTCAGGTATCATTAATTCATCATCAAATTCCATTTTATATCCCAGACCAAAACATCCGGGACAGGCACCAAAAGGATTGTTAAACGAAAAACTTCTGGGTTCGATTTCCTCTACACTGGTACCGCAGTCAGGACAGGAAAAGCTTTGACTAAAGGTCAATGTTTCTCCTCCAATTACATCCACCATAAGTAGACCTTCCGTTAACTCAAGTACATTTTCAATAGAATCTGTTAATCTTCTATGAATTCCCTCTCTTACCACCAGACGGTCTACCACTATCTCAATATTATGTTTGATATTTTTATCCAGTTTAATTTCTTCTTCCAATTCATACATGTTGCCATCAATTCGAACGCGAACATAGCCACTTCGTTTTGCCTTATCCAAAACCTTGGCATGTTCCCCTTTACGCCCACGAACGGTAGGTGCCAGTAATTGAATCTTGGTTCCTTCCGGCATATCCATGATATCATCTACCATCTGGTCTACCGTTTGTTTGGAAATCTCTTTTCCACAATCCGGGCAATGTGGCGTTCCAATTCTTGCATATAAAAGTCGAAAATAATCATAAATCTCCGTCACCGTTCCCACGGTTGAACGTGGATTTCGATTGGTAGATTTCTGATCAATCGAAATGGCCGGAGATAAACCTTCTATTTTTTCTACATTCGGTTTCTCCATCTGTCCTAAAAATTGCCTTGCATAGGAAGAAATAGATTCCATGTATCGTCTCTGGCCTTCTGCATATATGGTATCAAAGGCAAGAGAGGATTTTCCCGAACCCGACAAACCTGTCAATACCACAAATTCATTTCTAGGTATATCCACATCAATACTTTTTAAATTATGTTCACATGCTCCTCGGATTTTAATATATTCTTTCCTAGGCTGCATTTTAATAAATTCTGCCATAATTACTCCATCTTTCTGTCCACAGGTTTACTTGCCACCTGTGATTTCTAATAAATTTTTCTTCAGCTCTACCATCTGATCACGCAGCACAGCCGCTGTTTCGAAATCTAAATCTGCTGCCGCTTTTCGCATCTGTTTTTCCACCTGACCAATCAGCTTTTCCAATTCTTTTTTGTCCATGGATTCCGGGTCCTTGGCAAAAGCCACTTCTTCTTTTGCAATGGCTTTGGAAATACTAATTAGATCACGGACTGCTTTTTTAATAGTCTGCGGTGTAATTCCATGTTCTTCGTTATATTGCTGCTGCAGAATGCGACGTCGTTTTGTCTCTTCAATGGCTGTTTCCATAGAATCTGTAATCTTATCTGCATACATGATAACATGACCTTCTGAGTTTCGTGCTGCACGCCCTACTGTCTGGATTAAGGAAGTCGCCGAACGCAGGAAACCTTCCTTATCTGCATCCAAAATAGCTACCAAAGAAATCTCGGGAATATCCAAACCTTCTCTAAGAAGGTTAATTCCCACAAGCACATCAAATACATCCAGACGCATGTCTCGAATAATCTGCGCCCGTTCTAAAGTGTCGATATCCGAATGCAGATATTTCACACGAATGCCCACTTCTTTCATATAATCCGTTAAATCTTCTGCCATACGTTTGGTAAGAGTAGTGACTAAAATCTTATTATGCTTTTTGATTTCTTTATTAATTTCTGAAATCAAATCATCAATCTGGCCTTCCACCGGACGTACATCAATCTCAGGATCCAGCAGTCCTGTAGGACGAATAATCTGCTCTGTTCTTAACAGCTCATGTTCTTCCTCATACACGTTAGGAGTAGCGGATACAAACAGCATCTGATCAATTTTCTGTTCAAACTCTTCAAAATTTAATGGCCGGTTATCTAAAGCCGAAGGCAAACGAAATCCATAATCCACCAAGGTAGTCTTACGGGAACGGTCCCCTGCATACATACCCCGCACCTGAGGAATGGTAATGTGCGACTCATCCACAATAATAAGATAATCATCTTGAAAGAAGTCCAGCAAACAATATGGAGTTGCGCCTGCTTCCACGCCGTTCATGTGACGGGAATAGTTCTCAATTCCGGAACAAAAACCTGTTTCTCTTAGCATCTCTACATCAAAGTTTGTTCTTTCCGAAATTCTCTGCGCTTCAATTAATTTATCTTCCGATTTAAAAAATCGGATTCTTTCTTCACATTCTTTTTCAATCGCTTCACATGCTTTATTGATTTTTTCCTGGGGAATTACATAATGAGAAGCCGGAAAAATCGCCACATGTTCTAAGGTAGAATGCATTTTTCCGGTAACCGGATCCACCTGGGCAATACGATCGATTTCATCACCGAAAAATTCCACACGAATTAAATAGTCTCCACCTTCTGCCGGATAGATTTCTACCACATCGCCTCGAACACGAAAGGTTCCTCGTGCCACATCCAAATCATTACGAATATATTGAATATCAATTAATTCTCTTAGCACCTGATCTCTGTCTTTCATCTGACCGGGACGCAAAGACACTATCATTCCCTGATATTCTTCCGGACTACCAAGACCATAAATACAGGAAACACTGGCCACTACAATCACGTCTTTACGCTCTGACAAAGAGGCAGTTGCCGAAAGACGAAGCTTTTCAATCTCATCATTAATAGAAGAATCTTTCGCAATATACGTATCAGAGGAAGGAATATAAGCCTCCGGTTGATAATAATCATAGTAGGATATAAAATATTCTACCGCGTTTTCCGGGAAAAATTCCTTAAATTCACCGTATAACTGACCTGCTAAAGTTTTATTGTGCGCAATAACCAATGTAGGTTTATTTAGTTTCTCGATAATATTTGCCATGGTAAAGGTTTTACCGCTCCCTGTAACACCAAGTAAAGTCTGGAATTGATTGCCTTTTTGAAAGCCTTCCACCAGTTCGGCGATGGCCTGTGGCTGGTCGCCTGTAGGGGCGTATTCGGAATGTAATTTAAACTGTTTTTGTATAGTTTGCATAAAAATCACCTTTTTTGTTCGTAGTGAAAAGTTCGTCTATTAACCTAAAATTCGTCGTGAGCTTCAAAATATTCGTAATGACTTTTGAAATTTTCACGTAAAAATCACGCAAAAAAGCTTCACGACGAATCCTGTTCACAGTTACGCTTTTTTGCAACTAACAAAACTTACTTAATATTGTATGGACTAGATAAGTTTTTATAGCTGTAAATATCTTTTTATATATCATTAATTTCGAACCATAGTATACCATAACTACATATAAAAGTAGAAGAGATGTGTAAATTATTGTCTATTGGTGGTAATATGGCTTATAAGTTTTTAAAAGGAAATAAAATCAAAGCTTTCCGTATCGGTAAAGGATGGAAAATACCTCGTGCAACTGTAGATGAATTCATCTTGACACAAAGTAACCTCAAAAAAGTTATAACACAACGATAGGGATACCAAAATGGCATCCCTATCTAAATTTTCTTATTCAATTCGTTCCTTCCTGAACACTGCCATATCTGCAATCATTCTTTCCTCGTTATCCCATCCTTCATCATCTTGGAACATTTTTTGATTTTCCGCTAGAATGCTTTTGCTTTTGCAAGACCTTCCTAACTTCCATCAAAGCAAATCCAAGTAAATTCTGACCTTTCCATTTTTTCATATCAAATCGGTCATTATCTTGCATATTCAAACCAATTCCCCAAATTCTATCCTTTACAGCACATTCTATCAAAACTGCCTCTCCTGTTTTCAATAGTTGATGTTCCAATTTTTTGTTCTGACAAAACTTTTCAAGCAATCCACGATATATGATAATCTGACGCACTCCATTCCAAACTGTATCATCATAATTTGACACTTTTCGTCCATACGCCTTAATTTCTGCTACATCTGATGTCGCAAGAATTTTATTCGCAATTTCTACATCATTAAATACAACTGCTTTCTGATACATCATATATTGCTCCATAGAGGAAAAAACAATTCCATCTACAAAAAAGTCCGACAAATACCAGTTACTTAAATAGCCATTTTCTTCATCCGGATTGTGAAAACAAATTACAGAATTACATTGCAATCTGTCCACCCACTTTCTTGACTGCAAGTTCAAGTTCCAAATCATGTAGTCCATGATATGCCACTTTTATAAAATCTAACGGAACAAGCTCCAATACTTTTTTACTACTAATATTGTAATACCACTGAAAATATGCATAAAACCGTCCTATCCAATCTGCCATGAAACCTCTGACCGGTTCTCCTTTGACAGGGTTATAATTTTCAGTTTTACAAAAGTAATTCCAAAGTTCACGCGCATCCATCGTCAGCACATATGCCTGTCCTTTATCCATATACTCTCTGGTTTTACTCATCATATAATCTCTGATAAAACAACTAACATCAATATCAGGCTCATATTCTGCTACTTCATCAAACAGTTTCCCCTGCGTTTCTACTACCTCATCTAAATATGCTTCACTATATGCATACACGCTTTCCACCACCTTTTATATAAGGGTACTAAACACCTTAGTCACTTTATTTTTATCGGAATTGATTAACTGCCTCATGTTCTCTCTGGCACTAATGTCTCTTTCATTGTACTTCTGATTAAACTCTTGATAATTCACAACAATCATTTCTTCTTTTAGTTCCATGAGCTTAGCATAGGCTTTTTCAGTTTTGATACAATACTGTACTCCCAATCCATCAAGGATCATCAACTCTTCCAAAATTTCCACATCTATCTCATCACGAACAAAAGCTTTTGCGATATAGAAATAAGATGCATTTGCTCTCCATCCTTTGATTACATCGTAACCTGATGTATCAATTCCATACTTGGCAATAAACTTTTCTGATAACATACGGTATCTCTTAGAATTATCTGCTTGTCTGTGCTTCATCAGCTCCGCTAACCACGATAAAATATTTTCCTGTTCGAAGTCCAAAACAGCCAAATCAAGCAAATCAAGCTCATACTTATGCACCCAGCCACTTACTTCATTCGGTGTGCATACCGCCCATTCTTTTGCGAGCTCAATATTCTCAGTCAAGTAAAAGCCTTTTCCATAATCATGTTTTTCTTCACCCAATCCAAAAGTAGGAATAATATCCTGATTTGGACTTCCATGATAAACGATCATATACTATCTCCTTTTATTTATCCATCCCATTGTATCAGAACTCTTTTAATCTTTCATTACTGTTTGCAAAATTCACGCTCATCACGAGTCCCATTTACTTTTTACCTTCCTATCCTTCCAAAAGTTCCATAAATTCTTCCTTACTCATCTGTATAATGCTTCCATTTTCACCATTTAGAATTGCATCTGCAAGATCTTTTTTACTCTCTTGCATTTTCACTATTTTTTCCTCAATGGTACCTTTTACAATCAGCTTATACACGGAAACTGCTTTGGTCTGGCCGATACGGTGCGCACGGTCTGTGGCCTGATTCTGGGCAGCCTGATTCCACCATGGATCATAATGAATTACTACATCGGCACCGGTCAGATTCAAACCGGTTCCACCGGCTTTTAAGGAAATTAAAAACACCGGGGTATCATCACCATTGAAGGTATTTACCATCTCTACACGTTTCTGTTTTGGTGTTTCGCCTGTGATTTTAAAATATGCTATTGATGCTTTTTTCAATTCCGTTTCCAACAGCTCCAGCATGGAGGTAAACTGGGAAAATACAAGAATTTTATGTTCTCCCTCCATGGCACTTTGGATTAAGTCCATACATGCTTCTCTCTTAGCAGAACCACCTGCATATTTTTCAAATAACAATGCCGGATCACAGCAGATTTGTCTGATTTTTGTCAGTTCCGCCAACACCTGCAATTTATTCTTTTGGAAGTCCTCCCCTTTTTGTGCTTCCAGCATTTTCTTCATATGTATAACCTGACCATCATAGAGCTGCTGCTGCTCCTGCTCTAATTTTGCATAACGAATTTCTTCCAATTTATCCGGTAAGTCAGAAAGCACATTTCCCTTTAATCTTCGAAGAATAAAGGGTGCCACCATTTTCTTTAAACGCATTGATGCTTCTTCATCTTTATTTTTTACAATTGGAGTTTCCAATTGCTTTCTAAATGTTTCGTATCCATACAAAAATCCCGGCATCAAATAGTCAAAAATACTCCACAACTCACTCAAACGATTCTCTATGGGCGTACCGGTTAGAGCCAAACGGTGTATGCTCTGTATTATTTTTACCGACTTAGCTGCCGCAGTACCATGATTTTTGATATATTGTGCCTCATCCAGTATCTGATACATAAAATGGGCTTCTTCATATTCCTTAATGTCCCGTTTTAGTAAATCATAAGAAGTGATGAGGACATCACATTTGCGATATTCTTGGATGATGTCAGAACGTTCCTGTTGCATTCCTACCACAAGATTCACTTGCAACGTAGGAGCATACTTTGTAAATTCTTCTTTCCAGTTATATACAAGAGAAGCTGGGCATACAATCAGAGAAGTCCCTTCTTTTCCCTGTTCCTTGGCATCCAATAATACCGATATCGCCTGCAGGGTTTTTCCCAATCCCATATCATCTGCTAAAATTCCACCAAATCCATAATGTTCTAATGTTTTCATCCATTTGAAACCATACATTTGATAACTACGCATGATGGTGGATAAACTGTCCGGGACCTCAAACTGAGAATCATCTACAGTTTTAAATTCTTTGATCAGATTTTTATAGTGACTATCTCTGTTAAGATAAATATTTTCCCCCTGCTCCAACAATTTATTCAGATACAGAGCACGATACATGGGAATTTTCATATCGCCTTTTGAAAAATCCTTTGGCGATAGCTGCATGGTTTCCATCAATTGCTGCAACATTTCCATATCAGATTCATTGACAGATATCAAATCACCACTTTTCAGGCGATAGTATTTTTTCTTACGCTGATAGTTTAACAAAAGCTGCAGTAATTCTTCCTGATCCATATCATCACAGGTTACCGTCAGATTCATAATGTCACTTTTTATGGAAACACCTACTTTTAATTTAGGATTATTTCGTACCTTTATCTTACGGAATCGGTCCGTAGTATTCACTTCTCCATATTGTACTTTTGCCTTACATACAATTTTTTCTTCCAACCGTAAAAGAAATATCCCCATACTCCGCCAATTCCATCAGTGGTAAAATCTTTTTGGCAGTTTCTTCTCCCACTCTGCAAAAAGCGTCTTGGGTAAAATAATACCGATACTGTTCTCCTAAGATGAAGTCCGGAACCTTCCCGGAAACATGTATTCCATGAAAGATTTGTTCTTCATCCACATCCTTTGTTATTTTCAATGAAAAATTAGGCTTTCCTTCTTTAAACAGATACGTCGTCTTGCTACTTTTTCCTCTGCTTTTACTATTGGCAGCTACCGTACATCCCTCGTATAAATCAAAAAAAACATCCAAACGTTTTCCATACAAGGAAATTTTCTGCTTTATGCCCTCGCTTTCATAATAATATCTATAGGATTCTCTTGCATGTCTTTCTCTGCTTTCCTCTTCTTTTATAATTTTTTTCACAAAATCATATATTTTTTCAGATTCGCAACTTATACGGTGTTTCGCCAGATTAACTTGGGTTTTGCTTCCAAAGGCGATGCTCTCTCCGGCTTCATATAATTGGACAAACTCTTTTATGTTTTTTACTACATATAATTTTTCCGTTCCCGCTTTCAAAGACAAAGCCAATTCATTACCGGCTTTTTCAAAAGTTGGTTCTATATGAAAATCGTTTACGGTTTCTATCGTATTCTCTCTGTTTTTTCTATTCTGATGACTTCTGAAACGATGAAGAAACACATCTGCAACATGGTCGGTAGTATCTCCCGGATTATATTTTTTCAAATATTCATCAATCATAAACAGCAGTGCCAACTGATGCTTACATATGTCTATATTGTCAGATCCGTAAGAACCATAATAATAGTGATAGCATCCCAGAACACTGCACTCCATTCTGTTGATACTATTTCGATCAAAAACACAAGTCATATTTCTTCTTGCTTTGTTTTCGATAAAATATCCCTGGACCACAGCAACTTTGATACTTCCCTGATAAGTACGACTGTAGCCCATCTTCACCTCATCGATACCAACTTGCAAGTTGTCTATCATTTTTTTGGCTTCTTCTATGGCACTTTCCGTAACTTCCAAATCTCCGGCAATACGCCCCACGTCAAAATATCGGTATACATCATCCCTTTTTTCAAAAGGCTTCACCTTCTTCTCCAACATATTAAGCTTCATCTGTTGTTCCATTCCACCGGCATCTTCAATAGCATACATAACCGCTGCCATATGCTTACAATAGTTTCCTTTTTGAGCATGAGGACAGGAACACATCATATATTCGGGTTCCTGATTCCGTATTTTTATTTCCACCTGATAGATATAGGAACCGATAACTTGCGCTTTGTATATATAATCTTTATATCGCAATCCCTGTACATATTTATGTACATAGTAATACTTTCCCCGTTCCAATATTGTTCTTGCAAATTTTCGTTTCCAATCCATACTCTTTTCTGTATAGCGTTTCTTCATTTATTTGTTTTTACATTATATCAGAACACAATCCTAATGCATAGAATGTTCTCGAATATTTGTTCTTTTTTCATACTAATCTATGTCCACCTTTACTTTTTAATTTTCTCCGTTTCCTATTAAATTTGTACAGAAAATAAAAAAACCATAGCTTATATCACTTTAAAGTAGTACAATCTGTGTATTGAATCATTTTATCTTTCATATATTTTAATAGAGGATATTTCTTATAAATTTTAAATTCTATATATTTGCGGAGGTAAATTATGTTTAAACGTAAAAGTGACCAACCTATAGGATTAAAAATCATTATCGTAGGCTGCGGTAAAGTAGGAACAACCTTGGTTGACCAGCTTGTTGCTGAAGGTCATGACATTACAGTCATTGATAGTAATATTACCAAAATAGAAGAATTAACAAATCTTTATGATATTATGGGCGTAGAAGGAAACGGTGCCAGTTATAGTGTCCAAATGGAAGCCGATATCGAAAATACAGATTTATTAATCGCCGTAACCGGCTCCGATGAACTAAACCTTTTATGCTGCACCATTGCTAAACAGGTAGGTAACTGTGCTGCCATTGCCAGAGTACGTACTCCTGATTACAGCCAGGAAATCGGATACTTAAGAGAAAAATTAGGTCTAGCCATGATTATCAATCCGGAACTGGAGGCCGCAAAAGAAATTGCCAGAATTCTTTATTTACCTACGGCTTTGGAAGTCAGTCCTTTTGCACATGGACAAGCTGAATTAATCCAGTTCAAAATTCCGGAAGGAAATATTTTGGACGGTATTACTTTAGCTCAACTTTCTTCTAAAGTATCCCATAAAGTTCTCATATGTGCTATTGAACGTGACGGAAAAGTAACCATTCCATCCGGTATTTCCGAAATGAAAGCTGGAGATATTATTTCTTTTGTAGCACAGCGAGCTACTATCAAAAACTTTATGCAGAATATTTCCGTAAAAACCTCAAAGGTAAAAAGCACCATGATTATCGGTGGTGGAAAAGCAACTTATTATCTTGCAAGCCAACTTTTACATATGGGAATTTCTGTTAAAATTATTGAAAAAGATCGAAAACGTTGCGAGGAGCTAAGTGTTGCTTTCCCTAAAGCTATTATCATTAATGGTGATGGTACTGATGCGGAACTTTTGAAAGAAGAAGGCATCGATAGAGTAGAATCCTTTATTCCTTTAACCGGCATGGATGAAGAAAATATCATGCTCACATTGCATGCCCGTAATTTATCTAACACAAAAGTAATAACCAAAATTAATCGCTTAGCTTTTAAAGATGTTATTACTACTTTGGATTTGGGAAGTGTAATTTATCCACGTTTGATCATATCCGAAGCCATCATTGCTTATGTTCGCGCCCGTCGTGCTTCCATTGACAGCAATATCGAAACATTGTATCACCTGTTCGATGGACGCGTAGAAGCAATTGAATTCAGTATTGATAAAACATCTAGGGTTACTGACATTCCTTTAATGAATTTAAAACTTAAAGATCAAGTTTTGGTTGCCTTTATTAACCGTAACGGAAATATTATATTACCAAGTGGTCAGGATTGTATCCGCGTAGATGACACAGTAATGATTGTAACTACACACCATGGATTTGATGAAATTGAAGATATCTTAAGATAGGAGACCCATTTATGAATACATCCATAATACGTTATATCTTAGGACAGATTTTAAAATTACAATCTTTGTTTTTATTATTACCAAGTATAACTGCTATCATTTATAAAGAAGATACTTTTCTTAATTATCTTACGGTAGCCTGCTTATGCTTTATCATCGGATATCTTATGACCTATAAAAAACCTTCAGATACTGTTTTTTACTTAAAAGAAGGTTGTGTTGCAACTGCCTTAAGTTGGATTGTACTTAGTCTTTCCGGTGCATTTCCTTTTATGCTAACAGGAGAAATTCCTCATTTTACTGATGCCTTATTTGAAACTGTGTCTGGATTTACTACCACAGGTTCCAGCATTTTGTCTAATGTAGAAGCTTTAAGTTACAGTTCATTAATATGGAGATCCTTTACCCATTGGATTGGTGGTATGGGAGTTTTAGTTTTTTTACTGGCAATCATTCCTATGAGCGGTGGCTCCAATATTAATCTGATGAAAGCCGAATCTCCGGGACCATCCGTTGGTAAATTGGTTCCTAAAATGCGTTCTACAGCCCGTATTTTATATTTAATTTATTTAGGTATGAGCATCCTTATGTTTTTACTCCTAATATTTGGCAAAATGCCTGTATTTGATGCATTAGCAACCACATTCGGTACTGCAGGAACCGGAGGATTTGGAATAAAAAATGATAGTTTTGCCAGTTATTCTCCATACATCCAATGGATCACAGGAATTTTTATGATGCTTTTTGGGGTAAACTTTAATGCTTACTATTTCATTCTTTTCTTAAACATAAAAAAAGCATTCAAAATGGAGGAAGTTCGTTGGTACTTTACTATCATTACTCTTTCTGTATTTGTTATTTTTACAGATTTAATGCAGTTTTATCCTACTTTAGGAGATGCTTTAAGAGATTCCTTTTTTCAGGTATCCTCAATTATCACTACTACCGGTTTTGCTACTGCAGACTTTAATCTGTGGTCTACAACCAGTAAAACAACTTTGGTATTACTAATGTTCATAGGCGCTTGTGCCGGAAGTACCGGTGGTGGATTAAAAATATCCCGATTAATCATATTAATCAAAACTATTTTTAAAGAACTAACCTCTTACACTCATCCAAAAAGTATTATAAAAATCAAAATGGATGATAAGCCTATTGAACACGAAGTAGTACGTTCCACTAATGTATACTTCATCACTTATATGATTATTTTTGTAGTTTCGGTATTTTGTCTGACTTTCGAAAACAAAGATTTGATAACCTTGTTTACTGCTGTTGCCGCAACACTTAACAACATCGGTCCAGGGTTAGAAATGGTTGGACCTACAGCAAACTTCGGACACTTTAGTGACTTTTCAAAACTAGTCATTATTTTTGATATGTTAGCTGGACGTTTGGAATTATTCCCACTCCTCATGCTTTTCCATCCTGAAATTTGGAAAGACACTATCAAAAAGAAACTAAAATAAGGCAGTTGCTAATACAATGCCTTGTTTATAACTATTATCCAGATGCGTTAACGCAATTTGCGCGAGCAGATAGATAATAGTTATAAACCATGGCACGTATAGCAACTGCCTTTTACAGTTTTATTTTATAATTCACAGTTATTTACAGTTCTTGGGAATGGAATTACGTCACGGATGTTGCTCATACCTGTTAAGTACATTACGCAACGTTCAAATCCAAGACCAAATCCTGCATGACGCGCAGAACCGTATCTTCTAAGATCAAGATAGAATCCATAATCTTCTTTGTTAAGACCCATTTCATCCATTCTTGCTTCTAACAATTCAAGATTATCTTCTCTCTGGCTTCCTCCGATGATTTCACCGATACCCGGAACTAAACAGTCCATAGCAGCAACTGTTTTTCCATCTTCGTTTAATTTCATGTAGAATGCTTTGATTTCCTTTGGATAATCAGTTACAAATACAGGACGTTTGAATTCTTTTTCTGTTAAGAATCTTTCATGTTCTGTCTGTAAATCGCATCCCCAGTAAACTTTGTAATCAAATTCATCGTTATGTTTTTCAAGAATCTTGATTGCATCTGTATAAGTTACATGACCGAAATCAGAATTTACAACATGGTTTAATCTTTCGATTAATCCTTTGTCTACAAACTGGTTGAAGAACGCCATTTCTTCCGGTGCATTTTCTAATACATAACGGATAACATATTTAATCATAGATTCTGCTAACATCATATCGTCTTTTAAATCTGCAAAGCACATTTCCGGTTCAATCATCCAGAATTCTGCCGCATGACGAGTTGTGTTAGAATTTTCTGCACGGAAAGTTGGTCCAAATGTATAGATGTTCTTAAATGCAAATGCATAAGTTTCACCATTTAACTGACCACTTACAGTAAGGTTTGCAGGCTTTCCAAAGAAATCCTGTGAAAAATCAACTTTTCCATCTTCTGTCTTTGGAACATTGTCTAAATCCAAAGTCGTAACCTGGAACATTTCTCCAGCACCTTCACAGTCACTTCCTGTAATAAGTGGCGTATTTACATATACGAATTCTCTTTCCTGGAAGAATTTATGAATCGCATATGCTGCCATGGAACGTACACGGAATACCGCCTGGAATGTGTTAGTTCTCGCACGAAGATGAGAAATAGTACGAAGGTATTCAAAAGTATGACGTTTTTTCTGCAATGGATAATCTGCTGTAGATGTACCTTCTACGTATACTTCTTCTGCCTGCATTTCAAATGGCTGTTTCGCATTTGGTGTTGCTACAATCGTTCCTGTTACGATTACCGCTGCACCAATGTTCAATTTTGCAATTTCTTCAAAGTTATTGATTTTATTTGCATCATATACTACCTGTAAAGTTTCAAAAAAAGTTCCGTCATTTACTACTAAGAAGCCAAAAGTCTTAGAGTCACGGTTTCCTCTTACCCAACCTCCTACAGTCACTTTTTTATCAGTATAACTGTCTCGGTTTCTATACAATTCTTTTACACTTGTTAATTCCATATTAGCCTCCTCAATTCTTTTGTATTTTTCTGTTTTTACTACTTAATCAACCCTAATTTTCTTCTATGGTCTTTTCGTAATTACAGCATCCATATTCTTTACTCTGTAATTTCAGTTACTTCTGTAATTGTAGCATTTTCTACCAAAAAATCCACTACTTTATTTAACAATAAACTATCACGAAATTCTTCTACATCAATCATTGCTTTGAAATCGTCTGCACTGGTAGACCCATACTCTGCATATCTTTCTTCTACTGCAGCATTTAATTCTTCATCACTGACTGAAATACCTTCTTCTTTTGCAATCTTCAAACAAACAAGAGCCTGTTTCGCTGAAACCTCTGCAGTAGCCTTATTTTCTGCCTCAAAAGCTTCACTATCCATTCCGTAATATGCTGCCATAAAAGTTTCTAAATCCATACCATACACACTGGCCTGATAGGTCATAGTATTCACAGTTGCGTCATAGAATTTATCCACCAATGCCTGAGGCACCTCTGTTACGGTAGCTGCCTCTGTTATCTGAGTCAGAATTTGTGCTTCTACATCCTGCATAACACTCTGTGCTTTACTCTCTTCCAACATACTCTTCCAGTAAGCACGATATTCCTCTACCGTAGCAACATTATCCATACCCAAACCGGCTACATATTCATCTGTAAGCTCCGGAGTTACGGAAGCATAAATTCCATTTACGGTTACCGTAAACACTACGTCTTCCCCGGCTAAATCTGCTGCTCCGTAATTTTCAGGAAACGTAAGGTTTAAATCTACGGTTTCCCCTTTTTTCACACCTACAAGACCTTCTTCAAAGCCAGCAATAAAGCTTCCGGAACCTATCTCCAAGTCATATCCCTGAGAAGTTCCACCATCAAAGGCAACACCATCTTTTTTTCCTTCGAAATCAATGTTTACGACATCACCGTTTTCTACCACATCTCTATCAGTAACTTCCTTCAATTCTGAAGATGCAGAAAACAAATATGCAATATAACTGTCCAGCTCTTCCTCGCTAATGTTGGTTTCACCTTTTACAGCTTCTATCCCTTTGTAATCTCCCAGAACTACATTTTCTTCAACGTCAATATCTTTCAAATACAATTTACTTTCCGTTGCAGTTTGGTTATTCAAATTTTCTGTTGTACTTTTGCTTCCTTCATTAGAACAACCAATCAGTTGTAAACCAATCAGCCCCATCACCAAGCCTAACACTAATTTTCTTTTCATAATATCCTCTCATTCCGTGAAAAAGCTCTTACTTTTTCATTTCCTACAAAATGTAACTATTCTGTTATAACACATTTATATCGTTATAGCAAGGGTGAGAGCAGTCTGGAAATCTGCTCTTTTACGCGTATTATCAGGCTTCTGGAAACATATTCCTGACATGTCAGTTCTTGACAATCCTGCAAATCCTGTTCAAATATCTGACACATTTTTTTCACTTCTTCCGATCCATATACTATTGCATTCACTTCATAATTCAAATAAAAACTTCGAATATCCATATTCGCCGTTCCAAAGCAATATACATCCTCATCCATTATAATTCCTTTGGCATGCAAAAAACCTTTTTGGTAAATATATATTTTTGCTCCATGCTTTAATAATTGTGCAGCGTAATATCTAGTGGCCCAATATACAAACATGTGATCCGGCTTGCAGGGAATCATAAGTTCCACCCTTTTCCCCGAAAGAAGTGCCAACTTCAAAGCATTCAAAACTGCCGTATCCGGAATAAAATATGGTGTTTGAATACGAATAATTTTGCCAGCATTTCCAATACATCTTAAATACACATTTCGTATATGTGGAGTATCTGATGCAGGTCCGCTGGTCACTATTTGCACCGTACTTCCTTTTTTTCCGCCTTGATAGACATTACATTTTTCCTTTTCCCCCCAGTCCCTCAGGAATACATTTCTCAAAGAATTCACTCCACTTCCTACAATTTTAAAATGAGTATCTCTCCAATGTCCAAATTTAGAATCCATTCCCAGGTACTCTTTTCCTACATTATATCCTCCAATATATCCAATGTACTGATCTACTACCACTATCTTTCTATGATTACGATAATTAAAGCCACAAATAACAGACAAAAAATTTCTTATTACACTGTGCCTATAACATTTCACTAAAATCCCCTTTTGACGCATTTGTGTCCAACGTCTTTTTTTAATTTTTCGACTTCCAAAAGCATCGTATAATACTCTGACTTTCACTCCTTGGGAAGCTTTTTCATATAAAATTTGACAGAGTTTATCCAACAAAAAGTCTTCCTTATAAATATAATATTGTATTAAAATTTCTTTTTTTGCATTCTGCAAATCCTCTAATAAGCTTTGGAATTTTTCTTCTCCATGAATTAAAATTCTTACTTGATTATCTTCCGTTACACTTTCTGGATTATCTCTAACATTTCCTTGCTCTTCTTTTTGCACTCCCTGACCTGTCAAAAAATATAAACACAAACCTACAAGCGGAAGATTTAACAACAATAATATCCACGCCCAGGTGCTCTGCGTTTCTTTTTGTCCACAAAACACCAACCTGATAACCAAAAATAAATTAATACACCATACAATAAACCTGATGATTTCCATTTCATTCTCCATTGCATTTTCTATATATAACTATTCCCTATCGCCTTCTGATAGACATCTAAAAAAGAGTACCGAGATATAACATTTCTTATAGATATACCCATGATTTGCTTGCGCAAACCAAAAACACATGTTAAAATGTTTACAATTGGTTAAAAATGTATTATAAGGAGGAACAAAACGTGAAGGTTGGTACAATCGTACTCATCATCGTTTTACTCGTTTTAGTTGCAGCTGTAGTTGCTTTATATTTTTTAGGTAAAAAAGCACAAAAAAGACAAGCAGAACAACAGCAGCAAATTGAAGCAATGAAACAGACAGTTTCCATGCTGATTATCGATAAAAAACGAATGAAGATGAAAGATGCAAATTTACCACAGCAGGTTATGGATTCTGCAAGTAGATTTGCAAAAAATACGAAACTTCCTGTAGTAAAGGCTAAAATTGGTCCACAAATCATGACCTTGATTGCTGATGAAAAGATTTTTGACAGTATTCCTGTGAAAAAAGAAGTGAAAGCAACTGTTAGCGGTATTTACATTACAGGCGTAAAAGGACTTCATGGAAAAACCGCCCCTGTGGAACAAAAGAAAAAAGGTTGGTGGAAACGTACCGTGGAAGCAGCACAGGAAAAAGCTGGTGCTAAATCTGTAAAATAGTTAAAAAAAAAGGAATTTTTGCAATGCAAAAATTCCTTTTTTTATTTATCCCATTATTGCGGTTGCCACCGCTTCCAAAACCATATAAATAAATGCAAGCAAAAGTGCAACAATAAGAGCCGGTGATATCCGACATTTGCTATTGTTATCTTTTACAAACAAGTTTTTTAATTCTTCCTTATGCCCTTCTCTATCTGCAATAAAAACAAGCAAGCACACTGCTAAAACTGTAGTCACAGATGCAACAATGCCATAAATTCCAATGGTAATAAATAATTCTTGTTTTGATATAGACGCAGCGTCTTCCATGAGACTTCCCGGCATAATGTATTCCGTCAAAAACATCATGCAGACAGACTGTGCATTAATAATCATGTGCATCAATACCGATGCCCATATGCTACCTGTCGCAATCATTAAAAACGCTAGTGCAATTCCTATTACAAAAGCATAACCTGTCTGATTTAAGTTCATATGCATAAATCCAAACACTAATGCAGATAAAAAAATTGCACCCATGGCATTCCCGTCTTTTCGATAACTATGATACATAATTCCTCGAAACACAAATTCTTCCGAAAAAGGTCCTACCATAGCAATCATAAGAAACGCTATCGGGAAAGGCACTGCTAAAACCTCACTACTCATAGCAACCACGGTATTATCTACAAATAACATACTAATCGCATTTACCACCGTTACCAGAGGCATACAAAGCAGAGTATACAGTATTGTTAAAAATATTGTTGAAATTTTAATTTTTTGAAATCCTAAGTCAGATGCGTGTATTTTATCTTTCCCCCAAAATACACAAATGCAGGCAGGTAATAAAATTACTAACTGGCTCACTGCCAGATTTGCAATGATTCCTAAAGAAAAAAACTGACTGCCCACTATCAGTATGAAAATCAACACAAAGTGCATCAATACTACTGAAAGGAACAGTCGGTTGGCTTTTTTACTATTCATTCGATCGAATTAGTTTTCCATCATGAAGTTCATTAATTTTTTTGTATCTTCAGGTTCATATGCAATAATTTCTAATTCTGCAATAGTTCCATCGGAAAAGATTTTTGCCATAGAAACATACTGACAAAGCTTAGATTTTAAATTTAATCTATCACCTTCACCTGTTACTAATTCTACTTTACCTGTACAACTATCAACTACTTCAAAAAATTTTTCTACATTACTAATATTCTGGATTTTCATATAAATCTCCTCTCTGTCACTTTCTGCGACACACAAATAAACATTTGTTGTTTACGCTCCGATTATATCTTTTTTTTCCAAAAACTTCAATACTTTCCCTTTGTTCAACTATACAAATTTTTACTTTAAACGAATAGATTTTTCGGTAATTTCAATCTTCCCGGACTTCAACAAATGGCCTACTGCTTTTTTAAATTCATTTTTGCTCATCTGTAACTCCCTTTTAATAACTTCAGGATTTGCTTTATCATTAAAAGGCAGAGCTCCATCAAAGCTATCAATTACTTCTAATACCTTTTCTGCATCTATTAAAATTTGTGCCAAGGCCTTTTCACGAATAGATAAATCTAACTTTCCATCCTCTTTTACTGCAACTATTCTGGCTGAAATCTTATCTCCTACTTTTACATTTCCAAAAAAATCCTTCTTCGGAATTAAGCCGGAGTACTGATTATCTACTGCTACAAAAGCACCAAAATTCTCGCTGATTTCGTATACAACGCCTTCCACTCTATCATCTTTTTTATAAGGACTATTAAGACTTAAATGATGATAAACCTTCATGGTAGCACACAGACGACTACTTTTATCAATGTACAATGCTACCAAACATTCCTCCCCGTCTTTTACTTTTCTGGTTTGTTCTCTAAATGGTAAAAATAAATCTTTTTCCAATCCCCAATCCAGGAAAGCTCCCATTTTTCCCACTTGGGCAACTTTTAATACTTTCACTTCATTCATCATTAATAAAGGCGTGTTGGTTGTTGCAATCAGACGATCCTTAGAATCCTTATATAAAAATACTTCCAACTTATCACCAATAGCAACACCTTGTGGAACCTGTTTTATTGGAAGAAGTACTCTTTCTTCTCCGGTTGCATCATCCGGATGTTTTAAATAAACTCCAAATTCCACTTTTTTCATAATTTCCAATGTTTGTTTTTCACCTAATTTTAACATCTTTATTTCCTCTATTTTCATTTCCCTTCAAATTCTACTACTACATACGGTTTCTTACTCTCATCACACAAACAAACCGTAACTTTATTTCCGTCCTCATAAGTATAAGGATATATAACATCTTGTAAATGCGCCTGATTTTTATATTCTGCCCTCATTTGGCAAATATGAAATTCTTCCGGTAAATACACTGCTGCCATTTTGATATACTGCCCATTATTTACATGATTGTTGCAATCCAAATGATGACGTTCTATGGTAATAGAATTTTTTGCTTCTTCTTTTCCACAAATAGCAATTTTTCTGGGAAGATAATTCATTTCTATTTTATCTTCCTTAGGATAAGCTTCTGCAACCTCTGATGGTATTTTCATCGGCAACATTTTTTCCATATCAATTAAAGTCCATAAAGTATCTGCCGTTACAATTCTTTTGCGCTCTTTATTTTCCATGAAAAAATTACGCTTTCCAAAAAATCCTTTAAAATCATAGGGTATCGTACATATATGAATGGTATCCCCTAATTCCGGGTATTCTTCAATCACAACCTGCCAATAAGATAACACCCAAGTCAGATTTTGAGGTAATAAATAAGAAAACCCTACACCCAAGTCTTCTGTCTGAAACGTAGAACAATCCTGAAAATAATCCACGATTGCTTCTAATGTTAATTTTCTCTTTTTATCTGTCTCGCTAAAACGAACTCTGCTTTCAAATTGATACATATATTTTATTCCATTTCTATTAATCATACATTTGGTTAAACGATTCGTGTATTTTCATCGAGCCGTGAATTATTGTACCATATTTCTTCTTTCATTGTCACAAAAAGATTTTGTTTTTATTATATATTCCCTGCCTTCCTTACAAATAAATTTATTTTTTTAATTTTTTTCTTAAAAAAACTTGAAATCATTGACTTTCCGACAATTCAATGTACAATATTCTTTGGGGTAAATAGAAGGAGGTATAAATGAAAGCAAAAGATACTGGTGTGAAATACGAAGTTCTGGTTCAGTATGACGGACTTGAATCCAATCTTTCTGAAATCTATGAACGCGTAAAAAGAACATATATAGAATCCGGACATGACATTGAGTCATTCAAAGAAATCAAATTATATATCAAGCCACAAGATTTTACTGCTTATTATGTAATCAATGGAGACTACACCGGAAAAGTAGGATTATTTTAAAAACAAAGCCATTACATTCACATAGGAATGCAATGGCTTTTCTTATCTTCTATTTTGATTTTAATGTAAAAATCATTTTTTTCACACTCTCCTCTATTTTCTTTATGCATAAAGAAAATAAAATTCCAACAAGTAAATAAATCCATTTACTATTTTCCATGGAACCAATAAGATAACGATATTCATAAGACGTAAAATACATCGTAGAATCAAAATCAGAAAATACATTTCCTACCCGAGATACAAAATATAGAATAGTATTCACAATCCAAAATCCCAGCATGTGATGCATCATAATGGAAAACGAGTTTTTACCAATGATATCGATAACATTCCCCGGCTTCCATAAAGGCTCTATCAACGTGGCAACCCCTAGCCAAAATAAAATTCCGGTTGCAGTTGTAACATACGGAACCCATGCGCTGCTTCCAAATCCTGTACACCACACGGCACTATAACCAATCTGTCCCTTTGTCCATAGTACCGTAACATATTGAATCAACAATACAATCCCAAAGTAATATACTTTAGGAATTTTCTCTATTTTTTCTTCTAGTACATTTTTATAAAAATGTCCCATTTGAAACATAGGAAACAAAAATAACACACATCCAATGTGTTTATAATATCCCCAAACACTTCCTCGTTTTGCCAGCCAAACCACGAGTATACCAATCACCAAGGCAGAAACTAAAATAAAAATTTCTTTTTTTAAATGAATAACATCCAGAAGTTTTCTCAGAAAAATATTCATTACTTCTATCAAGAATAATACCGGAACAAACCATGCCGCAAAATTAAATCCATATTGATGACCACCCAGGAAAGGATCTAACAACAAACTTTTTATCGTTATTGTACTGCCAATTTGAAATCCAAAGCCATGTAATCCGGTTACAACTATTCCATATATTAAGTTCCACAAATAATAAGGCAATAATAAATGTCTCATTTTTTTAATTAAATAATTTTTGATATTGTATTCATTCTCTACCTTGTAAAAATATCCGGAAATAAAAACAAATACTCCCACATGAAAAGAATAATAGGGAAACATCCCCGCCATATCAAAAACACCCAAATTTGCGTGTCCTGCCACCACAAATATTATGGCAAGCGCAGATAAAATTCGAAATCTAGGATTGATTTTTTTCTCTGTCATATTTTTATCCCATGTTACTTTTCTGCAAAAATCAGAAATCTCTTTAACTAAACTTATAAATATGGTGTCCCCGGAATTTCCGGATAAGTTCCCATACTGATTAGTAATTCCAGACCCACTTGGCGAGCCTCTAACACTGCCGCCTTCACTGCAGAAGCATCTCCTGAAATAGCTAAAATCACTTCGTTAGAATGACTGGTTCCAATACTTGGTGTCATATAACTGATAATGTTTACATCCGCTGCTTTTACAGCATGATCTGCCATTACTAAACCAATGGCTGCCGGAGATCCTGCAAAAAATCCAAAGGCTTCTCCTGCTTTTGCCCCAAAAGCTTTTACTAAAACCTCACCTGCTCTGGCAGAATATGCAAATTCCAAATGTCCGGATTCGCTTATATATACTTCCCCTGCATTACGATTTGTTAATTCCAAAGCCAATTCAATAGCATGACGCACATCAGAAACATCTTGCCCGCCAATCACAATATAATTCCCATGACCTCCCCAACCTTTGGTATCTCTGGGTAAATCATACGACAATAATTCCGTATTGGTCGCTTTGACAGCATCATCCATAGCAGTTAACTGTCCCGCCGCACCGGTTCTGGAGCTAAGAAGTCCTAATACATGATATTTTTTGCCTATATTCATTTTTTCTAATAAAGTCTCGTCAATTCCTGAAATTACTAACCCAATAGTATCTAATACTGCGGTTCCCACAAATTCCGTTCTTGTACACTGCGTACTAATGCTATGAATATCTATCATATTTCTCCTTATACACCTTACTATACATTATCTTTGATAATCAGTTTTTCTCTATTCTGTCTGTAAGCCAAATTCTTCCGGTCGGAATCGTGGACATACATTATCCAAAGTTGTAATTACGGAAGAAGAAAGTATGGTTCCGATTTTCACGGCTTCTTCCATAGTCTTCCCATAGGTAAGTCCCGACATTGCACCTGCACAAAATGCATCTCCTGCTCCTGTGGTATCTTTGACTACTACTTTTTTTGCCGGAATCATGCCATATTTACCTTCTTTATCTGCATAAACCGCACCCTTTGCACCCATGGTTACAATCATAGCCGAAATATTTGCAGCTTTAATTTTTTCAGGCAAAACTTTACATAATTCTTCCGGAGATGTGTCAGCATAATCCTCCCAAAATAACATCCCTGCTTCTAATTCATTACAAATAAAACAATCCAACTTTTGCAAAAAATCTCTTCGTTCCAAAGCAATACTCATATTAGAAACTAAAGCATATACTTTTTTCTCGTATTTTTCCGCCAATTCAAATATTTTTTTCACTACACTCTTATGCATGTCCAATTCAAAAATAATAGAATCACAATCTTTGAAAATTTCATCCCCATGCTGCTCCAAAATAGGCATTACCAAATAGGTATCTGCACGTTGCGAAATAGATCCTGCCAAATCACCATTATGATCAAACAATGCAAGCCAGGTTCCCATTCCATCCGGAACCGCTTTTATATAATCCACATTTACTTTGTGACGAGCTAATTTCTCTATCACATCTTTTCCCATAGAAGTTGCATCCACAGTAGCTACAAAGGTTGGTTTCAATTCTAAATTTGCAATATCTTCCGCTACATTTCTAGCAACACCACCATGCACATACTCTATTTTTCCAACATTTCTTCCGGTAGGAACATAGGTATCCTCCGGAAATCCTTTTACGTCTACAAAAACCGTTCCAATTACAACAATTCCCATTTCTATTCCCCTTTTCTTTGATTTTTATAATACCATATTTCTATAACATACGACATAATTATTTATCATTTCACAATTACACATATTTTAGAATATCTGCTATTGTGTCCACAATGTATGTAGCACCAGTTTCTTTTAATTCCTGATAATCCCCATATCCAAACAACACTCCGATACTATCTATTTCATTTTTATTTGCACCTATTATATCGTATTTTGTATCTCCCACCATAATTACATTTGTTTTATCTTGAATCTGATTCATTTCGAGAGCATAGGCAATTACTTCTTCTTTTTCCTTACGACCCCCATCTATAGTTGAACCTGCCACAAAATCAAAATATTCATATATTTTAAAATATTTTAAAATAGCAATACCATATTCTTCTAATTTGCATGTAGCAAGAATTATTTTTTTGCCTTTTGCTTTTAAATCTTTTAACAATTCTTCTATCCCATCAAAAAGTTGGTTTTCATACAACCCTTTTACAGCAAAACGCTCTCTAAAATAAGCCACTGCCTGTTTGCTGTCTTCTTCTGAAAATCCATAAAATTCTTGAAAAGAATATTGAATAGGTGGTCCGATAAATGGATGTAGTTCTTTTCTATCCTCTACTTGAATCCCGAATTTTTCCAGTGCATACATAACACAGTTAGTAATACCTATTTCAGGATCTGTTAACGTTCCATCTAAATCAAATAAAATATATTGATACATACGAAGTCCTCTTTTTTTATTTTCATTATATATTTATCTTACAAATTTTTCCATTTTTAACATAAAACTTCTTTCACAATTTCAGATTCGTTTTTATCTATCATAATGAAAAAGTGACATCATTTGATGCCACTTTTCATCTTTAATCTCTTAACTGGAATTTTGCAACTAATTCATCCATATTGGTTGCCTGTGCAGTCAATTCCTGACTTGTTGCAAACGCTTCCTCAGAAGTTGCAGAAATACTTTCTACTACTTCTGAAATCTTATTAAGACCGATATTAGATTGTTCTACTGCTTCTACCTGAATCGTAACATTATCACTTAATTCTTTCGAGATATTTGCAATCTCTTTTACAGAACCTACAACGCCATTTAAAACATCTGCAGTTTTTAATGCTGCTTTGGTACCAATTCCTACTTCATACACAGAACCTTCAATTAATTCTCTTGTATTAACTGCAGATTTAGCACTCTGCTCAGCCAGGTTTCTAATCTGATCAGCTACCACAGCAAATCCTCTACCGGCATCTCCGGCTCTGGCAGCTTCAATAGCAGCATTTAAACTAAGTAAATTTGTCTGGGATGCGATTTCTTCAATCTCACCAATGATACTTTCAATCTTGCTGGAAGTATCACTAATGCGTTTCATGGTATTTACCATACCTTCCATTTCCACACGACTGTCTTCTGCTGCTATAGCACATTCCTGTGCTTTCTGATATGCACTTTCCATATCATTTGCACATTTTTCAAGACCATGAGTTAATTCATCCATACTCGCCTGTAACTCTTCTACAGAAGCTGCCTGGTCAGAAGCGCCTTCAGCTAACGCCTGAGCTCCGTCAGCTAAGTTGTTAGCACCTGCAGATACTAATTCCGAAGAATCTCGTACATCTTTTAATGCAGCATCCATCTTACGGTTCATCTGACGAATTGCCATCAATAATCCATGATATTCACCTATATATTCTTCTTCACAAGATGTTCTGATATTAAAATTTCCATCAGCCATATCACTTAAAAGACTTTCTAAGTCTGCAAAAATCTTCTGTAATTTGGTCGTTGTAGAAGACACTGCCTGTACCATATCACCAACTTCATCTTCTCCATGATACTGCGGAAATGGTGATGAAATATCTCCCTGTTCAAAAGAGGCTAATCTGTCACTTAATTCATTTAATGGTTTAGAAATTCCGCCTGCAATTTTAATACTTATGGTTTTAGATATCGCTATGATAAAAATAGTTAGCAGAATCATTAATCCCATAGCACAATACTCCAAAGCAGTACAAAATCTTTCCATCTCATGTTCTTTTTCAACATTGATGTCCATAAGATTCATAGTAGTACTGTCTAGAGTTTCGTATAAAGGAGTTAATTTTTCAAATGCCAAATCTTGCGCTTTTCTTTTTAATGCGGAATCCGTAGTGGCCGCCATGGCAAAAACTTCTGCTTCCATGTCAAAATAAGCTTCTAAAGCTTCCGTGACCTTTGCATACGCAGCATGTCCTTCCGGTGTAACCATAGTTTCTTCTATAGCTGCCAAACGCTCATATGTGGTTTCTTTACGTTTATTATGTTTTTCCATCAAAGAATTTATTAATTCCGGATCATCATATCCAATAACAGCACGCAGATTAGAACGACATTCTGCATATTCATTCATAAACAAAGCGATATCACCTTGTGGTAAAGCGTAATTATACATTGCCTTTTTAAAGTTAATTGTTACAAATATCATGGCAAATAAGCCGATTAAAGTTGCACATGCTGCAATAATCGTTACCATATTAAATGCCCTTTTCAATCGTCTTTCAATACGTACACCTTTAAAATTAAAGATACTATTTTTATTATTACTTTTTTCTCTTTCCATAATCAGTTACCTCTTTTATAAATGTTATTTTCGTTGATAAAGAGAATAAAAAATATTTCTCGTATAACTTTGTTCTATAGTATCATAAAGCAAATTTTTTTCTTATTTTTTTCACCAACCATTCAAATTTTGACATTAAAAATTTTAAATCTACAATTTTCCCATTTTAAACTTCTTTCACAATTTCAGATTCGTTTTTATCTAACATAATCAGAAGGGAGAATCGGCTAATGCCGATTCTCCCTTTTCATCTTTAATCTCTTAACTGAAATTTTGCTACTAATTCATCCATACTGGTTGCCTGTGCAGTCAATTCCTGACTGGTTGCAAATGCTTCCTCAGAAGTTGCAGAAATGCTTTCTACTACTTCTGAAATTTTATTAAGACCGATATTAGATTGTTCTACTGCTTCTACCTGAATCGCTACATTTTCACTTAATTCTTTGGAAATGTTAGCAATCTCTTTTACAGAACCTACAACGCCATTTAAAACATCAGCAGTTTTTAAAGCTGCCTTGGTTCCAATTCCTACTTCATAAACAGAACCTTCAATTAATTCTCTGGTATTCACTGCTGATTTAGCACTCTGCTCAGCCAGGTTTCTAATCTGGTCAGCTACTACGGCAAATCCTCTACCGGCATCTCCGGCTCTGGCAGCTTCAATAGCAGCATTTAAACTAAGTAAATTTGTCTGGGATGCAATTTCCTCAATCTCTCCAATAATGCTCTCAATCTTGCTGGAAGTATCACTAATGCGTTTCATAGTATTTACCATACCTTCCATTTCCACACGGCTTTCTTCCGCAGCAACAGCACATTCCTGTGCTTTATGATAAGCACCACCCATATCATCAGCACATTTTTCAAGACCACGGGTTAATTCATCCATACTTGCTTGTAATTCTTCCACAGAAGCCGCCTGTTCAGAAGCTCCTTCTGCTAATGCCTGAGCTCCATCAGCTAAGTTGTTAGCACCTGCAGATACTAATTCAGAAGAATCTCTTACCTCTTTTAATGCACCATCCATTTTCCGGTTCATATCACGCATAGCTATAAACAATCTGTTAAACTCACCAACATAAGCTTCTTCACAATCACTTTTAATATTGAATTTACCATCTGCCATATCCGATAACAGTTGTTCCATATCTCCAAAAATCGCCTGCAATTTGTCTGTTGTATGGGATACTTCCTCTACCATATCCCCAATTTCATCAGCTGCATGATATTCCGGGAATGGGGAAGAGATATCTCCCTGTTCAAAGGAGGCTAAACGTTCACTCAGTTCATTTAATGGTTTGGAAATACTTCTAGCAATTTTAATACTAATAGTTTTAGAGATGGCAATAATTAAAAGAGTTAAAAATACCATCAAACCCATGGCAACACCTTCTAATGTAGTACAAAGTGTCTCCATTTCATGTTCTTTTTCAATATTAATTTCCATTAAATGCATGGTTGCATCATCTAATGCCTGATATAAAGGAGCTAATTTGGCAGATGCCATACTCTGTGCTTCACGAACTACTTGCGGATTTGTTGAAGCTGCCTTCACAAAAATCTCCTCTTCCATCTCAAAATAAGCATTTAATGCTGCTTCTATATCAGCATATGCTGCATGACCTTCCGGTGTAATCATGGTTTTTTCGATTTCAGCTAAACGTTCATATGTAGTTTCCTTACGATTATCATGTTTTACCATCAAAGAATCGATTAATTCCTGATTATCATATCCAATAACTGCACGCAAGTTAGAACGACATTCTGCATATTCGTTCATAAATAATGCAATGTCACCCTGTGGCAATGCAAAATTGTTCATTGCTTTTTTAAAGTTAACAGTAACTACTATCATACACACCAAACCAATCAATGTGGAAATTGCTGCAATAACAGTTACCATACTAAAAGCTCTTTTAAGACGATTTTCTATACGCAGGTTTTTTGCATTGGATAAATCTGTTTTATTATTTTTTTCTTTTCCCATAACGTTTTCTCCTTTGTAGTCATTACATGTTGTAGTATTTTTAATTATCGGACATTTCTTCTAAAATTTTATCATTGATCTCTTCTACATAATCTATAAATTCTTTGTAATAGTTTTTTCCAATTTGTCTGTAATCCAATTGTAAAATTTTTGCAATTTCATTCCGTCTTGTTGCTTCGTCAACACCATAAATATCGAGAATCAAGTATAGTGCTTCCGGTAGTCTTGTTTCAAGTGGCAAATAATCATCACTTGTAGTAATAGTAGACAAATAAATCCCTGTAATCATAAGCTCAACAAATTTAAACTGGTTTTCTGTCCACCCTGCACACTGCTCACTTAATATCCTTTTTGCTCTTTCTATACGTCTCTTCTGAAAATGATTCCGACACATTTCACTACTGTAAATAGCAATAAACAAATCCTTAGCTCTTGGACTTTCCTGGCAGCCTGATACTACAGTCATAAAATCAAGACATATCGAACTAATGGACTCAATGCCCAGACCAGCTTCTTTTTGATATTTCCTCTCTTTAAAATCAACCATTTTTTCAGTAACTCCAAGCAGAAGATGTTCCTTAGTAGGAAAATGATAAGTCAAATTTCCCGGACTTATTCCAAGTTCTTTCGCAATTGTATGGACGGAAGTATTGGTATAACTTTGTTCTAAAAAGAATTTTGATGCTACCTGTATAATCTCATATTTAGTTTTCGTTCTTCTTTCCTTTGCCATATTACCCCCCCCATTTTTAGTATGCGTACTATTAGTATGTGTACTATTATAATTTTTAATGTACATTTTGTCAATTTTAATTCTTCTAAAACTTCTTTATGTTCTTTTTCCAGAAAAATTCTATAATCATTTTTTCGCGTTTTAATCTATTTACGAAAAGTCGGCTGGAGTACCCAGCCGACTTCATTTTTCTATTCTATTACAGATTTTAAAGAAGTTCTTTTTATTTCTGTATCGTCCAAACATTATCTGCTGAATGATAAAATAGCTTAATAGGTCTCAACATATTCATTACCAAAATTTTACATTCAAAAGTCCAAATATAGTTACTTCCTCTAACTCCATTTGGCATGCAATATGTTCCACCTATTATTATCTATAATTGTTTAAACTTCTCTGTTAAATCCTTTGTTTGTTTTAATTTATTCTTCAAGCTTGCTTCTTTTGTTCGAATCTCATTTCTCATTTCATTCATAAATTTTTCATGATGTTGTACGCATTCTGGTAATACTAAGTCTCCATCTTTCTTTTTTATAATCTTATCCTTAGTATCCAATCCTCCTGCCAGTACCATGCTAATTATAAAAACAATAAGCCCAAATCCCCAAAGTGAAAATGCAAAATCTGCAAATTGCAACACCAAAGCTCCAAAGCCAATCACACCACATACCATAGATATGCCCGCTAATATCCCTGCAAATCCACCAGCTACCTTTGATCCTATACTGTTTCTTTTATTCTTCTGTTGATTCTTATACTTACGTAAGAATAAACATTCATCATTAATAAATTTTTCCAATCGTTCTTCTCTATAATCCATTCTTTATTCCTCCCATCCAGTTAATCCTGAATATTCTGAATTAATTTCATGGTATGCCAATTTATATTTATTACCCATCTGAACATCTTTAATATCAGCAAATTCATGATTTTCTTTGAGTTTTAATTTAAGTAATGTTACGATTGCTTTGGCAAGTCCGATACACATATCATCACCTAATAATCTCTGCATATTATTAGCTTCAAATTCAAATTTCTCTTCTATGCATTCTTCCTTATTTTTAGTTTCAAATACAACCATTTTTTCATATACGGCTAACTCAAACGGTAGTTCTATAAACTTGTTGCTTGGTTCTTTATCCACATTTTCTAAACATACTTCTACGTTTTTTACTAACCATTCAGCGACTTTTTCTGTATTTTTACTATTCAAAACTTTCTGGGCAAATTCATTTGCAGTCATTATCTTCTCTGCCTGTTGTTTAACAACTGCATCAACCTTTTCTGTGAAAGTTATTTTTATATGTTTTTCCGTATCTACATTCGCATAGCCACCATCAACTATATAATTTACACTTCTTTTCTCACAAAAAACTTCAACATTAGTCCTATCCAATTGAAAGAACTTCTCTACAAGCTGTATGATTGCTAATTCAGCCACATATTCACATTGGGAACGTAACGTATCAGGAAACTTCAAATCAACGGTGTTTTCATCCCGCATATTTCCATCACCGACTCTATATAACACTTTACATGCATTAACAAATCCCACAACTAAAAGATACGCGTCGATTGACATGCTATTTTTTTCTGCTTCATTTTTATTTTTAAGCACCTCTTTATATAGATTCTGTGCAACAGCTACAATAAATTTATTTTGTTGAATTCGCTTAATATCTTCTTCAAAAATCAAATGAAACTTTTCTTGAACAACCTGATTCAATTTTATATTTTCCCGTGTAATCTCCTCTATAATCGGAGCCTCCTGCTTAACAGCTTCCTCTATTTCTTTAGCAATTGCTAACTCCAATTCAACACATTTATCAATTTGTCTAATCAAAGATTTTTCGCTACTATTAATTCCTGCTGCATCCATTAATACCTTTTGTCGTTCTTTAAAAGATTTCATATCTTATTTCCCCTTTTGTGTTCTAGATTTCTAACATTATTTATATCATTCGCCAAATCCTGCAATTGTTTTACGGTTTCCAACGATATTGATAATATACCATCTCCTTAGTATTTAATCTTAGTAATCATTTCTTTTTCTTTTTCCAGGTAAGTAATCTCGTCTCCAATGGCTTTGATTAAATTTTTATATTCATCGAAACAATCACTCAAATTCTTAACAATTTGCATAGAGTATTCATCACTTCCCATGGCTCTTTGACAAGTATCTACTGCATTCCCCATTGCCTCTGTTCCTGCTAAAATATCATCAGCAAAATCTTTTAAGGACTGTATCATATTATCAAAAGCATCTAAATCTACATGTCCATTTGTTGTAGTTCCACTCATTTTTTAACCCTGTCCTTCCATAATAAATGTTTCTATTTGCTTTGCAAGATTTTCTAATCTTCCTGCCATTTCTTCTATGTATTTTTGCGCTTCAATGCTTGTGTCATATACATTTTCCATATACTTCTCAATCTTGTCTACATGTGGTCCTAAACTATTTTTCAATTCCTTATAGTATAAAACCTCATTTACAGAACGATCTGTAATGTTTTTATTATTTTGACGCAGTGATGTTGCACAATCCCGCAACTCACTCACAGTCTCTAAAGATATACTTAATCCCATTATCTTCCTCCTATATTATCATACCATTTCCAAAAATTGATTTTCCCCCATTCTCCAACGATCAATCGTTAATCCACTATATAAATATGGACGAAGTAACCGTTGTGTACGGGTTCCAACATATATTACTTTTCCCTCTTCTATTTCTGAAGCTACACTACTCTTACATAGTTTAAAGGACGTTTGCATATTCATGCGAAACAGCAACTTATGACGGAACACATTTATATCCATTCCTGTGCTCTCATAGGTCTCTCCATCATCTGTAACCACCATAAAATGTACTCCCTTTTTAGGACCTTGGAGCATTAACTTTTTCAATTCTCCTCGAAATTTAGACGTATCTATCATATTTTCTTTGTCGACATTTCGCTTTTCGTCTGCTTCTTTTAATTCCTGATTAAGTTTGTCCACATCTTGAAAACTAACTTCACCGCTTAAACATCGTTGCATCTGTGAAAACAAATCAACTACTTGATTTTTAGTTTCCTGCTTGCTCTGCAACTCATTTTGTTCCATAAGTTCTATTTCATTTAATAGTTCTTCTAAACCTAAGCATATGACTAATCTATTTTCTTCTGTTTTTTTAGCCAACTGGCAGATTCTGTCATAAAAATCTTTTATTTCTGTATTACAATCGTATTTCTTCAGAATATTTCTCTTTTTCTGATAACAGATATCTTTTTTGTAACTATGAACTTCTATATTCCACTTTTCCGTCTGTAAGCTTCCTATAATTGACTGCATCACACTGACTCTGCTATCAGCATCTCCTCCCACCATCAAGATATTCTCTCCTGTGCCGTGCCAAAGTGGAAATGCATATACATGTTCCATATTCATTGGAGAGCCCGCAAAAACTAAATATTCTTCATCTTCGTTTTCTAACTTATGTATCCTTTTAGCTTGTTCAAAAAGTAATTTCTGCTCGTCATATATCTTAGGCGCCCCACTTGTAATCTGAACTTTTTCTTTCTTTTTAAAAACCTTAACTTGTTCGGTAATTCTCAAAAGTAATTTATTAAGTTCTTCTTGAATTAAATTTAAGCCATGAAACTTTTTAATTTTAAATTCATTATCTTCATCACGATATTTGAAAAGTATGTAATGAGGTTGCAAAACATTAATTTCATGCTGTATCCGATCTGTCAGTTCTTCATGCGTTAATCCTAATGTTTGTTCCACTTCTATTGGTTTATTTTTGAAAGCAAATCTCATCTGCATCTGATTTCTAGCTTTCTGTGTAAGCCCCGCAACTCCATCTACAAATCCCTGATCTGCAAAAATAAACTTAAATCCCAATGCAGCCCCTTTTGCCAAAAGATTTTCCAATATTTCCATATAGTTAGTATCTCCGGAAAAACTCAGCCTTCTAATAACCTGAGATACCTGTGCAAATTCATCAATAATGATAAATATTGATGGCATATACATATCCATAGGAACATCTGACAAACGTTTATATCCATAAAAATTAAATATATTTTGTCTACGGTATAACTCATCCGTTGCTTTTGTCAAAATATCAACTACTAACTCTTCTGATTTTTCTAAAAGTAAATATTTTATATGTGGCAAATCTACCGTTGCATAATCACGAAATTCCATCATTTTAAAATCTAATAACCACAGCTCTGCCATGTCTGGATGATAATTTCTCACAATGCCACTAATCAATGTATGTAAACAAGTAGATTTACCCGAACGTGATACTCCCGAAATATATGCCGAAAAATTCTCATTTTCAAAATCGCAATAAGCGATATTACCTTCTTCATCTATTCCAAAAGGAATGTCTACAATTGCACGCTCTTTCTTTGCAGGAATTGATGTTAAATCAAAAAGCTTGTGATACTTATTAGTATAATCTACAGCTTCATATCGATCCGAACATGAAGCTATAATGGCTTTTACCTGTTGATAATCTGAAGGTTGAAGACTTAAAAACTCCGCATAACATTCTATACCATTTTTATAAAATATATATTCATGTTCTCTTAATTCAATTTTGCAATTAGATTGTTGCTTATAAAAATAGTGCTCTTTGTTAGCAGTACTGTAATATTTATCCTCTTTTTCTACCTGATGTAAAATGATAAATTGAACATTATATTCATATCGATTCGCCATCAATTGCTGTATCTTTTGCAATTCTTTTTGGTCGTATTTTTGTGGGAACGATTTTAGTACAACTATCTGTCTTTCTTTACTGTTCTTTTCCCCTTTTTCTATAATATAATTTAATCTTTTTTCGATTTCTCCATGATTTCTCGGTATTGGAAGTATATATCCATCTTCTTGAATCAAATCTTTCAATGGTCCTACTGAATTCTCTGAAAATTTAAGAGGATCAATAACGGATACTTGAAAATAAAATGCTTCAAATTTACAAAACATTTCAAATAATAAGTAATTAAGCATTGACTCTGCTTTATATTCGTTTGAAGATTCATACTCTATTTCAATACATTCTTCTTGCTCTATATCTAATACAATTGGAAGAGAAAGTATTTTCTTCTTAGAAAAGTCTCCAAAATTTCTGTCAAATATTTTCACAAAATCTTCCGGAATTTTTAAACAATTCTCAAGTCCAATACATATTGTATGATTTGGCTCTAGAGACGGACTTGTGATTTTCTGCTCATAGTATTCATCCATTACACTACGAAACTTTTCAATCAAATTAATCTCATTGAACAGACTTTCCAATTCTTTTTCTGCTCTTTTTAATATTTTTGGCTTTTCACTAAGATCACCAAAATTTCTGTCCTCTGCTAACTGTTGTTTTAATTTTCTACGTTCTTCAGAAATCCATAACCGATTTGCATATATCAACTGTAGAAACTGTTCTATCTCATAATTTGATACATCTCCTAATTCTATGGAAAACATTTTTTGCGTCAAAAAAGCTCGGTCAAAGGGTATCGGTCCCATTCCTTCTTGGGATTGTGGAATATTTCCAACATATTTTTCTGAAACAATATGAAAAGCTGCATTTAATAAATTTTCTGCCTTTTTCCACTCTTGTTCTTTTTCTTCCGACATACTTTGGGAACTTTTTTTGTGTTCGATAGCATTTTGTTCACTTATTTTCAAATCACGAAAGTATTTATTAAATATATTTTCTATATTCTTTATCCCTAATTTTATCTGATGAACTTTCTGTACCATAACTTTTTCCCCTACACATTAAAATGAAATCTTTTTTATAAGACATGATACATCATCATCCTACATTCTTTCTTGCAATTCTCATAATGTTTTCTCCTTTTGTGTTTTAAACTATTACTCCTTAATTATATCCCTAACGAAATAGAAAATCATCATCTATTCTTAAAAAGAAAAAACCTCAATGGATAATCCACTGAGGTTCCTAAAAGCAGGGCTACAAGGATTCGAACCTTGAGATGAGGTCGTCAGAGTCCGTAGGTTGCAAGTCGTTTTTTCCTTTATTTATCAGGGGTTTGGGGTATTGGAAAATGAGAATTGACCTATGGATTGACCTATCGTTGTTAATTATCCAAATTAGAGATATAATTTCGTATTGTTTCGATAACACTTCTTGTATTTTCAACTTGCTCTACTGTTTCTTCTCTTGATGCAAGATAAAAATCGTCGTAATCACTCTTTTCCCTTTTTTGTTGCAAATGAGCTACTTTTCGACCAATCTCCCTTGGAATTCTTTCTGTTGCTGCATATGTTTTATTAAAATAAGCAACTACATCTTTATGTCTTTTAAAATCAACTTCTTCTAATGCCAACAATGCCTTTATTGCATAAAAGGCTGCATAATAGGATCTATTAATAGCATCCTTATATAGCCCTTTTTCCAAACAATCTTCTGCAACGATTAAACTATCTTCAGAATTCTTCAATCTGTACTTGCATAAATCTTTTCTTCTCTCATCCAGCAAGGACTATTCCCTCCTTATTAACGTTATCATAATATGGCAACGCACCAAGCCAATAATTAAAATGCTCCTCATTTTTTATATTTACGCTAATCATTACATCATGCATAAGTTCATATTCAAATGCGATATCATATACTTTCTTTTCAAGTTCTTTAATCTCAGAATCTGATAAGGAAGTCAAAATCATAATATCCATATCCGAATTTATTTTAAAATCTCCTCTGGCATAAGAACCATATAAAATTATTTTCTTTAAGGATGTTTCAAAGACCTTTTCCATCTCTGCTACAAATTCTTCCAAAATCTGCTTCTTTTCTTCCATATCATTCCTCCTCTCCTAACAGTAGTACACCATCTCTTTTAATATTTTTATAAAATGGATATACATTCACCCATTGTTCAAAGTGTTTCTTGCTTTTTGCAATAGGCTTGATATCTATATTATAGTCCATATTAAAATCATAAGTTGTTCCAGAAAGTTCATGTCGATACTTCTTAATTAACATATCATCCAAATCAAGAAGTATCATAATATCAATATCTGAATCTTCCGAAAAGTCTCCTCTGGCATAAGAACCATATAAAATGACTTCTTTTAAATAAGTTCCATATATTTTCTCTAATTCATTTACATATTTACTTAGTATTATTTGAACTGCTGTAGACATCTTGAACCTACTTCTCAAATCATTCTTCTCGTAATATTATATCATTTTATTATTTCTGATACTACTTAAAATTCCAACTTACTACATTCTTCCCAAAGAATAATTCCTTCTTCTCGAATATTTTTATAAAATGGAAGTACATCGCCCCACTGTTCCATATTGGATTTCTCAATATCTATAATTGAAAATACTCTGTTGTACTTCATATCCATTTCAGTATTCCATTCTATGAATTTTTTTCTTATCTCTGGATTTTGCATTTTTTCAACTACAACAGCAATGTCTATATCACTCTCGGCACTTTCTTCCTGCCTTGCCACAGAACCATATAAGATTACCTGGGTTATATTTTTTTTAAATATCAACTGCAGGCCCTCAATCAAATCATGAATCATTTCTTCGCTAAGCATATTGTCCCCTATTTACTTGATGTTCCTTTTTAACTTCTTTCCTATAGTATAATACCATTTACTCATTTCAAATACCATTCATATACAACTTTTACTTCACTAATCTTTCTTAATTTTGGAAAATAAATAATAAAAAGATAGAGTAGATGGCTCCTTGTCCATCTACTCTACACAGCTTTGTTATCCATTATTTGTTTTTTAGGTACTTCAACAATATGCTTGGTCTTTTCACCAAGTTTTACTTTCTTTCTGATAGCAATATAATACTTTTCTGTGGTACTTACTAAATCACCAATATAGGCAGCTATATCTTCAACCCTTGCACCATCTTCATACATCTTAGTAGCAAAAGTTCTTCTGAAAATATGTAATGAACCGGTATATTCTGATAATCCTGCATTTTTAAAAATCACAGCCATTCTATGACCTAAATTAGTTGCAGTATTTGTTTTGCCAGTTTTTGTTACACATACAAAATCATTTTCAGCAATATTGCTATTCATTACTCTGATTAATCTTAAAGCATCTAATGCTTCTTTCGTCAGTCGAATCTCCCTAGCCTTTTCATTCTTAGTAGTACCCTCTATAGGAATATACTTATTCTCGCCTTCTTCCCACTCTCGATTTTTTGCCATAGATTGACTTTTTTCTATTTTTAGCAGACCATTTTCAAAATCGACATCTTTCCAGCGTAGAGCTATCATTTCTCCACAACGCATTCCAGTATGTAAAAGCAATACACCATATACACCTGCCGTATACTTAAAATCACCTGTTTTTTCATCCAATTTAAGTGCTTCTGCTTCAAACAGTTCGCATTCCTCATCTGAAAGTACAATAACATCTGCTTCCTCTGATGATTTATTCTACATTTTACTAATCTTTTTAACAAGACTTGGCTTGATTTTTTCAACCGGATTTGTATCCCATTTTTCCATCATCTTAGCCCAAGCAAATGCTGCATTTAAGACATCCAATACTTTCTCTATTGATGAATAAGATAATTTACCTTCATTAATAAGACCTTTGATATGTGCGTCTATATCTTTTGATTTTACTGCATGAATCTGCATCTTTCCCAAATCATATTCGCCAATATGATTTTCTATTGTACTGTCATATCATCAATTACAAAAGTAGACATTTTTGATACGAGAATTTCTTTCTCTTCAAAGCGACATACTGTATCTAATAAAAGCTTCGCTGTGTCATCACATAAATACCAAAAACCGGAATGATTGGTAGTGGAATACTTTCTTCCTTTATATCCAAATTCAATTTCTCTGCCATGCATAAGAAAATCTGCTATATCACTATACTTGTAGGCTTTTGGTAACCTTACCCAAAATTCTAAATCAAAGTGCGGTTCTGGAAATCCCGGTGCACCATGAGGATATGGTTCATGACCACAGTACACTTCTCCCCAGCCCAAATCCTTTGAACCATCTCTTCTTTCCTTTACGATAGTTCCTGCCATACGATAACTGAATTGATACAAGACCTTATGCTCCTCTGTAATCATTTCACATACATAGGTAGCTTTCTCTGGCACAATTCCAAACTGTTCTAATATCTCCATCACAGGAATTGGTAATTCTTTCCTTTTTGCCAAATCTATAAAATGTCTGCAATCTTCACAT
>JAFYWF010000101.1 GCA_017558145.1 Lachnospiraceae bacterium
TATTAAAGTATTTTTTAAAAATGCCATATTAAAATAAGTAATATCTATTCTTTTATCTTGTTCTAATAGATAAAATTTAAATAATACAAATCGTCCGGCTTTTCTTAATTCCATGTTTTGATAAGGAATTTTACATCTAATAGTGACTACAGAACCACTTTTACATTCCAAGATACTTTTTGGCTCTTCAAATTTATCATAATCTTTTGGAAAATAATAAAGCAAATCTCGGACCGTATAAAGTTCTAATTTATGAAATAATTTAACCGTTTTCTCACCAATTCCTTTTACATTAGTTAATTCAGAATTCCAGTTCATACACAGCACTCCTAAGAATTCAATCAAATATTATAATTGCTCCGTCAACATTTCTTCAAATGCATCAAACAATAATGGTTCAAAATAAATGCCTCTATCTTTTTTCATAATCGCAAGTGCTTCTGTTATTGACATTCCCTCTTTATAAGGTCGTTTTGCTACCAGTGCATCTAAAACATCTGCCAAAGCAACAATACGTGCACATAAAGGAATCTCTTGTCCTTTTAATCCTTCAGGATATCCTGTGCCATTCCACTTTTCATGATGATATGCAGCAATATTAGCAGCAACTTCTACGAATTTCTGATCCACTACTTTTGTCATATTTTTTTGTATTACCTGCTGTCCCGCTCTCGCATGACTTTTCATAATATCATATTCTTCTTGCGTAAAACTACCGGGTTTTTGCAAAATCAAATCAGAAATGGTAATTTTCCCGACATCATGTAATGGTGATGCTTTCTTTATATAGGATATATATTCCTTCGTTAATTCTTCTTCATAAATTCCCTTTTCTACTAATACGTCAAGAATTTTATTAACATAGCGACTGGTATTCTTAATATGTTCTCCTGTAGTACCATCTCTACTTTCAATCAAATTAGCCATGGTGATAATAATTTCCTGTTGTAACTGCGTAATACGCTCCAACTGCACTTCCACCATTACTTCCAGGCTTTTACGATATTCTTCCAACTCTATAGTACGTTTTACACGTTGTATCATAATGGAAGGAATAAATGGTTTTCCTATATAATCCACTGCACCCATTTGGAAACACTTTTCCTCGGTTTCTGCACTTCTGTCTGCTGTTAAAAAAATAACAGGAATCTTTTTTAACATAGCATCTTTCTGAATCATTTCCATCATTTCAAAACCATTCATTTCCGGCATTTCTATATCCAGTAAAATAAGCTCTATCTCTTTGTTCTTCAACACCTCAAGTGCAGCTTGTCCGGATTCGGATTTTACAACAGAATAGCCATTTTTTGTCAAAATAAATTCTGCCATTCTTAAATTCATTGCATCATCATCAACTACTAATATCCACTTATCCATCTAACATTTCCACCTTTCTATGTCAAATATTGTTTCACCGCATCTACCGTTTGTTTATATAAATCCATCATACCATCATGCTTTTCTATGATCATATCAATATCATTC
The DNA here is from genome assembly GCA_017558145.1 of Lachnospiraceae bacterium. Taxonomy (GTDB): domain Bacteria; phylum Bacillota; class Clostridia; order Lachnospirales; family Lachnospiraceae; genus SFDP01. Next base: position 1,486 of record JAFYWF010000101.1, read on the forward strand.
GTCTTCCCTGCAATTTCTAATTCTTTTGCACTCTCAGATAACGGACAGCCTCCGATTCCAAGAGAAGTAGACTTTAATGCATGAACAAACACCACATAATTTTTCCAGTCTTTTTCATCAAATGCTTTTTGAATCGCTTGCATTTTCTCATTGCTTAACTCATAAAACATCTGCAACATTTCCTCATACATTTCTTCCATTCCGGCACAATATTTTAAACCGGTTTCTACATTTAATACTTCTTTCTTGTTATCTTTTCCCTGAACAACAATATCCTCATTTAATGTTTCTATTACTTCGGATTGTAAATCACATTCTTCACATTGTTTTGTCATTTGAACTTTAACACCTTGCAATGTTAAATATTTCATCAACACATTTTCTAATACTTCTCCATCCACAGGCTTACTGATATAATCATCAAATCCCATTTCAAGATATTCTTCTTTTGATCCGGTAAGAGCATTGGCTGTAAGCACAATAACCGGAACACTTCTACATTGATTACTTTCACAGGAACGAATACCTTTTAGAGTCTCTATACCATCCATTCCGGGCATCATATGATCTAACAATATTAAATCATAATAATTACTATTCGTCAGTTTAATTGCTTCCTCGCCACTGATACAGGTGGTAATTTGAATTTGTGTTTTTTTCAACAGATTCCGTACAACAAAAAGATTCATTTCATTATCATCTACCACAAGAATTTTTGCTTCCGGAGCTGTAAATCTTTCTTTATAACTCTTTTCTTCATATCGGGTATCTTTTAAATGAAAAATTCCGATTGGATTGAAATCTACAATTTTTTGTGGTAATTTCACACGAAAAATAGAACCTTTCCCATAAGTACTTTCCACTTCAATATCACCTTGCATATTATGAACAAGCAAATATGTAATAGCCAACCCTAGACCGGTTCCTTCCACATTTCTATTTTTCTTTAAATCCAAGCGTTCAAATTGATGGAATAACTTGCTCATATCTTCTTCTTTGATACCAATTCCCGTATCTTCAACTTCAAAAACAATATCAAAAATATCAGATTTTTCACGCAATTTTCCCTTGATACGAAATGTAATACTACCTTCTTTGGTATATTTTAATGCGTTATTCAATAAATTAAGTAATATTTGTCGAATCCGCATTTCATCCCCATATAAAACAGATGGAATCGATTCTTCTACTTCTACTTTATATTCCAGATTCTTTTTTTGATTTCGTGTAAGTATCATATTACTTACATCATGTATCATGGAAGATAGCTTATAGTCACCTAATACTATTTGCATTTTTCCGGCTTCAATTTTAGAAAAATCTAAAATATCATTAATTAATGCCAGTAACGATTGACTTGCGCCCTGTATATTATTTGCATATTCTAAAATATTACGTTCCTTACTTTCACGTAAAATCATTTCATTCATACCAATAACAGCATTAATAGGAGTCCTGATTTCATGAGACATGTTTGCCAGAAAATCACTTTTAGCATAATTAGCTTTTTCAGCTAAAAGTTTTGCTTCACGTAAAGCTTCACTCTCCCTTACTTTTTCTTCTGCACTAAAGATATATACAATAACTATAATAAATAAAACTAATAGTAATCCAAAAACCCAAAGAACTAACATGGATACATTTACAATGTCTTGCATAACCACATGTTCGTCTACACAACCAATTAACATCAAATCTGTATGTTCAATTTCGGAGACAAATAAAAATTGCCCACCATTAGATTTTGTAAAAATCGATGCTGCTGTAGATATATTTAATTTATCTCTAAATTCTGCTGCATAATCTTTCCACATAGTATCATGCAGCATTTCTTCTGAATATGGAAAAAGCCCCGGTATAATTACTTGCCCTTGTATATTAATCATAACAACATTGCCTGTACCGTCATAACAGGACATATCAAATGATTCTGCTAAAATTTCTCTGTCATATAATTTGTAAAGTACATATTTTACATTGTTTCCATTAAAAACCGGTACCGTAAATAATAATCCACCCTCCATACCATAAGAGATAGCTCGATTCCCCCGAAAAGACTCTTTAATACCACTGTATTCAGTGAAGCTAAGTGACTTTCCCCACAAAGCATTGCCATCTAATGCTATCAAGCCAAATTCTGTATTTATATCTTTTTCAGCATCTTCCCATACATCTGATACATCCTTTGTTTTCTCTATGTAACCTGCAATTGCTTCCAATTCATCTAATTCTACTTGCAATTGTACATTGATAAGTTCGGCTCTGGTCATCATATGCTTCATGACCTGAGTTTCCATATGATTATGAAGCAATTCCTGCATTTTACTCTGCATCAAAAAACCTACTATGATGAATATTGTTACAAAAACCAAGGTTCCTCCAATTAATTTTGTCTTTCCTTTTAAACTATTCTTCATAAATACATACACCCTCTACAAACCAATCAAATTGTTCCAACAATATCGTGTCTCTAATAATTTCTCCGTCTCCACAACGAAGCTTACCGTTATTATCATAAATGACTCCCGAAAAAACATCTTTACCACTAAGAATTTGTATTTTTGCATCTTCCAGTTCCTGAATAATTTCAGGGGTAACCTCATCTGAAAAATCAGTCAATCCAACAGCCTCTTTATCTAAACCAATCCAAAAATTATCAACATCATTGGCCTTACCCTGTAAGTATTTCTTTATGATCTCTTCATATAAAATTTCCCAATTGCAAACCACTGCCGTTAAATATTTAGAAGACAAGTTTTCACTTGCAATATGATAACCAATAGAATAAATTCCCATATTGTCAGCTTCTTTTGCGACAAAATCCTGATTCTGATGATAGGTAACAACATCTACCGCTCTCTGCTGTATTAATTTCTTCGTGGCCCCTCTTTCTATCGCTTCATCATCCCAGCTGTTAGTCCAAATAACGTGAACTGTCGCTTCAGGATTTACCCGTTTTACACCTAATGCAAAAGCATTAATTCCACGGTTAACTTCATTATTTTCCATTGCTGCAACATAACCAATCTGATTTGTTTTAGTCTTCATACCAGCCATAATTCCGGACATATATCTTGCCTGATATAGCCTTGCAAAATAGGAGGTTAAGTTGCTCAAATGATATTCGGAAGAATTACCATAAAATACAATTTGTGGATATTGTTTCACTGTTTCAAGTACTTCTTCAGAATATCCATAACTGGATAATATAATCATGGAAGCCCCTTGTTTCACCAATTCATGGATAGCCTTTTTACATTCACCCGTGTATTCCTTTATATTTTCAAAGACTAACATTTCTGTACCTAATTTCTCAGAGCTTTTTTTATATCCTTGATAATGCATTCCGTTCCAGCCCTTTTCATCAGTACTTCCACTTAAAATAAATCCTATTTTAACGACATCATTTTTTTCTTTACCAAAAAGAAAAATAGAACACAAAATAATACCAAATATCAAAAGTGCAAATATAAAAAGTATTGCTCTCCTATGTTTATTCTGCATCAATCTTAACTCCTTCCACATACCAATCAAATGCATTTAACATGGCATCATCCGTCATGCTCTCTCCTTCATGAATCCTAGTGATGCCATATTGATCAACGACAGGACCAAAGAAAACGTCCCAGCTTCCGCTTTCAAGTTTCTTTTTTTCTTTCTCTACAATAGCTTCAATACCCGGTTTAACATTCTCCGTTAATGGTGCCAATGAAAGAATACCTGTATTAGAATCTTGCCAATAAATTTTACTGTAAAATTTATCTTGTAAACATTCCAAAATTTTAGGACGATAAAATTCCTCCCACTGCCATATAGGTGCTGTTAAAAAGGAGTTCTTGTAAACTTCACCATTATCATAATTATATCCAATCGCCCAAATTCCTGAGTTTTCAGCAATTTCCAGTGGAATATTTGTATCAACATGCATAGCAATAATATCAATATTATGATGATTCAACAAATCATTTGTTGCCTTTTGGGCCTCCTCTTTTCCTTCCCATGAATCAGAAAATTTAACATAAACATGAGCATTAGGATTTACTTTACGTACCCCTAATGTAAAAGCATTAATACCACGATTCACTTCACTAATAGGAAAAGCAGCAACATATCCTATTTCATTTGTCTGCGTTTGCAAACCTGCCACAATTCCACTTAAATATCTCATCTGATACATACGTCCAAAATAAGTAGACAAATTATCTGCAATCTCAGTTCCTGTGGCATGCAAAAAATAAATATCAGGATAAATTTCCGCTGCTTTTAGAATCCACTCTCCAAAACCAAATGAATTGCAAATTATTATCTCGCATCCATATTCCACTAACTCCTCTATAACCAATAAACTGGATTCATCTGTTGGTACATTTTCACAATATATTACTTCCAAATTAAGCTCATCAACACACTTTTCCAATCCTTCATAATGTGATCTCCCCCAACTGTAATCGTTAATGGAACCATTTAGGACCATACCTACTTTTGTTTTATCCTGCATGATATCCGTATTTTCCTCTTCAGTATGAATCAAAAAAATACCTATTATTATAATAAACAATATACCTATAACAATGGTTCCTACTTTTTTCATGGCTATGCCTTCTTTCGTCTTTAAATGATAAAAAAATAATAACATTTAACAAAAAAATGTACAATAAAAAAGAAGTTTATGCCATCAACAGATACATAAACTTCTTTTTATAATTCATTATTCGTCTAAACTTATTCTGCAGAAATAATATAATAATATACCGGCTGACCACCAAATTGTAATTCTACATCACAATCAGAATATTTTTCACTAATTTTATCAGCAATTACTTGTGCTTCTTCTTCTGTCACTTCTTCTCCATAATAGATGCTGATTAATTCTTTATCATCATCCATCATTTCATCTACCATAGTAAGAGTTACCTCTTCCTGATTTCTTCCAACTGCAAGAATTCCACTATCTCCGATTCCCATGTAATCACCTTCGTGAATTACTTTGTCATCAATTTCGGTATCTCTCACTGCATAAGTAACCTGACCGGTTTTTACTTTCTGGATTTCTTCTAACATAACTGCTTCGTTTTCTTCCACAGATAAATCCGGAACATAATTAATAACCGCTGTAATACCCTGAGCAACTGTTTTCGTTGGAATTACGACAATTTTCTTGTCTTCTATCATGTATTGAAGCTGATTTGCTGCCAAAATAATATTTTTATTATTAGGGAATACAAAAATAGTATCGGCATTTACTTGGTCAATAGCATTCACCATATCTTCTGTACTTGGATTCATTGTCTGACCGCCGGAAATCATACGATCTACGCCAAGTCCTGTAAAGATTTCATCCATACCCGCACCAACGGATACCGAAATAAATCCAACTTCTTTTCTTTCTTCTACAGGAGCACTAGCTTTTGCTGTCTCTGCAGCAATCGCAGCTTTTTCTGCCTCTTTCACTACTTTTTCCTGATGTTCTAAACGCATATTATCAATCTTCATATTAGAAAGCTGACCAAAAGTTAATGCTTTCTGAATTGCCATACCAGGATCATTAGTATGAACATGAACCTTAACAATATCATCATCAGCAACTACTACAATAGAATCACCAATAGATTCTAAGTATGCTTTAAAATCCATTTCATGCTTAATATTAAAATGTTTTGTCAAGAGAATAATAAACTCTGTACAATAGCCATATTTAATATTCGCTGTACTTTCTGCATCTACCTTAACTTTTGGCGAAGCACTGGATATATCTCCTAATGTAAAGTCTAATTCTTTACCAAGAAAAGCATCATAAGCACCTTTTAAAACTTCTAATAATCCCTGTCCACCAGAATCCACTACACCTGCTTGTTTTAAAACAGGTAACATTTCAGGTGTCTGACTTAATACATATTCAGCATGTTTAATTACTTCTCCGATAAATTCACCCATATCACTGGCACCGGCATTCTGTAATTCTCTTGCTTTAATTGCAGCACCTTTGGCGACTGTTAAAATCGTACCTTCCTTTGGTTTCATAACCGCTTTGTACGCAGTCTCTACAGCTTTTTCTGTGGCTAAAGTTAAAGTTGCAATATCAATTTCTTTTTCTGTTTTAATAACTTTACAAAAACCTCTGAACAACTGAGATAAGATAACACCGGAGTTTCCTCTTGCACCACGTAAAGAGCCTGAAGAAATAGCTTTTGCCAAGCTTTCCATATCATCATCAATCAAACCAGCCACTTCTTTTGCTGCAGCCATAATAGTCATAGACATATTAGTACCTGTATCACCATCCGGTACAGGGAATACATTTAATTCATTAATCCATTCTTTTTTTGCTTCCAAATTCTGGGCACCAGCCAAGAACATCTTAGAAAGCATTCTAACATCAATTTTGTTTGAAGCCACCTATTTTTCCTCCTTAATCAATAGCTCTAACACCCTCAACAAAGACATTTACTTTCGCTACTTCAATTCCCGTAAATTCTTCTACTTTATATTTCACATTACTAATAAGATTATCAGCAACAGCTAAAACACTTACGCCGTAAGCAACAATTACATGAAAATCCAGTACTAGCTTATTGTTTACCATTTTCACAACAATACCTCTTGTAATACTGTCCATCTTCAATAATTTTACAAGTCCGTCTTTAACATTAACACCTGCCATGCCTACTACACCAAAGCATTCCACAGCTACACTACCTGCATATTTACTAACTACATCATTTTCAATCGTGATTTTACCAATATGAGTATTCATAGAAGATCCCTTCATATAGTACCTCCTTAACATAAAAATAATATCTTATCATGTGCTATTATAACTGTTTTAATGGAAAAAAGAAACAGAAATTCTTGATTTTACAATATTTTGTATATTTTCTATATTTTTTGCTTGCATTTAGACAATTCTTCTGCTATTATATCACTGTTGTGAGTCGTAATGACTATTTTATTGTTAGGAGGTGTCAAAATGGCAAAATGTGATATTTGTGGAAAAGGCGTACATTTCGGTAATAATGTTAGCCATTCTAATAGAAAAACAAACAGAATCTGGAACTCTAACGTAA
>JAFYWF010000102.1 GCA_017558145.1 Lachnospiraceae bacterium
ACCAAGCATTTCTCTTACTTTATCAGCTTCCATCTGGTAAGCTTCCGCCATCTTAGCTACTTCTGCTTCGAAATCTTCTTCTGTTGCAACTAAGTTTTCAGCTTTTACAACTGCTTCTAATACTAAACGAGATTTAATTTTGTTTTCTGCATTAGGTTTTACCTGTTCCATCATCTTCGCAGTAGTAAGACCTGTGAACTGGAAGTACTGTTCCATAGATAATCCCTGAGACTGTAATCTCTGAGCAAATTCATCTACCATCTGTCTCTGCTGTGTTTCGATCATTGCTTCTGGAATATCCATTTTTGCATTATCAATAATAGCCTGAATTACTGCATCTTCTTTTGCATTTCTAACATCTTTTTCTCTCTTAGAGATTAAGTTAGCTTTCACGTCAGCTTTGTATTCGTCTAATGTATCAAATTCAGATACTTCTGCTGCAAATTCATCATCTAATTCAGGAAGCTGTTTTTCTTTAATTTCTTTGATAACAACTTTGAAAAGTGCTGGCTGTCCGGCTAATTCTTCTGCCTGGTAGTTTTCTGGGAAAGTTACATTAACTTCTACATCTTCACCGATGTTTTTACCAATTAACTGATCTTCAAATCCTGGAATAAACTGACCGGAACCAATAGTTAATGGATAGTTTTCTCCTTTTCCACCTTCGAAAGCAACACCGTCTTTGAATCCTTCAAAGTCGATTACTGTCTGGTCTCCGTCTTTTACTGCTCTATCTGTTACGGATACGCTTCTTGCATTGCGTTCTCTTTCTTTTTCTACTTCTGCTTCAACTTCTTCATCAGATACAGTTACTTCTACTTTATCAACTTTAACACCTTTGTATGCACCTAATTCAACTTCCGGTTTTAAAGCAACTTCTGCTGTAAAGATGAAAGGTTTGCCAGCTTCTAACTGAACGATAGCAATCTTTGGAGAAGAAACGATTTCTTCTTCACATTCATCATATGCTTTTTCGTAAGCTGCAGGAATTAATTCATTTGCAGCGTCTTCGTAAAATACTTCTTTTCCGTACATTTTTTCTACCATCTGACGTGGTACTTTACCTTTACGGAATCCAGGAACGTTAATATTCTTTTTCTGTTTCTGGAACACTTTTTCAATTGCTTTTTCTAATTCGTCAGCACTTACTTCAATTGTAAGTTTTGCCATGTTGTTTTCTAATTTTTCTACCTGTAAACTCATGTATCTATTTCCTCCCTAAAAGCTCTTTTCGCTTTCGTCTTTTCTTATGATGACATTCTCTGCCAACAATCGCAACAAGTATACCATACTATTTCCTAGTTTTCTAGTGTTTTTTTAGGATTCTCATTTATTTATTCTTTAATTTTGCTTCCATACCTCTTTCTTTCATCCTCTATAAATCTGATATGTAAAATTTGAGGGATCAATAATATTTTTTCAAATATATTTCTCTAATTTCATTCCTTTTTCAAAAACAGATTTTACAAAATTTTTCCATTATAAAAAGTTGATTACTGCACACAATAATATCAAGATAAGTGATAAACAAAACGCAGGTCTCACAGAGATAAGCGTCATGTTTAGCCGCTTATCTCAAAAACACGAAAATTAGTTGTAACTTAATTTGAACCGTTACAACAAACAAAAAACGGAGGTGAAAACCATGAATAACAGAAGTAAATCTATGGAAGTACCAGAAGCAAAAGCTGCAATGGATCGTTTCAAAACAGAAGTAGCATCTGAATTAGGTGTAAACTTAAAAGAAGGTTACAACGGTGACCTTACAAGCCGTGAAGCCGGTTCTATCGGTGGTGAAATGGTAAGACGTATGATTAAAAAACAGGAAGAACAGATGAAATAGTTTCTTCCAACAAGTTCAGGGCTGCCATTTGGCAGCCCTGTTTTTTATGCTTTGTATACAATTTTTTTTGCCATATCATCAGCCGCTTCCTGTCCCTGGAACCTTGCGATAATCTGCAGACCAAACTCAATGGCTGTACCCATACCACGACTAGTAAGAATATGATCTGCAATTGCCGTAGATTCGTAAATAACTTCTGCTCCTACAAGACCATCTTCCATACTTGGGTAACAACACGCTTTTTTCCCTTTTAAAAGTCCTAAATGACCAAATACTGTAGGAGCTGCACAAATAGCACTTATATATTTTCCCGCTTGATCAAATTCCTTCACTTTTTCCATCAAAAATTCACAAGCTCCTAAATTTGTTGTTCCCGGCATTCCTCCCGGAAGTACAAGCATATCTACTTCATCAAAATTCACTTCATTCAATGTTTTATCCATAGAAACACAAATTCCATGAGATCCCGTCACTGCTTTTTCATCTGTAATAGAAACCATCCATGTTTCGATCCCCGCTCTTCTTGTCAAATCAACTACGGTTAATGCCTCAATTTCTTCATATCCGTTTGCAAAAAATACTGCAATTGCCATGTTACTTTCCTCCATTTCATTTTTTTCTCTTTATTATCGTTAATCGATCGGAACCCGACAAAAATAACAACTATGATATTGCTTACAATGTTTCGTTACCAAATTATCCGCAGCACAATAAGGACATTGGATACGCACATACCCTTGTGGCACCGGATCTCCTTCCATCAAACGCAGAGCCACAATTCTTTTATCCGCATGTTCATCCTCACCCCATAGATTGTTGGTTCGGATTTTGGGCTGATATTTTTCCTCTACATGAGGTTCCATAAATATAGAGGTACTCTTTTTCATAGGTGGTACGTTCGGCATAGAATACCTTCCTTTTTTCTGTATGTTTGGGATTGCTGTAGTTCCTTTTCCTGATTTAGCTGCTTTTTTTGCACCGGCAAAAATGGCTATAATGATAACGTAAAATATAATTCCAAATAATTCCATCCAATTTCCCTTTTCCTCATAATTCTTTTGTGTTTTTTCCCATTTTCTTTCCTATTGTTGTCAAATAGCTTTCATTTATGATTGTTTCTACGCCGGTTCCCACTTTCTGCTATTTGTTATTTATCTACCACTACATCTTTTTTTCGCCGGCGCTATACTTACAAATTAAAATCTCTACACTCATGACATCATTCATTTTTCCGGTTTTTACATTTTCATCAGCTTCCACACATGCTTCCAAAGCTTCTCTCAATTCTGCCGTTTTAAATTTTGTCGCCTGTTTTTCATATTTCCCTACAACAAATCCATGAAGCCCTGTTTTTGTTGCAATTACCTGTCCTGAATATCCCTTCTTTTTCAATTCCTTAACTTGTAATAAAAGATTAAACTGTCGACCTATAAGTGCCAATATTCTCATAGGTGGCTCTTTTAATGTCAACAAATCATAATATAGCTGTAATGCTTTTTTCTGATCTCTATCCGCAATCGCATTAATCATATCAAAAATCTGATTCTGTACCCTTTTAGTACATACATTTTCAATATCTGCTTTAGTAATTTCTGTTTTATCTAGTGTATAGCATAATAACTTTTCCATTTCGGTCTTTATATGTGCCATTTGTGTTCCTGTACGTTCCAATAAAAACTGCAGATCCGTTGCTGTGATATTCTTACCTTCTTTTTTTAACATCCCTAAAATCCAACGTTTCAAGGTTTGTTCATCCTGACTTGCAAATTCACTGACACGTCCCAACTTGTTTACTGCTTTATATAATTTGGAACGTTTGTCTGTTTGCGTTTCCACAAAAATAAAGTAGCTTGTATCTGAAAGACTGGAGAGATATTCTGCCATTTTATCTCCACCTTTTTGAAACCAACCGGAATTTTCAATCACAATAACTCTTCGACTGGCAAAAAAAGGTAATGTCTCTGCCAAATCTATAATTTCTTCTATTTTTGTATCTTTTCCCTCATAATAATGGTTATTCATAGTGTCCCCATCATCAATCAAGGCATCTTTCAATTTATCTCTGTACTGTTTTCTCAAATAATCCTCTTCACCGTATAAAAGGTAAATCTGACTATATTCTTGATTTTTTATATCTTGCAATAATTTTTGCATGGGGTAACTTCCTTTGCATATCGTTGTCTTTTATTGTAATAAACTACATCCCAAATTTCAATTTTATTTTTTAATTAGATGATTTTGGCACAAAACAAAATATTTACCTAACAAAATATTTTCTTCAGCATCTGATCCAATGCCTTCACATTAATTGCTTTTTTGCTAGTTTCATAAGTAATAAACAAATCAACCCCCAGGCAGATTCCATTTCTTTCATAGGAATTCAATTTAAAAATCGCTGTATTCACGTAATCTATATCATCCATCATACCAAAATGCTCCAAGTATACTTCTCTTCTTTCCGGCATCTTTAAAATTGTAAAATCCGGATAAACCCTTATATTTCCATCCATTATAATTGGATATTCATAACGATATGGAATTTCCAACATATATAATTTGTCTGCAATTATTTTCTCTGATTTAGAACGTACTCTTTCGCCTCTTTCAGTCATAATCACACTATCATTATCCCATTGTTGTTTTCCTTCAAAAGTTACTGCCTCCCACCTTTTTATATATTCTTCATCTGATATAATCATTCCATTCACCAAAGCTCGTCTCCCCGGATGCATTTTCTGAAAAATCCCCTTTACACTGTACATTTCATATTTTTTTAGGAACACTTCTATGGCACGTAATTGCTTTTTGGCATTTTTGAGTAATTTAGAATCATAATCACTTTGCGCTATTTCCTTGGCAAGATGTATTTCACTTTTCTTTATATAAACACCGTATTCATTATTATTTTTTTCGTCTAATAAATAATATTGAAATCCTGTCTCTGCATTTTTTACTCGCAATTTACTGCTTGTTACAATTTTTATTCTTTTTTCAACGTCTATTATTATCTTCTTTAATTCTTTCATTTCTATTTCCAACAATTTTTGAATCATGTTCTCTCTTCTCCTTTCTCTTGTCCCACTTTTCTTAAATTTGCTTATTTTGATGGGAACTCCGTCTACCTTCTCTTCCCACTTTTCTTAAATTTGCTTGTTTTGATGGGAACTCCGCCTACCTTCTCTTCCCACTTTTCTTGAATTTACTTGTTTTGATGGGAACTTCACTTACCTTCTCTTCCCACTTTTCTTGAATTTACTTGTTTTGATGGGAACTCCGCCTACCTTCTCTTCCCACTTTTCTTGAATTTGCTTGTTTTGATGGGAACTTCACTTA
>JAFYWF010000103.1 GCA_017558145.1 Lachnospiraceae bacterium
ATTTATGCAGTATGGTGATACTACAGTACTTTGTACTGCAACAGCAAGTGAAAAACCAAGAGAAGGAATTGATTTCTTCCCTTTAAGCGTAGAATATGAAGAAAAATTATACGCAGTAGGTAAAATCCCTGGAGGATTTAACAAAAGAGAAGGAAAAGCAAGTGAAAACGCGATTTTAACAAGCCGTGTTATCGACAGACCAATGCGTCCACTTTTCCCAAAAGATTACAGAAATGACGTTACATTAAACAATATGGTAATGAGCGTTGATCCGGAATGTCGTCCAGAATTAGTTGCTATGCTTGGTAGTGCAATTGCTACAAGTATTTCTGATATCCCATTCTGTGGACCATGTGCAACAACACAGGTAGGTATGGTAGATGGTGAATTAATCATCAACCCATCTCAGGAACAGTGGAAAAATGGCGACCTTAACTTAACAGTAGCTTCTACAAGCGAAAAAGTTATCATGATTGAAGCAGGTGCTAACGAAATTCCTGAAGATGTTATGATTGATGCTATTTACAAAGCTCATGAAATCAACCAGACAATTATCGCATTTATCAACGATATGGTAGAAAAAGTTGGTAAAGCAAAACATGAATACACAAGCTGTGCTATTCCAGAAGAAATGTTTGCAGCTATGAAAGAAGTTGTAACTCCAGAAGAAATGGAAGTTGCAGTATTCACAGATGAAAAACAGGTAAGAGAAGAAAACTTACGTGTAATTCGTGAAAAATTAGAAGAAGCTTTTGCTGAAAAAGAAGAATGGTTACCAATTCTTGGTGAAGCTTTATATCAGTACCAGAAAAAGACAGTTCGAAAAATGATCTTAAAAGATCACAAACGTCCAGACGGTCGTGCTATTACACAGATTCGTCCATTAGCAGCAGAAGTTGATTTAATTCCTAGAGTACATGGTTCTGCAATGTTCACACGTGGACAGACACAGATTTGTACAGTAACAACTTTAGCTCCATTATCTGAAATGCAGAAAGTGGATGGATTAGATCCTAACGAAACAACTAAGAGATATATGCATCACTATAATTTCCCTTCATACTCTGTTGGGGAAACAAAACCATCCAGAGGACCTGGACGTAGAGAAATCGGACACGGTGCATTAGCTGAAAAAGCTTTAGTACCTGTACTTCCATCTGAAGAAGATTTCCCATACACAATTCGTACAGTATCTGAAACATTTGAATCTAATGGTTCTACATCTCAGGCATCTGTATGTGCATCTACAATGTCCTTAATGGCAGCTGGTGTTCCTATTACAAAACCAGTAGCAGGTATTTCTTGTGGTCTTGTAACAGGTGATACAGATGATGATTACATTGTATTAACAGATATTCAGGGATTAGAAGACTTCTTTGGAGATATGGACTTTAAAGTAGCTGGTACAAAGACAGGTATCACAGCTATTCAGATGGATATTAAGATCCACGGTCTTACAAGACCTATCGTAGAAGAAGCAATTGCAAAAACAAGAGAAGCTAGATTCTTCATTTTAGATGAAGTTATGATTCCTTGTATTGCAGAACCAAGACCAGAAGTTGGTGAATATGCACCTAAGATTGTATCTCTTCAGATTGATCCAGAAAAAATTGGTGAAGTTGTTGGTCAGAGAGGAAAAACAATCAATGAAATCATCGCTCGTACAGGTGTTAAGATCGATATTACAGATGATGGAAATGTTTCCGTATGTGGTACAGATGCAGCAATGATGGACAGCGCCGTAGAAATGATTAAAATCATTACTACAGAATTCGAAGAAGGTCAGATTTTCAAAGGTAAAGTTGTAAGTATCAAAGAATTCGGTGCTTTCGTTGAATTTGCTCCTGGTAAAGAAGGAATGGTTCACATTTCTAAGATTTGTAAAGAAAGAATCAATCATGTAGAAGATGTTCTTACTTTAGGTGATAAAGTAACTGTTGTATGTCTTGGAAAAGACAAAATGGGTAGAATTAGCTTCTCCATGAAAGATGTTCCTGCAAATAACTAATAACTAGTAAAACCTCCGCTTATTGGCGGAGGTTTTTTGCATGTGAAAGGTTTTAATAAATAAAAATATAAGAAGTTTAAGAGGGCCACTACCAATAAGGTAGCGACCCTCTTTATAGTGAGTGGAATAGATAAAAGCTTAATTATACAGCATTATGGAAAGTACGATTAATAACGTCTGTCTGTTGTTCCGGTGTTAATTTTATAAAGTTTACAGCATAACCGGAAACGCGAATGGTTAACTGAGGATAGTTTTCAGGGTGTTTTTGTGCGTCTAACAATGTCTCTCTGTTTAAAACATTTACATTAAGGTGATGACCTCCATTGGTTGCATATCCATCCAATAAAGCTACTAAATTGTTTATTTGCTGTGCGTTTGTATTGCTCATAATAAATAACCTCCTTTATTTAATAATGATTATTGTTATTGTTTGTATTTTGATAATAACATCTATTATTATCTTTGTAAATAGATTTTATTCCATTTTATGTATTTCTTTTAAAACAATATTTTTTAGTAATATGTTGCCAAGTAAAACATATATTTAGTTAAAAGGGACAAGGAGTGAAATTATTAAAGATGGTACAGAATATAAATCGTTATCAAAACATATTTCCCGGAAGTGAAAACGGATTTTGGAAAAATGTTTTAGACAATATAGAAGATATTACAGAAATACGTATTCGGGTGAATCAACCAATTAGAATTTATTTTAGGCAACAAGAAAATTCACTTGATAAAGATGGAAACATTATAAGAAGTTACTTAAATGGAAAAGTTTTTAGATATCAGGATATTCAAAAATTATTGGATTTTTGGTGCATGGATTCCAGATATGCATTCAGTGAGGAAATAAAACAAGGATTTCTTACCATTAAAGGAGGACATAGAATAGGAATATGTGGAGAAGTTATTAAAGATGCACAAGGAAATCTGCAAACCATAAAATATATTTCATCTTTAAATATCAGGATTGCGCATGAAGTTGTTGGAGTGGCGAATGAAATGATGGAATATATTTATCATAAAAATCGGGTATTAAATACATTAATAATTTCGCCACCGGGAGCAGGAAAGACGACTCTTTTACGAGATATTGTACGTAGTTTATCTTATGGAAATGAGCAGTGGAGAGGAAAAAACGTAGGAGTAGTTGATGAACGAGGGGAAATAGCGGCATGTTTTCAGGGAATTCCACAATTAGATGTAGGTCCCAGAACAGATATTCTTGATAATTGTGAAAAAATAGTTGGTATTAGGATGCTATTAAGAGTTATGGCTCCAGAGGTGATAGCAGTAGATGAATTGGGAAATGACGAGGAAAAAAATATGGTAAGTCATATGGTGGGAAGAGGTAGTACAGTAATTGCTACAATCCATGGAGATAAAAAACAACAGGAGAAAATTTTAAAGGAGCCTTGGAGTGAGGCATTTGGATTGTTTGTTTTTTTGCATAAGGAGCAAAATGATTTTCAAACAGAAATATACCTACGAAGGGAAGGGTAGAATGTTAAAAATAGCAGGATCAATTTGCATTATGTTAGGAACATCAGGAATTGGTTTTTTATATATTCAAAAAGAAAGAGAAAAAATTATGTTTGCTCAGATGTGGGAAAATATTATGCAAATGTTTTTAAGTGAAATTTCTTATAGAAAACAATCTTTAGCATTTGCCGGTTATGAAATAGGAGAAAAAATAGGCGGAAGAGAAGGAGAATGTTTTCAAAGAATTTTTGAACGAATGCAGCAATATAGAGGGGAAGGATTTGCAAATATATGGATAGAGGAATGGAATTTATATTTTAAGGAAAGAAAACTTCAGGAGGAAGAGAAAAAATTGATTGAAGAATTTGCAGTCTTTACCGGATTTGAAGATGAAGTGATACAAATAAAATTAGTGGAAGAACAGAGAGAAAAATGGAAAGAAAGAAAATTAACTATACGAAAAGGACAACTGGAAAGGGAAAGGATTGTATGGACAATTAGTTTATGTGCAGGGATTGTGCTGATATTGGTCCTTATATAAAGGTGAGAAAATGGAAGTAGGCTTGATTTTTAAAATTGCAGCAGTAGGAATACTAGTAACAATTTTAGGACAGGTTTTGAAACATAGTGGACGGGAAGAACATGCTTTTTTAATATCTTTAGCCGGTTTGCTGGTGGTTTTATCATGGATTTTGCCATATATATATGATCTGTTTCAGACGATGCAAACCTTATTTCAGTTGTAGAAAGGCATAAGTATGAATGTAATAACCATTTGTATGATTTCGTTGGTAGGAGTGATTTTGTATCTTATATTGAAAGGATATAAACAAGAGTATTCCATGCTCATTATTGTAGTATTATCTTTACTTTTTGGAGTATGGATGCTTGAAATTTTAAAAAAGATGGAAGAATTTTTTTATGAAATTTCTTCTTTCTTGGAAGAAAATAAAACGTTTTATAAAATTTTATTTAAAATTATTGGAATCACCTACATATGCGAATTTACTTCAGGAATTTGCAAAGATGCAGGAGCATCCTCGGTGGGAAATCAAATTGAAATTGTTGGAAAGATGCTGGTGTTGGTGTCAGGAATTCCTATTTTAATTTCCGTTATAGAAGCCATTAAAGAATACAATATTTAGACGATAGCATGAGTGGGAATGAAGGATAGAAAATGGAATTTCAACAAATATATGATGAATTTAAAATTAGGGATTTGGAAAAAAGTATTGAAGAATTAACATTTTCTTCAGGTATTTCGTTTTGGGAGTTGATGAAAGAAACTTATGATAATAGCGGAAAGGGATTTTTGATTTCTTTCGTTGAAAAGATAAGAGATGCAATTATATTGGAATGGATGGATTTGAAAAATATTATTATTACAATTGTGATTGTACTAATAATATCTGCTTTATTTTCTAATTTTAAAGATATTTTCCGAAACAATCAGATTGCAGAGCTATCATTTTATGTGAATTATCTGATTTTAATTTTGATTTTTGTCAATTGTTTCGGACAGGCGTTAGAAATTGGAGAAGAAACATTAAGAAATATCGAGCAGTTTATGCGTGTTTTTTTTCCTACTTATTTTGGAATCATAGGAACTACGATTGGAGTGGGAACGGGATTAGGTTATTATCAAATTGCTGTTATTGTAATCTATGTAGTGGAGTGGGTATTGATAGCGCTACTACTTCCGGCATTAAGTACATATATGTTATTTGTATTTATGAATGGTATTTGGGAAGAGGGGAAAATGGTAATATTTTTAGATTTTTATCGTAAAGCCATTAAATTTATATTAAAGCTACTTCTCGGTATGTTAACCGGTGCCAGTATTTTACAGTCTTTCATAAATCCACTGATAGATAAGGTAAAGGGAGAGACTGTGTATAAAACAATAGAGTCTATACCGGGAATAGGAGAAGTATCAGAAGGGATGTTGAGAATTTGGTTAGGAAGCGCTGTTTTAATTAAAAATAGCGTTGGAATTGCAGGAGGAATTTTTTTGCTAATGGTATGTTTAAATCCAATGGTAAAAATATTTCTTATGGGGAGTATTTTCAAAATTATATCAGCACTTTTAAGTTTTGTGGCGGAAAAGAAAATGATTCAATGTATGAACCAGGTGGGAGAAGCTATTTTTATGATTTTACAAACAGTAAGTTATGGGTTGTTATTGTTTGTGGTGTTAATTGCAGTTACTGCCGGTGCAACCAACGGAGTATTTTAAATATGTTTTCTTTGTTTTTAGATGCAGTAAAACGCATTACTATATTTTTAATTATTAGTCAGACTTTTTTGCATTTGGGGATTGGTGTGAAATATGAAAAGTATGTGAAATTTATAATTTCTTTCATGGTAATAGCTCAATTATTTTTTTCTTTTGGTTCGTATTTGGGACAAAAGGAAAAATTTTTTTCATCTGTTTTAACACAAGATTATTATAAACAGTGGGATGAATATATGGATAAGATGGAACAAACATACGAAATCAAGCAAGAGGAAGTGGAGAAAAGAATAGAAAAGACAAATATTTATGTGAGTGAAGAACAAGAAAATGAGGAAGGAACGGAAGCAGAAAATGACAAACATCATAAGATTTCTATTGAGAAAATAGTTGTTTCTGCAGACGAAATGGTAGAATGAAGAAGTTTGATATGGAAAGTTTAAAACAAACCATTATGAAAAAAGATAATATGGTAATTCTCATTTTAACAGGAATTCTATTATTGGTGATTGCTTGGCCGGTAAAAAATGAGGAAAACAGTTCGAACAAGGTGTCCGATTTATGGGGCAGAGATGATGTTAATATGAATAACATATTAGAAGATGATCCTGTTACGGAAAGTGAGAATTCGAGACTTGCGGTTCCTATATCGGAAAAAATACAAGAGGAAGAATATATTGTTAATAGCTTGGAAAAACGATTAGAGGCTATGTTAGCTTCTATGCAAGGAGTGGGAAAAGTCAAGGTTATGATTACCTTAGCTTCCCAAGGAGAAAAAATCGTAGAAAAAGATATTCCCTTGGAACGAAGCAATATTGTGGAAACAGATTCGGAAGGAGGTAATCGTAGTACCAATGAAATGTATAGCAAAGAAGAAACTGTATATACAATCAATTCTCAGGGAGATAAGGTACCTTATGTAACGAAAGAAACAGGTGCAGAAGTTGCCGGTGTTAGTGTGGTAGCACAGGGAGGTGACCAAATTTTAGTACAAAAAAATATTAGTGAAGTAATTCAGGCATTATTTGGGATCGAAGAACATAAAATTAAAGTAGTAAAGATGAAATATCAAGAATAGGAGAATGAAGTTTGAAAAAGAACCAAATTATGATTACTGCATTGGCTATTATGATTGCTATTGCCGGCTACTTAAATTTCGCAGGAAACAAAATGAAAGACGAAACGCTGGTAGTTACCGATGAGATGATGACAGATGAGGAGATGACAGCATTATTGGATTTGTCAGAAGAAGATATTTTGTCTGACATTGATAGTTTGGAAGAAGAGGCTGTTTATACAGAAAATTATTTGGAAGAAGATATGAGTTTAACAGAAGGTGGGGAAGATGTGGTACTCACCAGCACAGATTCTACAGAGGATATTGTGGTAGACTTATCCTCCAATGAAGAAGAAGCTATGGATGAAACCGTAGATGGGACTCCGGGGGAGGCTGTGTTTACAAGCACACAGGCTGTATCAACCTTATCTGCAGCAAGAGTGTTAAAAGAACAGACCAGAGCAAAAAACAGGGAAGCTTTGGAGGAAATTGTAAATAATGAAGTTTTGGATTCTGTGCAAAAAGAACAGGCAGTGGCTGACATGGTTTCTATGACAAGACGTAGTGAAATGGAAATGGAAGCAGAGATTTTATTATCTGCAAAAGGTTTTTCGGAAACTGTTGTTAGTATAGGAGAAGAGAGTGTGGATGTGGTTGTTTGTGCACAAGAGCTTACAGACGCGCATTTAGCACAGATTATGGATATTGTAACAAGAAAGACAAATATGGCAGAAGAAAATATTATTATTAGTACAGTTGCCCAGAAATAAATTTGTTTTTTAATGAAAGTATGGTATACTAATGAGAACTGTGTAAAGTTACTATTGGAGGAATAAAAATGGCTAATTATGCAAGTGAAATAAATAAAAGAAGAACTTTTGCAATTATTTCCCATCCGGACGCGGGAAAAACAACATTAACAGAAAAGTTTTTGCTTTATGGTGGGGCAATTAATTTGGCAGGTAGTGTTAAAGGAAAAGCAACTGCCCGTCATGCAGTTTCCGATTGGATGGAGATTGAAAAGGAAAGAGGTATTTCGGTAACTTCTTCTGTGTTACAGTTTAATTATGATAATTATTGCATCAATATTTTGGATACACCGGGACATCAGGATTTCTCGGAGGATACCTATCGTACGTTAATGGCAGCAGACTCAGCAGTAATGGTTATAGATGCATCAAAAGGGGTAGAAGCACAAACAAGAAAGTTGTTTAAAGTTTGTGTTATGAGAAAAATACCAATTTTTACCTTTATTAATAAATTAGACCGTGATGCTAATGATACCTTTGAATTGTTGGATGAAATTGAAAAAGAGTTGGGAATTGCAACTTGTCCAATTAACTGGCCTATTGGTTGTGGTAAAAATTTCAAGGGTGTGTACGACAGAGAAACTCAGACTGTAGTCACTTATTCTGACACAGAAAAAGGTACCAAAGAAGGAGAAACTTCTATTATTCCTATCGGAGATGAAGACGCTATTTTGGCACACATTGGTGAAGAAAATAAAAATCATTTAATGGATGAAATTGAACTTTTAGACGGTGCCAGCGCAGAATTTGATTTGGAAGCAGTACAAAGTGGAGATTTAACACCTGTATTTTTTGGATCTGCTTTGACTAACTTTGGAGTGGAGATTTTCTTACAGCATTTTCTGAAAATGACTACAACACCATTACCAAGAAAATCTGACAAAGGCCTAATTGATCCTGTAGAGGAGGAGTTTTCTGCCTTTGTATTTAAAATTCAGGCAAACATGAATAAAGCTCATCGAGATAGAATTGCGTTTATGCGAATCTGTTCGGGTAAATTTGATGCCAATATGGAAGTTAAGCATGTACAAGGAAACAAAGTAATGCGTCTTTCACAGCCACAGCAGATTATGGCTAGTGAAAGAAAAATCTTAGATGAAGCATATGCAGGAGATATTATTGGTGTATTTGATCCGGGTATTTTCTCTATCGGAGATACGATTAGTATGCCAAAAGCTGGTTTTAAATATGAAGGAATTCCAACTTTTGCTCCGGAGCATTTTGCCAGAGTGAGACAGATAGATACCATGAAACGTAAACAATTCGTAAAGGGAATTACACAGATTGCTCAAGAAGGGGCAATTCAGATTTTCCAAGAATTTAATACAGGTTTGGAAGAAATTATTGTAGGGGTAGTTGGTGTTCTTCAGTTTGATGTTTTAAAATATCGTTTGGAAAATGAGTATAATGTAGAAATTAGATTAGAACGTCTTCCATATGAGCATATTCGTTGGATTGAAAACAAGGAAGAAATCAATGTAGACAAGATTACCGGTACTTCAGATATGAAGAAAGTAAAGGATATGAAAGGAAATCCATTATTATTATTTGTAAATCCTTGGAGTGTTGGTATGACATTGGATCGTAATCCGGGATTAGAATTGTCTGAATTTGGGAAAAATACCTAAAGAATCGAGAAGATCTGAAGATGCTGTAAAAGAGGTGGCATTATGAAAAGGCTAAGTTGTGTACTGTTGTGTGTGTCGATTTTATGTGGCTGTATGTTGCCGGCAGAAACCGGAAAAGACACAGTTTTGCAGAATGTTCAACTGATGACAGAAAGTGTTTTACCCTACGAAGAAGGAAAGAGAGAGGAAACTGTTGTTACTCTGACAGAAGAAAATACAAATAGGACATCTTCTTTTAGTAATGAAATAAAAGCGGATATTATGCGAAAGCAACAGGAATTGTTCTATTTTTCCTCTTTGGAAATTACGCAGCAAAATGTATATACTGAGATTTTATACGCATTGGAAAATGATATAGAAGAGATGGTTCTTTCCACTACTGATACAGCGATTGTGGACAAGGTATTTCAATGTGTGTTAATGGATCATCCGGAAATTTTTTATGTAGATGGTTATTCCTTTGTAAAATACACGTTAGGAGATATCGTAAAAAAAATAACCTTTCAGGGTTCCTATATTTATGTTGGTGAAGAAAGAGAAGAAAAGAAAACACTTATAGAGCAAGAAGTATATAGGGTGCTTTCTAATCTTCCGTCAGATGCATCAGATTATGAAAAAGTAAAATTTGTTTATGAGACCGTTATTAAGAATACAGAGTATGATATAGAGGCAAAAGATAATCAAAATATTTGTTCTGTTTTTTTAAATCACGTTTCTGTTTGTCAAGGTTATGCTAAAGCCGTTCAATATTTGTTGGGAAAATTGCAGGTACCATCCACACTTGTTATAGGTACTGTCAGTAATGGTGAGGGACATGCTTGGAATTTGGTGAAAATTGAAAATGAGTTTTATTATTTAGATGCTACATGGGGTGATGCTTCCTATCTAATGCAACTTGAGGATGAGTCGCAACCGATACAAAATACATTATCTGTCAATTATGATTATTTATGTGTGTCAACAGAAGAAATTTTAAAAACCCATACAATGAGCGATTTGGTTCCTTTACCGTTTTGTGATGCAAAAGAGGCCAATTATTATGTGCGCGAAGGTGCTTATTTTGAGGAAATGAATTATGAACAATTGGAGAAATTGATTTCCAGATACAAAGAAGAAGAGAGAGAAAGTGTTACTCTAAAGTGTGCCGATATGAACGTATATGAATGTGTAATAGAGGAACTGATTTATAACCAAAATATTTTTTATTATTTAACAGGAGAAAATAATAGTATTATGTATACGGATTCTCCAAGACAATTAAGCATTACCTTTTGGCTGTAATTCGCCCTTTTGGAAGTTTATGTGATGTAAATAGGTAAGGGAATAGGTAAGAAAATACTAGGCAAAAAAATTTTACAATGGTATAATGTATGAGGAACTATAACCGGAAAATAAGGAGGTTATTTCATGGAAAAAGATTTTAATAGAAATACGTATGTATTGCAGAATGATGAACATAAAGGAACTGTACAGATTACAGATGATGTGGTAGCAGTGATTGCCGGACTTGCAGCAACAGAAGTGAAAGGTGTGGCTGCAATGGCAGGAAATATTACAAACGAAGTTATGAGTAAGGTAGGAAGAAAGAATCTTGGCAAAGGTGTTAAGGTTGCTATCAATGGAAAACGTGTTAAGGTTGCTTTGGCAATTATGATGGAATATGGATATAACATTCCGGGAACCTGTAGCAAAGTTCAGGATAAAGTAAAATCTACCATTGAAAATATGACAGGTCTTACTGTAACAGATGTAGATATTCGAATTGCAAGTGTAGATATGCAGAAAAAATAGTTGGAGCTATATAGAATGAACAGAAGAAGTTTAAGAGAACAGGTTTTTAAATTATTGTTTCGTGTAGAATTTATTGAAAAAGAGGAAATGGAAGAACAGTGTCGTCTTTTTTTGGAGCATGAAGATGTAGAAATGACAGAAGAAGATGAAACTCATATTGTTAAGAAGTTTTCCGCTATTCACGAAAAATTAGAGGAGATTGATCTTTTGATTAATGAAAAATCAAAAGGTTGGTCCACAGAAAGAATGGGCAAGGTTGATGTAACGATTATCCGCCTAGCTGTATACGAAATGAAATATGACGAAGCAGTTCCGGTGGGTGTTGCTATTAATGAAGCTGTAGAATTAGCGAAGAAATTCGGACAGGATGAATCTGCCGGTTTTGTAAATGGTGTATTAGCAAAATTTGTAGAAGCCGCAAAATAAAGAATTCTGATGCAGGGGTGATTATGCAGAATATTTATACCGTTGCACAAATAAATGCGTATATAAAAAATATGTTCATGCAGGATTATTTGTTACAGTCAGTGAGTGTTCAAGGTGAAGTGAGCAACTGTAAATATCATTCTTCTGGACATATTTATTTTACATTAAAAGATAAAAAAGGAACTCTCAGTTGCGTTATGTTTGCGGGAAATCGCAGAGGTCTTGATTTTACAATGACTGAGGGTATGCAAGTGATTGTAGAGGGTAGTGTTGATATTTATGAACGAGATGGGAAATATCAGTTATATGCCCGTAAAATAAAGAAAGATGGAGCCGGAGCCCTGTTTGAACAATTCGAGCGTTTAAAGCAAGAGTTGTTGGAAAGAGGGCTTTTTGCCAAAGAATACAAACAATCTATTCCTAAGTATATTTGTACCTTAGGAGTAGTAACTGCATCTACCGGTGCAGCAATTAGGGATATTATTAATATCACAAAAAGAAGAAACCCTTATGTTCAGATTGTTTTATATCCAGCAATTGTACAAGGAGATGCAGCACCTGCAAGTATTGTGCAGGGAATCCGTGCTTTGGAACAGCTGGGTGTAGATGTTATGATTGTAGGCCGCGGGGGCGGTTCTTTAGAAGATTTATGGGCCTTTAATACGGAAATTGTAGCACAGGCAGTCTTTGATTGTCATGTTCCTATTATTTCAGCAGTTGGTCATGAGACGGATACAACGATTATAGATTTTGTTTCTGATTTAAGAGCACCAACACCTTCCGCCGCAGCAGAATTGGCAGTTTATGATGTGTCTTTTACCTTGGAACAAATCAGAGAATGTAGTGGTAGGTTAGACGATAATATGAAGCGAAAAGTTCATATGGCTAAAATACAAACCATACAAAAGAATCAGCTGTTGCAAAGCCTTAGTCCCATGGCAAAAATTCGAGAAAAGAAATTTCAATGTTTACGTAGTGAAGAAGTGTTGCGAGAACTAATGGCACAGAAGTTGAATGAAAGAAAACATGGACTTCAGATACAAATAGAACGTTTACAAGGTTTATCACCATTGCAGAAGTTGCAACAGGGATATTCTTATATGGTAAATGATAACAATAAAAATATAAGAAGCATTGAACAGGTAGAAAGAGAAGAAATCCTGCAGATTTATGTAACTGACGGAAAAATCCATGCTAGGGTAGAGAATGTAGAAACCATAGAACGGATACCATAATGGAAGATTTATTTTTCTTACGATACCGGGAGGCAGATATGGAAAAAAAAGCAGAAAAATTATCTTTAGAACAGGCATTGGAAAAGTTAGATGAAACGATTGCAAAATTACAGTCAGATGAGGTTTCTTTAGAAGATTCCTTTGAGTTATACAAAAAAGGTATGGATTATGTAAGA
The DNA here is from genome assembly GCA_017558145.1 of Lachnospiraceae bacterium. Lineage (GTDB taxonomy): Bacteria > Bacillota > Clostridia > Lachnospirales > Lachnospiraceae > SFDP01. The sequence goes on from JAFYWF010000103.1 coordinate 12,849, forward strand.
TTATGTAATCAGACGATAGAACAGGTAGAGAAAAAAGTACTTATGATAAATCAGGAGGGGACACTGGATGAGTTGGAAGATTAGATTACAAGAGCGTGTCAGTGAAGTAGAGCAGGTAATTCAGTCATTTTTACCGAAGGAAATTGGATATCAAAAAACGGTATTGGAAGCTATGAATTACAGTGTGTTAGCTGGTGGAAAAAGACTACGACCTATGCTGATGGAAGAGACCTATAAATTATTTGGTGGAAATAGTAAAATTATAGAGCCATTTATGGCTGCTATTGAAATGATACATACCTATTCTTTAGTTCATGATGATTTGCCTTCCATGGATAACGATGAGTATAGAAGAGGAAGAAAAACTACTCATGTAGAGTTTGGTGAAGGTATGGCAATTTTAGCCGGGGATGGTTTGTTAAATTTTGCTTTTGAGACAGCATTAAAAGCGTTTGATGCAGAACCAGCCAATCCTGCTATAGGAAAGGCAATGCAGATATTAGCGAAGAAGGCCGGTGTTTATGGAATGATAGGTGGTCAGACGGCTGATATTGAAGCAGAAGATATGGATGCCAAAGACGTAACTAATGAATTGTTATTATTTATTCATGAAAATAAGACTGCAGCGTTGATTCAAAGTTCCATGATGATTGGAGCCATTCTTGCAGGTGCCAAAGAGTCAGAAATTCAGGCTGTGGAAAAAATTGCATATAACGTAGGTATTGCATTCCAGATTCAAGATGATATTCTAGATATAACCAGTTCTTTAGAGGTGCTTGGAAAAATGACCGGCAGTGATGAAAAGAACAATAAGGTTACCTACGTTACTTTAAATGGTATGGAAAAATCAAAGGAAGATGTAGAGAAGTTATCCAAAGAAGCGTTGGAATTGTTGGATTCCTTTGAAAATAAAAATGAATTTTTAAACCAATTAATTGAAGAGTTAATTACTAGGGAAAAATAAGAAAAAGGAGGCAAAATCATGCTTCTTGATTTGATTAAGCAACCGAATGATATAAAGAAAATAGAACCGCAAAAATATGAGGAATTAGCAAAAGAAATTCGTGAATTTTTAATTCATTCCATTAGTGAAACAGGTGGACATCTGGGATCAAATTTAGGTGTGGTGGAGTTAACGATGGCATTACACCTTGCGTTAGATTTGCCGAAAGATAAAATTGTGTGGGATGTAGGTCATCAGTCTTATACCCATAAATTATTGACAGGAAGAAAAGAAGGATTTCACAGCTTACGAAAATATGGTGGCATGAGTGGCTTTCCAAAACGCCAGGAAAGTGAATGTGATAGCTTTGATACAGGGCATAGCTCAACTTCTATTTCCGCAGGATTAGGCTTTGTAAAAGCAAGAGATATCAAGGGAGAGGATAACTATGTCGTTTCTGTTATAGGAGATGGTTCTTTAACCGGCGGGATGGCCTACGAAGCTTTAAATAATGCGGCACGCATGGATACTAATTTTATGATTATTTTGAATGACAATAATATGTCTATTTCTGAAAATGTAGGTGGTATGTCCAAGTATTTAAACAGTATTCGTACCGCAGATAATTATAGAAATACGAAAGATGGTATATATTATTCGTTATTAAAGAAAAAACATGGTCAAGAAATTGTAAATACTATTAGAAAAGCAAAAAACAGTGTAAAACAGTTGTTTGTACCAGGGATGTTATTTGAAAATATGGGAATCACATATTTAGGTCCTGTAGACGGTCATGATATTCCCGGATTGGTTACTGTAATTAATGAAGCAAAACGTTGTAAAACAGCTGTATTGATTCATGTTGTGACTAAAAAAGGAAAAGGATTTGAACCGGCAGAAAAACATCCGGCAAGATTTCATGGTGCGGAACCTTTTGATATTGAAACAGGAGTACCAAAAAAATTAAAACCAAAGGCAAATTACACAGATGTATTTTCTACAGTCATGATTAAACTTGCAAGAAGAAATCCTGAGGTTGTGGCAATTACTGCAGCCATGCCTGATGGAACAGGATTGAAGCGTTTCCGAAATCTTTATCCGGATCGTTTCTTTGATGTGGGAATTGCAGAACAGCATGCTGTGACTTTTGCAGCAGGTTTGGCTGCAGGAGGGTTAAAGCCAATCGTAGCTATTTATTCTTCCTTCTTGCAAAGGGCTTATGATCAGGTATTGCATGATGTGTGTATCCAAAATTTACCGGTAGTTTTTGCTATTGATAGAGCAGGTTTAGTGGGAAGCGATGGGGAAACTCATCAGGGAATCTTTGATTTATCCTTCCTTTCTTCTATTCCTAATATGCAAATTATGGCACCAAAAAATAAATGGGAACTTTCTGATATGATGAAATTTGCCGTAAGTTTTCAGGGGCCTATTGCAGTCCGTTATCCTCGTGGAGAAGCGTATGATGGATTGGAAACTTTCCGCAGTGCAATTAAATATGGTAAAAGCGAGATGATATATGAGGAAAAAGACATTGCTTTACTGGCAGTAGGAAGTATGGTAAAAACAGCTGTAGAAGTAAGAGAAGCATTAAAAGAAAAAGGATATTCCTGTACTTTAGTAAATGCTCGTTTTGTCAAACCCATTGATGAAGATGCAGTTACAAATTTAAGTAAAAATCATAAATTACTCGTTACTATGGAAGAAAATGTTTCCAGTGGTGGTTATGGGGAAAAAGTAAGAGCTTTTGTTGATGAACAGGAATTGAATTCTGAAGTTCTTACCATTGCCATTCCGGATGAATATGTGGAGCATGGAAATGTAGATATTCTAAAAAAAGAAGTCGGAATTGATGCTACTGGTGTAGTAGAACGAGTAATAAAAGCTTACGCGGAGTTATAAATGAAAGAACGATTAGATGTTTTATTGGTAGAGCAGGGATTTGCGACTTCCAGAGAAAAGGCAAAAGCCATTATTATGTCCGGAAATGTTTTTGTAAACGGTCAAAGAGAAGATAAGGCAGGAACAACTTTTGATCCTGCAAAAGCTTCCATTGAAGTAAAGGGACAGACTTTAAAATATGTTAGTCGCGGTGGTTTGAAACTAGAAAAAGCCATGCAACAGTTTAACATTATATTAGATGAAAAGATTTGCATGGACATTGGTGCTTCTACCGGAGGATTTACCGACTGTATGTTACAAAACGGTGCCAAGAAAGTGTATTCTGTAGATGTAGGACATGGGCAGTTGGCATGGAGTCTTAGAAATGATGAACGCGTCGTATGTATGGAAAAAACTAATTTTAGATATCTTACGAGAGATGATATTCAAGATGATTTGGATTTTGCATCTGTGGATGTTTCCTTTATTTCTTTAAGTAAAATTTTGTTGCCTGCAAGAAGATTATTGTGTGATTATGGTCAGATGGTTTGTTTGATTAAACCTCAGTTTGAAGCAGGCAAAGAAAAAGTAGGAAAAAAAGGTGTTGTTAGAGAACAGAGTGTTCATCAGGAAGTAATCCAAAAGATTTATACTTTAACAGAAATTTTAGGATTTTCAGTATTAGGATTAGAGTTTTCACCAATCAAAGGACCGGAAGGGAATATAGAATATTTAATTCATATTGAAAAAAATCCGCAGTGGAATGAAATGACGGCAGAGTATACCGAAAGTTATGTGGAAGGTTTATTGCAAGAAAAAATGGAGCAGCACACAGGTTTTGGTAATGAAGACGAGAATTTACAATTTATAAAAGAGACAGTGGGAAGAGCACACCAGTCCTTATAATTGGGGAAAAGATGAAGAAGTTTGGTATCGTAATAAATGAAACAAAAGATCCGGGAATGGAGATTACCAATCGTATCAGCTCATATTTAAGTAGCCATGGAGCAAGTTGTGTGGCCCTAAAAGATTCCAAAGAGTTGAAGGAAGAGGTAGAGTGTATGCTGGTTTTGGGAGGCGACGGAACCATGCTACAGGCTGCGGGCGGAATTGCGGGCAAAGAGATTTCGTTGATTGGTGTGAATTTGGGAACCCTTGGTTATTTAGCAGAAATGGAAACGGAAAACCTGGAAGAAGCTTTAGACAGACTGCTTCAGGATGAATATGAGGTTGAAGAAAGGATAATGTTACAAGGCAGTATTCAAGGGAAGAATGCTGTTCGAGAACTTTCGCCGGCTTTGAATGATATTACCATTACTCGCTGTGGTTCTTTACAAATCATTTCTTTAAAAATATCTGTTAATGGCCAATTTTTATGCCGTTGGAATGCGGATGGTATTATTATTTCTACACCAACAGGATCTACGGGATATAATATGTCGGCAGGAGGCCCCATTGTGGAGCCGGGAGCCAAGTTGATTGTTTTGACACCTATTTGTGCTCATACGTTGAATGCTAGAAGTATCATTTTAAAAGCCGACGATTTTGTGGAAATTGAAATCGATAGTGGTCATAATGGAAGTATTTTGCAAGTAGCAGCAAACTCCGATGGTAATGAGCAGGTATCTATGGAGACCGGAGATAAGATATGTATTTCTAAGGCTAAAAATACAACAAAAATTATAAAATTAAGTAAAGTCAGTTTCCTGGAAATTTTACATAAAAAAATGGGAGACTATAAATAGCGAGGATTTTAAATGAAAGGAAATCGTCATCAGAAAATATTTGAATTGGTGGATAAATATGCTATTGAGACCCAGGAAGAATTAGCAGATCGTTTAAGGGAAGCTGGTTTTCAGGTAACACAGGCAACGGTATCCAGAGATATCAGAGCATTGAAGTTATCTAAAGTATCTTGTGGAAATGGAAAACAAAAATATGCTGCCTTAAAACAGGAGGACACTCATTTAAGTGCAAAATATGTCAGGGTTTTGAAAGATGGATTTGTTTCTATGGATCGGGCGCAAAATATTTTAGTAATTAAAACTGTTAGTGGTATGGCTATGGCCGTAGCGGCGGCTGTAGATGCTATGGAAATGGAAGAAATTGTAGGTAGTATTGCAGGAGATGATACTATTATGGCTGCAGTCAGAACCATAGAAGATACACAAAAAGTTATGGATAAAATTGCAGAAATTTTAAAATAATAAATGTGGGGGAACTCGAAGGCTGTAGTAGTTTTCGAGTTTTAAATATTGTCGTAATTAATCAGATTGTTTAATTACATTTCTTACCGGAGAGAAGAGTAAGGAGTACATATGTTAATTAGTTTACACGTTAAAAATTTAGCATTGATTGATGAAACAGAGGTGTTTTTTGGAAAAGGTCTTAATGTTTTGACCGGAGAAACAGGTGCTGGAAAATCCATTATTATGGGTTCTGTAAATCTTGCATTAGGAGGAAAAGCAGATAAAAGTTTGATTCGAAGCGGGGCAGATTATGCTTTGGTAGAGTTAGTATTTTCGGCAGATACGAAGGAACAAATTCAAAAGATGGAAGAAATGGACATTCCTATGGAAGAAGACGGAATGGTGATTGTTATGCGCAAATTAATGCCGGAAAGAAGCTTGTGTAAAATTAATGGCATGACAGTAAGTCAAAAACAACTTAAGGAAGTAGCATCCTTGATGATTAATATTCATGGACAGCATGAAACAAGAGAGTTGTTAAATATCAAAAAATATTCTCAAATTTTGGATGAGTATAGTGGCGGAGTATTGGAAAGTATAAAAAGAAAAGTCAAATCAACATTTGCAGAATATAAAAAGATATGTAAAGAGTTGGAAGAATCTACTACTGATGAAAAAGAGAGAGCAAGAGAAGTTTCTTTACTGAGTTTTGAAGTGGAAGAAATTGAAAATGCTAACCTTAAGCCGGGAGAGGATGAAAGTTTAGAAGAACAATATCGCAAAATGATTCATGCCAAAAGAATAGCTGAAAATATTGCTAATGCTTATGAGTGTACCGGATATTCCGGAAGAAATTCAGCAGGTGACAGTATAGGAAGAGCGGTAAAGGAATTAAGGCAAGCGACAGGCTATGACGAAAGTTTGGAGGAGCTTGTTAGTCAGTTGGAAGAAATTGATAATCTTTTAAATGACTTTAACAGAAGCATCGTAAATTATCAGAATAGTTTGGAATTTGCACCGGCAGAATTTGAACAGGTAGAAAAAAGATTGAATCAATATCATCATTTGAAGGATAAATACGGTAATACTGTAGAGGAGATTTTTAACTATAAAGAAGAAAAAGAAGAACGTTTAAGCAGACTTGCAGATTATGAAAATTATATTGCAAAATTAGAAAAAGAAAAGGAAGTAAGTTACAATAATCTTCTTGCATTATGCAATGAATTATCTTGTTGCAGAAAAGAAAACGCGATTCTATTACAAAAACAGTTAAAAAATGCGTTGCAGGACTTAAACTTTTTGTCAGTGGAATTGGATGTTAGTATTGTTTCCAATCCTGAAAATATTACATCAGATGGCTATGATGATGTAGATTTCCTGATTTCATTAAATCCGGGAGAACCAATGAAATCCATTAGTAAAGTGGCTAGTGGTGGTGAATTATCTCGAATTATGTTGGCATTAAAATCCATTATGGCAGATAAAGAAGAAATCAGTACTTTAATTTTTGATGAAATTGATGCCGGAATCAGCGGTAAAACTGCATGGAAGGTTTCTGAAAAAATGGCAGTGTTAGGAAAAGAACATCAATTAATTTGCATTACCCATCTTCCGCAAATTGCTGCTATGGCAGATACTCATTTTATGATAGAAAAGAGTGCAAAAGAAGGTAGAAGCATTACTCAAATTTTTGCATTAAAAGAAGAAAAAGTAATACATGAAATAGCCAGACTTCTCAGTGCTTCCGAAGTAACAGACGCAGTAATAAAAAATGCTTTGGAATTGAAAGAATTGGCAGCAAAAACAAAACAAAAGTTATACTAAAAATAAAAAACAAACACATACTAAGAAGGATGTACTTATAAGTACATCTTTTTTTATATAGTGTGTCCAGCGAAGCTGGACCACACTTGCCGGTGAAAGTCCGGTCACGGTAATCGCCAGTGAGCCGTGTAGCGAAACTCGGTGCGTTGTAGTAATACAGGGTGCTAAGCGAGTGGATAAAGTAACCTTGATTATAAA
>JAFYWF010000104.1 GCA_017558145.1 Lachnospiraceae bacterium
AAAAAAAATTTAAAAAAATTTTTAAAAAATGCTTGACAAACCTTTTTATAGGTGATATAATATAATCAAGATAAGGATATTAATTGAAAATTACAGATAGTGTTTAGTCATTATTTTATTTACTCTTTTCTATATAGAAAAGCTCCCACATGGGGGGCTTTTTCTATTTGTTTGGCGGCGCGCGCACGATCCTTGCGCGCCGAGTTTTCAGAATATTCTGACAATTCAGATTTTTCAGATGATTATTGTGGACTGATCTGATCCAGTTGGAATCCCGGAATTGTCAGAATATTTAGATTATTTACACGCTTTAACACACTAAAGTTATAAAGTGCTATAACCCCGGCACGACCGCATATTTATACATTATAATGAATATTCATACAGCAACAAAATTATTAAAACAAAGCAAATTAATGTCTTGCAATTATCTAAAAAAGTGCTATAATTAATAATGTAAGGAACACCAAATGGATGTGTTCCCAAGCCAGTAGTAGCCACTGGGGTGGTGTGGGGGCTGGACCCACAAAAAAAACTTTTAAAAAATGAAAAATAATGCTTGACTTTTAGCTCACTATCATTTATACTATAAGAGTAGTAAGCAATAAGCAATAAGAAAGGAAATTGACAAAAATGGTAAAGATTGACAAAAGAAGAAAGTATATGTTAGTGTTAGACACAGAAACTTGCAACTCCATAGATGAACCCCTTGTATATGATTTGGGTATGGCAGTTGTTGACAAAAATGGTACAATATATGAGACAGAAAGTTTGATTATCAAAGAAATATTTTATGGGGAATCTGAACTAATGAAGTCCAGTTATTATGCTAAAAAGCTTCCACAGTATTTTGAGGATATAAAAAATGGTTCTAGGGTTGTTGTTCCATTCTACATGGCAAGACAGAAAATGATTGCCCTAATGGAAAAATATGGAATAGACACAGTTTGTGCCTACAATGCAAGATTTGACTTCAATGCCTTAAATACCACACAAAGATGGTTAACTAAATCAAAATACAGATTTTTCTTCCCTTATGGGACAGAAATTTGGGACATTTTGAAAATGGCAACAGATACAATTTGTAGACAAAAAATGTATAGTATCTTCTGTAAAGAGAATGATTATCTTACTGGACACCCATTCCCACAGAACAAAAGAACTGCTGAAGTAGTTTACAGATATTTATATAATGACACAGATTTTATTGAAAGTCACACAGCATTGGAAGATGTTTCCATTGAAAATGAGATTATGTCTCACTGTTTTAGACAACATAAAAAAATGAGAAAAAGTGTGTGGGCTTAATTGCCCCACACCCCGCAAAATAATAACAAGAAAATAATAAAAACAAAGCAAAATAATGCTTGCAAATTATCATTAAATATGATAATATATAATTACCCCAAAGGGAACAAGTTAATTTTTTAAAATGAAAGGTTAGGTGTTAACTATGACAAAGAGAATGACAAAAAGAGAAATGTTTGCAATGGTAATGGAAGTTGTTGAAAATTCAGCAACAGATAACAAAGCTGAAATGATTAACTTCATCAATCATGAGTTAGAACTTCTCAACAGAAAGTCTGGAAAGTCTGGACAGACAAAGACTCAAAAGGAAAATGAAATCCTTAAAGCTGAAATTCTTGAAGTATTCAAGGAATTTGATGAACCAGTTACAATTTCAGAATTCTGTGAAAGAACTTCTTCAGAAATTGGAAATCTTTCCAATCAGAAACTTTCAGCAATGTTTAACCAGTTAGCAAAAGCTAACTTAATGGTTAAAACAATTGATAAAAAGAAGTCCTACTTCTCACTTGCCTAATCTAAAGGTGGGGAGAAATCCCCACCCCCATTTGAAAGGGGTTGATTAAATGACCAAAGAAAAACAAATCTTACAATTTATGGAAAAACTTAATATCTCAAGAGAAGAGGCAGAACAGCTGTTCTTAGATGACCAAGAGGACTACATTGGTACAGATGGGGAGGAAATGACCTCCAAAGCCAAAGACCTCAAGAGATATGAAAAGGGAGAAAAACCCAGGAAGAAAATGGAAAAAGAAAGAAAAGTTGATTTTGACAAAAAATTCCTTTTGACAGAAATTTCCAGTTGCCTGGAAGATATTGAAGATTTGGAAATCATTTCCATGAAGAATGAAGTTGAATTATCATTCAAATTTAAATCTTCAAACTATACCCTCAAGTTAACTAAACACAGGTCTAAAAAGACTGAATAGCCTGAATGATTGGAATTGTCTGACAATTCCAATTTTTTTTATTATTTGAAAATTTTTAAAAATTATAATATAATAAATTATAATAAAAATTGAAATTATTGAAATTGTTTGAAAAATTGAAACAATTCTGAATATTCTGAAAATTGGGCGGACTGCTGGCGGTCGCCGCAGTCCGAGTTGTGTGAATATTCAGACAATTCAAAATTTTTTGGCAGATTATGTATTGAAAAAAATACATAATAAATTTCCCAAAATGTATTGACTTTAGGGTTGGGATATGGTATATTATAATCACAGAGAACAGATAGAAAGGAAATTGATAATATGACTAAAATGGTAGTGTTTGACATGGATGGTACAATAGCAAATCTGTATGGAGTAGAAAACTGGTTGGAATATATTCACAATGAAGACCCATACCCATATAAAGTGGCTGAATGCTTATATGACCCAGTAGAATTATTAACAGTAGTTAATGAATTAAAAGCTAATGGTTGGAAAATTGCCATTACAAGTTGGTTAGCAAAAGGTGGTAGTAAAGAATACAATGCTAAAGTAAGACAAGCAAAAATTGAATGGTTAAGTATTTTTCCTTATGATGAAATCCATATTGTAAAGTATGGAACAACAAAAGCAAATTGCACAAGAGGAAAGGCAGATTTCCAAATTTTGGTAGATGACAATGAAATGGTAAGAAATAGTTGGAACTTAGGTGGAACTATTGATGCCAATAAAAATATTTTAAAAGAATTAAGAAAACTGCTTGACTTTTAGATTCAAATGTGGTAATATATATACAGATAGGAAAGGAGATAAAAAAATGTTTATGTTTAATTATGATTATTCTTCATCAATGATAATTCCTTTAATTATTATGACTATAATATGTTTAGCATCTTTAGTATATATGATAGTTATAATAACTAAGGAATAAAAGAAAGGAGAAAAAAATGAGAGAATATAATATCATAGTATTTTGGGGAGATTCAGAACCTTGGTTCTTAATAGCTAATAAAAAAACAATTAAGAAATTAGAAGAAATGGGTGCTAGAGTAGAAATTAATGAATAGAAAGGAAGTGTTGAATATGTTAAGAACAATACAAGAATATTTGAAAGAAGAAATGAATATCACAATGCCTGATGGGGACATCAATGGTCAATGGTTTAGTGATAATCATTTGCCAATGATAGTTAGCTGTTGTGATTGTGGAACTACAATGGCTTTACCATCAGCAATGGTAGATAATAAAGGCAATATCTTTTGCCACAGTTGTTGTTAATTGGAAAGGAATAGGTGATAGAATGGTTTACAGAATTATTGTTAAGACTTATGAAGAAGAATATGTTGAAAATATGTATGGTCTCAAGGAAACATTTGACAGAGTCAGAATGATTGCTGAATGTGATAATGTTGTTTCTGTTGATTGGGTTAATATGTCTAATGGTGTGATTGTCCTTTCTGTGCTTGATGGTGAGATTGATTGGGTTGATATGGAAGAACTCAAAAGAGAAAAAGAACAGGTGTAAACACCTGTTCGACTCTCTCATCGCGGCGATGACCACCGGTCAGCGCCGAATTTCCAGTATACCACAGCTTCAAGTATTTGTCAAGCATTTTGATCAGAAAAAATATTTTTTATTTTTTTCCCAAAATAGTGTTGACATTAAGGTTGATATGTGATATTATTATACTGTCAGTAGGAGATAGTAAGAAAGGAGATAGTAAAAATGAGAATTTGTTGGAATAGATTTTACCCTTATTGGCATATAGGTAAGCCTAAAGAAGAATGTGATGTAGCTTTTGAAATTTGTTTTGGTTGCTTCCATATTTACTTTTGGAAAAAAGAGGAAGAATAAAAAAAAATAAAAAATATTTTTAAAAAACCTATTGACTTTTAAAAATTTATATGTTATAATAAATCATAAGTTAAATAAAGATTGTAAATGAAAGGTTGGTGCTGATTATGGCAAAAATGACAAAAAGAGAAATGTTTGGTATGGTTATGGCTGTAGTAGAAGAATGTTCTGCTCCTAATAAGGCTGAAATGGTTAATTTCATTAACCATGAGCTTGAGCTTTTAAATAGAAAGTCAAGCAAGTCTGGACAGACTAAAACACAGAAAGAGAATGAAACCATTAAGGAAGTAATTCTTGAAGAAATGGCAAATATTGGTAAGCCAGTTACAATTTCAGAATTTTGTGAAAATTCAAATTCTGAAGTGGCTAATCTGTCAAATCAGAAACTGTCAGCATTATTCAATCAGCTTGTAAAGGCTGAATTGATGGTTAAGACAGTAGACAAGAAAAAGTCTTATTTTGCCCTTGTCTAATTCAGTTGGGGATTTTGAAAAAAATCCCCTCCCAATTTGGGGAAAGTTGTTGACAGCTCCCCTATAATATGATATACTAACTATAGATAGGAAAGGAGTTGTTAAAATGATAAAATATGAATTTAATGGAAAAAAGCTGAATATTCCTAAAGCTGAAATTGAAAAGTCAATGAAAGTATTGGGCTTGTCTAAAGATGATGCTATTCAAATGTGGCTTGAAGATGAAGGCTACCTTGAAAATGAGGAGCAAGAAAATCTTTGCAAACTTGCAAAAGAAAATAAAATAACTGCCACAATTCATCAAGCAAGTGGAAAGACTGAAAAAAAGCAGTCAAAACCAAGAACAGTAAAAATTTCTGATGAAAAACAAGCATTATTTAAAGATTTGGTTGATTTTTTAACAGAAAGTAATCAAAATGTTGAGATTTTGAAAGAAAACAAGTTAATTCAAGTAAAAATAGGTGAAAAAACCTTTAAAATTGACTTAATAGAGCAAAGAAGTCCTAAAAAGTCAACAAAATAGTGAAAAAATGTGAAAAATCCCCAATAAAATGGGGATTTTTTGTGTAAAAAAACAAAAAAAAATTTTTTTTAAAAAGACTTGACAAATGCGCGCGGGTGTGCTATAATGTCGGGCCGTAGACCTGCGGTCTGGCCCGAATTCCCGCCCGTAGACCCCATATGCAATTTTTCTGTGGTTGTTTGGGTCCTCGCCCGGCCGCTGCATTTTCCCGATATATGGCAGTCGTGCACGGTTGTTTGACTGCCGTTCTGGCGCGGGCCGGGACCTTCATATGATTTTTTCTGGTGATTGTTTGGAACCGATCGGATCTGCCAGATCCCTAAATTGACATATTTAAAAATTTATGTTATAATATAAAAAAACGATATTTTTATCGTGCGACATCCAAACATAATGTCAGATCGGCAGGAAATGCCGTTCTGCTTAATTCGTATATGTCTCACAGATTTGATTTTTCTCAAAATTTTTGTTATAATATAAATATAATAAAGAAGGAGATAAAATATTATGATGAAAGTAATTAGAGATATGTTATTAGAAGGCTATACCGCTGCAGATATCGCAGAGATCGCGGCACATGAAGAAGGTAAGCTGGAAGAAGAGAACAAAGCCGCTGCAGCGGTTGAAGATGCAAAAGTAAAGATGATTGAAGCAACTGCTAATTATATGATGGCGGCAGGCCTCCTATCAAAGGAAGACATTGATAAAATCGATTGGAACTATATTGAAGAAGGATTTTCATTAATAGAGAAGATGTTTTTGCCAAAAAACTATTCTGAACGAACAGAAGCTCATGAAAGTCCAAAATTAACATTTTATACTAATTGTAGTTCAGTACAGAAAGATGTTTTCGAAAGACTCTGGGACACAATTCAGAAAATGGAAAAAGAAGGTATCTAATACCTTCTTTTTTATTACGATGACGGTAGCGGGGATTGTGGTGGTGCTTACCTGGGTCGGGCCACCACTACACCCTATTTACCTCTATTTACACCAATCCATTCCTATCTACCAACTATTCCCCATCTTCCCCATCGCCAACTATTAACTTCATATTTCCTCCCACAACAAGAGGTAGGTTATCAAAACCCACCCCTTTAATAAACTTAATTAAATTTATTCTTCTCTTTAATTTCCCCTATCAGCGCTTCTACCAGCACAATCGCCATATACCACGCATCCTTAATCCATTCAATCACTCTCATGGAAGCATCCTCATCCTTTCCACCATTTCCAAATAATCTTTTCTACTAATAAATTCCTGCCCCAACACATTCCAATCAAGAGCAAGATCAGCTATGCCATCATAATTAATAGTTCCATAATCTTCCACATAAACACTTCCGCCATGCGCATTAACTATAAAACTAATATTATATTCTTTTCCATATTCAAAATCGCGGGATCTCCCTCTATATTTAACCTTCAACTACTTCCGCCTCCGCAGTATCTTCCTCACCATCAAACACTTCATTTAATAAAGCATCTAATCCCTGCTCAAAACCATGATTTAATGCTATCATCTGCGGCTCCACCATCTTCAGCACACCATCATTCTTAGCATCCTGCGCTTCCTTCGCCACCATATTATACTGTATCATATTTCCAGTATAATAATTAATTAAATCTACAATTGAATTTTTAAATTGTTCCTTATTCATATCTATACCTCTCATTTTCAAAATATTTTATAACCCTAATTACATTTCATTTTTTAGGCGGGGCTGGCCCTCCCACCCCTCATTTTTTTGCAAACCTTTTTCACCCCTATGGTTGGAGGCGAAGCCTCCAACCTTATTGCAAACGAAGTTTGCAAGATTTTTTTGCAAAATTTTTTGCAAAATATATTATAGTTTTCTATTTGCAATTTTGCAAAACTTGCAAAACTTTTGCAAATTTTGCAAGAAAATTTTGCAAAAAACAAATGTAGCATCACAAATTTTTGCTACCCAGACCTAACGCAATTTTTGATTTTTTGCAAAATCTTTTGCAAAAACTAACAAATTTATTAGGCATTTTAAATGAAATTGCACCCTATTTTGCAAAAATTTTCTGGCGCCTAAAAGGCAAACTCTTTTTTCCTTTGCCGCCATCCATCCGAATGATCGACCGAAGACTTACTTATTCCTAATATTTCCGCTATTTCCGCAGACTTCATTCCCTCGCGCGCCAACTCATAGATTTCCTTATCATCTATCTTCTTTGCTTTACCATGTGCTTTTCCAAAATCAACTTTCGCCTTATATTTGGCTTTTGAAATATCAATAGCTTTTTTAGTAAAGTTTACCGCCATTTGTATAGTTGGTTCTTCTTCATGCGCTAATTCAGTCCCCACGCCATATCTAACTATATCAGCGATAATCTTATCTTGTGCTTCAATTGGCAGGTCTTCTATGTTCTTGATCCAATCCTTATAAAACACGAAGTTGCCCATAGGCTATCAAACCCCCTTGCGGCAGTCGTTGCTTATGAGCGCTTCAAGGTCAGCTTCAAGGGTCTCATCTTTCTCGAATATAAAAATATTATACTTATTATTTTTTGGATTAGGCATCGTAAAATGGAGCCTATGACCGAGCTCCCGCAAAGCCATAGCAAAATCCATACGATATACCGGTTTATAGTCTGCCTTCGTCATTTGTATGTCTCCTTAGTAATAAATTCGTGTTAATAACGTCGAAATTCGCATCGAGCCGTAGATATTTACCAC
>JAFYWF010000105.1 GCA_017558145.1 Lachnospiraceae bacterium
CAACATTCCTTCCAATTCATACAATTTTTGTTTTGTTTCATATACTTTGTTCTGTCCGTAAATAAAAACAGAATTATCTACAGTTTCAACATAATATACATCCGCAATAGGAATTTCATGTTGCTGCCCTTCACAGATTCCAGTCAACTTACCTTGTCTGGATTTCACAAATGTAATGATATCCTTCACTTCCTCTGTTTCTTCATGGCATCTAATTTCCAATTCTTCAGGCTCACTTCGAGCAATTTTTAATATTTTAATCAGCATACTTTTTTCTCTTTATACTTTCTTTTTTTATTAATATAAAATGACTTGTACATTTAAACAATACTCCGCCACGTAAGGTGCATTTTATTCTACATAAGATGCATTATTCCTCTAACCTTTACTTTTCTCACACATTTATATTTCTCTGACTAATGTCCAATAAAAAAGAAAATTAAAACATTAATCTTATAAAACAAGAAATCCCAATGACTTAGCTCATTGAGATTTCTTGTTTTTGATGAATTTTTCATAATAAGATAAAATATCAACTTATTGAGAACCATAAAAGAAGATATTCTTATGCATCAGCACGAAGTCTAAAGTATCATATATAAATATTTTTTTCAACATAATATTATATATTTTTAACCAATTAATTTTTTACAGCTTTCTTATTTTTATAGATTTGATAAAAAGATGTTAGATATAGTAAATTTGAGAATTGGGGGAAATAAGGATGTTTATAAGTTGGACATGATTGACTCTTAATCAGGGTGTCCAGGGTTCGAGCCTCTGAAGGCGCACGAAGCACTGTTTTTGGACGTTTTAGTCTGGGGACGGTGGTTTTTTTGCGTTATTTTAGGGTATATATGCCTTAAAATGTGTGAAAATGAGTAGGAATGATTAGGAGAGGAAAGAGAGTAACGCTTTTATTCGCTTATAATAAATTTACATTGTTAATTATATATGCAATATGATAAAATTAACATGTGTAAAACTGTTCATTTTAAAGGAGAAATGAGTATGAAAAAATTAGTAACATTAATGTTGATTGCTTCATTATCAGCAGGATGTCTTGTTGGTTGTGGTGGAAGCAATAGCTCAAATGAAGTAACAAATCAAGAAACAGAAATAACGGATGCTACTTCAACAGAAGTGACAACAGAAGAGGTAGAAAATAATGCCGAAGAAAATGTTGAAACAGTAACTGAAGAAGCGGGTGTTGTGATTTTAGATGACGAATATGTGACTGTTAAACGTATTAAACTTTGGATGAATGATGAAAGAATTTATATAAAACATAATATTGAAAACAAGACGGACCACGATATTTGTTATTATTATAGTAATTTAAAAGTTAATGGTGAAGAAGGTCGCTTTGGTGAACCAGATATTATAGAAGCAGGTCAATCAATAGAAAAAATTAATGCGGTATCAAAAGATAATAACATTTTTAAAAATATTTCGTATTCTAACTTTGATAATTTGGAATATCAGATATGGATATTTGATGCTACTAATTTTGTAGATACTTCAGAAAGGGATGTTGTGCAGTGGTTTATGGGAAATGAAGAAATTACCTTCAATGCTGAAGAACTCACATTAGCAAAGGGTGATGGATTTGCTTCTTTAACTAATATGCCTAATCCAAATGAGTTGAAAGAAGAAACCAGTGCATCTACTGAAACAAGTAATGACACGAATTCTATTGAAGGAGCAACCTTTACAATTTTGGATGACAATGGAAATGAGGCGTTTGCAGTATTCAGTAATTCTTCTACCGTGGGAGTTTTCGGAGGAGAAAATAGAGGAAAAACACTTCTTCCAGCATGGATGGGAGAAGAAGGTCCTTATGATCTTACATTAAATTATGATGTTTATAAAAGTAAGGATACTTTCCAAAATCGTACAAGTGAAACTTATGAATTATCTACTGATATTTATGATAGTTATGAGATTTCTGCTGAAGAAACAATTAAGTGCGGTGGTATAGAAATATATATGATTGAGTACAGCTATACAGGTATTGGAGGTGCTTCTTCTGATGTTGTTTTCTGCGTAGGAGTAGAAGAATCTGCTAGTCTTTGGGGTGAAATTCAGTTTATTGATATGGAAACAGCAAAACTTCTGATGCAAGACCTTTTTGTAAATGTAGTAAAATTACAGTAAAAAATTGATATAGTTAATACATATAATTTTTATAATATCCCTAGAGCATTTATGTTTTAGGGATATTTTTGTATAAGTATAAAATAAATTATTTATCTATGATACAATAAGTAAAAACATGTCGGGAGGTACAAAAGATGAAAGCATATAAATATTTTTATCCTGATTTAAAGGAAGAATATTGTGAGTTAACCTTTTTAGTTTTGGAAAACTTAGACAAAGAATTGTTAAAAGCAACAAAAGAAAAAGATGATTTGGATAAAAAGGTAAAAGAAGTGAATATTCTAAATTAGTTATATATATCC
The DNA here is from genome assembly GCA_017558145.1 of Lachnospiraceae bacterium. Lineage (GTDB taxonomy): Bacteria > Bacillota > Clostridia > Lachnospirales > Lachnospiraceae > SFDP01. The sequence continues at coordinate 2,463 of JAFYWF010000105.1, forward strand.
CATATTCCATACCTCACTTAGCTATATGAATGTCTTGTATTGTATCTCCATAATAACATAAAATATTGATATTTTTCTTTATTTGAACGATAAATCATACTAGAGACACCTTATAAAAGCAAAAAGGATAAGACCCTATTTTTTTGTCCTATAAAGATACAAAAAAATTATTTTCTATTATATTCTTTATAAGTTTACTATCTGTTTGTCTGTATGAAATTGCTTTTTACTAGGTAAAAGGTTATGATTACTTTAGTAGCTATTCAAGAAGTTCTTGCCTATTACATTTATAGATGAAAAAATATACCCCATCTATAGTTACACTCTTTGTGGTTAATCTTACGATCAGGCTTTAACACTTTTTGAATAGCTACTTTTTATTTTTATTGCATAAAAAAGAAGAGGCAACAACAAATGCTGCCTCAACCCTCTCTATCTCTATTCAATTTATTTATAATCCCATCAATTGATGTTTCTTAGCGGTAAATTCTTCCTCTGTAATAATTCCTGCATCTAATAATCCTTTGTATTTTTTGATTTCTTCAATGGCACTTCCACCTGCATTTTCTGCCTTTGGAGCTTGTCTTGTAAAATCATTTTGTGCCATCTGACCTGCTACATTGTAAACTTCCCCTGCTCCAGGATGCATTACCTGCATTAAATTAATAGCCAATTCATGCAATTTTTCTACTGCGTTCTGATACTCACAAAGATAAGTTGCCACTTCTGGATTGGTTGAATTAAAAGTAGGTGCTTTCACTTCACCTTGGAAGTTCTGCCAGTATGGATGTTCAAGTTCTAATTCTATAGAGAAATTACTAACTGGTTCATTTCCTTCAAAAAATGGTGTTGGAATGTATGGACTATGATAATCTTCTCCTCTTTGTCTTGCAGCTTCTTCTTCTCTCTTCTGCATTCTTTTCATCATTTCATGCTGCTGACGGCGTGCTCTGAATTGTTCTACTGCAGAGGTCATTCCTTTAATACGATCCACTGTATCCGTTTCATTACAAATAAGAGCATTTCCACCATTTTCATATATAACCTTACCGTCTTCAAAAATACGAAAACTCTTTAAATGAGCCGCTTCAAAAACTAATGCTTCTTTTACATTTCGTAACCGGAAAAGTCTATTGGCAGCATCCACCGCAATGTCTGATTTAAAAAATCCCTGGCTATAAGTAAATGTTTCCTGAAAAACATCTCTTTTAGACTGATTGTTATCATAAAAAGCTATGTATCCTGCAAATGCGTTTATAGACATCTGATTTAGAGCTCCCTCTGGAAGTTCTACTTTATTCGCACATGCCTTGCAAATCGGTGTCCCTTCTATTTTTGTTGGCAATAACTTTGGTGTTCCTTCTCCACATACTGGGCATAAGTTTTTCTTACTTGTAAATAATCCCATTTCCCTTCCTCCTTACAAATTAAAATATATCTTTTCATTTTTAAGATTCAAGTACGATAAATCTATGCATGGCCACAAACATTAAATCATAAACAACTCCCCCAATAAAAGTTATTAAAAATATTCAAAACGAATTAAACCCTATTGAAATAATAACAGGAATAAAACTAAAAGTAACATCTATCTCATACACTATCTCTAATTGACATGTCGCCTGAGCTATTTCATCCCGGCTATGTTTTGTAATATTAAATGTATCCTCATCAAATGTAGGCATATGATTTTTCCATTTCTTAACCTTCAATTTCTAGTATAATTTCATTTCATATTTACTTACCTAATGTCATTTCTTTTAATAATCTGCTTTATTATACATAATCAAATCAACTATAATTTCTATCATTAATCTGATACTAAAATGATATGCTATTGTTCCAAATGCCATAGTGTTGTCAAACCCAAAAGCTTAGCTCTGTTGTTTTATATAGAAAGTAAAAAACAATCATTAATAACAATGTTATCACAGAAACTCTTTTCATCATTCTTGCCATAATATATGCCCCTGAAAATTTCTTTAGTTCAAGTATAACACGCTTTCACTATTTTCTCCAATCTTTTGCCAACTTTTTGTTTAAGTTACTGTTAAGAAACAAAAACAGTTGGCATATTTTTTTACTCCAACTGCTCTTATCTATTATTACTTTTTTCATTTCTATCCAATTACTTTTTTAACAGCCTCAAGTACTCTATCTGGCTGAAATGGTTTGACAATAAAATCCATTGCTCCAGATTGAATTGCATCAATTACCATATTCTGCTGTCCCATAGCTGAACACATAATAACGATATCATATAGGCATTGGGATATTCCTAATGACTTATATGAAAGATTCATTTCTCACATTTTAACTTGTAAGTTCTTTCTCTAATACACCCAACAAAAAAGAAAATCTCTATCTATTACCGAATAAAGATTTTCTCTAATTAATTTTTATCAAATTGTACTTTTTTTGTATTTTTATCATTTTTCTTCATTTTTTTAATAATTTCCCTCATTTTTATTTTTACTGGGAAAATGCCTCAAAAAAATAATAGTTAAAATAATAGTTGCATTCGCAACAACCAGTTTTTTTGTCCTATTTCGTCCTTTTTTCTATATTTATCACACTCATAAAATGCTCATCCTTATGCTCATATTTGAACATCAAAAACCCCGCAAACCCTTATAAATCAAGGCAAAAACAAAACCCCAACGATTTAATTCGTTGAGGTTTATTTAGCAGGGCTACAAGGATTCGAACCTTGAGATGACGGAGTCAGAGTCCGTTGCCTTACCGTTTGGCGATAGCCCTATATTTTCAAGTGCTCTCGCTGAGCACTTGATTAATATACTACACATTTTAAAATAATGCAAGCCTTTTTTTAATTTTTTTTAAACTTTTTTATTTTTCTTATTTCCTGTCAACAAATAACTATTTTATCGAAAATTTCTTGTCTATTATTTATACTTCAAATATTAAATCTGCATATGTCGGGAAAGGCCATACATTTTTATCAACCAAAACTTCTAATTTATCCGCAGGAACACGAAGTGCTTCCATAGCTGTTTTTACTTCATCCTTATAGAAGAAGGCCTGATCTTTTCCCGGCTTCATACTTCTTGCTTTGGCTTCGGCATTTTGTAAAGTAACCAATGCTTTCTGCATTTCTTTTAAAAGAGTATTTACCTTTTCTAATAAATCTCTCTGTACGGATGCATCTAAACCTGCTTTCATCACAAATACTACAGCTTCTGCCAATTCCTTCGTATAAGAAATTACTGCCGGAACAATCTGTTTACTAGCCATATCAATCATAGTCAGAGCCTCAATATTGATCGTTTTAGCATAAGTTTCATATAAAATTTCTACACGAGACTCCAATTCCGACTTAGTAAAAATATGAAAACGTTCAAACAATTTAACTGCTTTGTCAGTAGTTAAAGTATCTACTGCTTCTACCATAGTTGCAATATTAGGAAGACCTCGTCTTTCAGCTTCTTCCACCCATTCTTCCGAATAACCATTTCCGTTGAAAATAATTCTCTGATGTTTTGTCATGTATTCTTTAATCAAATCATGAACTGCTTTGTCAAAATCATCAGCTTTTTCCAAACGATCAGCAGCTTCACAAAAAGCTTCTGCAACAATCGCATTTAATGTAGTGTTTGGACTTCCGATAGAATCTTCACTTCCCACCATACGGAATTCAAATTTATTACCGGTAAAAGCAAATGGAGATGTTCTGTTTCGATCTGTAGCATCTTTTACAAAGTCCGGCAAAGTAGATACTCCGGTCTTCATTACGCCACCTTCAATACAGGTTTCTGCCACACCGGTTTCTACCAACTGATTTACCACATCTTCTAACTGTTCTCCAAGGAAAATGGATATAATCGCCGGTGGTGCTTCATCGGCTCCCAAACGATGATCATTTCCTACGTCAGATGCACTCTGTCTAAGCAAATCTGCATGAGTATCCACCGCCTTCATAATACAAGCCAAAATCAATAAAAACTGAATATTTTCATTTGGAGTATCTCCCGGGTCCAAAAGATTATTTCCATTGTCTGTATTAATAGACCAGTTATTATGTTTTCCGGAACCATTTACACCTTCAAATGGTTTTTCATGCAATAAACAACGAAGTCCATGTTTACCAGCTACTCTTTTCATTGTTTCCATTACCAGCTGGTTATGATCTGCCGCAATGTTAGCAGTTTCATAAATAGGTGCCAACTCATGCTGCGCCGGAGCTGCTTCGTTATGCTGTGTTTTTGCAGTTACTCCTAATTTCCACAATTCCTCATTGAGATCTTTCATATAACCGCCAATACGTTCACGGATAACACCAAAATAGTGGTCATCCATTTCCTGTCCCTTAGGTGCTGGCGCTCCAAACAAAGTTCTGCCCGAAAAAATAATGTCTTCACGAAGTTGTGCTTTTTTCTGATCTATTAAGAAATATTCCTGTTCTGCTCCAACAGAGGCAATTACCTTGGTTGCTTCTGTATTTCCGAATAAATGTACAATTCGCAAAGCCTGTTCACTTAATGCTTCCATGGAACGAAGAAGAGGTGTCTTTTTATCTAAAGCTTCCCCTGTGTAAGAACAAAACGCTGTTGGAATGCACAAAATTGGTCCTGTAGCTGCTTCTTTAATAAATGCCGGAGAGGTAATATCCCAAGCGGTATATCCTCTGGCTTCAAAAGTCGCACGAAGTCCTCCTGATGGAAAAGAAGATGCATCCGGTTCTCCTTTGATCAATTCCTTTCCTGAAAACTCCATAATCATTTTTCCATCTTCGTCAGGATGGGTGACAAAGGAATCATGTTTTTCTGCTGTAATTCCTGTTAACGGTTGGAACCAATGAGAATAATGGGTTGCTCCTTTTTCCACAGCCCAATCTTTCATCGCTTTGGCAATAATATCAGCTGTCGCTAAAGATAATTCACCGCCCTGTTCCATAACTCTTACAACTTCTTTATACGCAGATTTTGGAAGGCGGGCCTTCATTTTCCCCATAGTAAATACATTTTCAGCAAAAATATTTTCTACATTGATTAATTCTTTCATATTCCCTCTATATTATGATTACATATTTCTTTCATCTTCTGTAATCATATTTAATTTCTCAGCCTATAGACTCACACTAATTATCTTATTACAATAGTTAACATGACTCTGTGTCTTTCACATTTGCTACACGTAAAATATCATATACTTCCGGTTGTTTGTCAAGCTGTAAATATACAATCTGTTTGGGATGAGGACAAGAATCCATTGCCTCTCCTTCTTCATTGTACATAGCCAGTACTTTGGTCTCGATATTATCACCATTTGGCTTCATAATTTCAATCACATCGCCTACACTGAATTTGTTTCTCTGCTCAATGCGTACCAAACCTTTTTCATCAATTTCACCACAAATCCCCAGATAAATATATTCATTAATATATGTGTTGCTATCATAAATCTGTGTGTTTTCGTCCGGTTTTCCAAAATAAAATCCGGTAGTGAACTGACGATAAGTACATTTCCCAATTTCAGCTTTGTACCATTCCATATTTTTACGGTATTTTTCTTCAGATTCCATAAAGTCATCCAAAGCTTTTCTATAAGTTCTGGCAACCGTAGCAACATAAAGAGCGGTTTTCATACGACCTTCTATCTTAAGACTATCAATTCCAGCATCTAAAACTTCCGGAATATGTTCTATCATACACAAGTCTTTAGAATTGAAAATGTAAGTTCCTCTTTCATTTTCATATACCGGCAAATATTCTCCCGGACGACTTTCCTCCACCACTGCATATTTCCATCTGCAAGGATGTGTGCAGGCTCCATGATTGGCATCTCTACCGGTAAAATAATTACTCAAAAGACATCTTCCGGAATAAGAAATACACATTGCTCCGTGAATAAAACTTTCAATTTCCATCTCTTCCGGAATATGTTCCCGAATCTGTTTGATTTCTACCAAGGAAAGCTCTCTGGCAGATACTACACGGGTTGCTCCCATTTTATACCAAAAATCATAGGTTAAATAATTTGTATTGTTAGCCTGAGTTGAAATGTGAATTTCAATTTCAGGACACACTTCTTTTGCTAATGTAAACATACCCGGATCAGAAATAATCAAAGCATCCGGTTTTATCTCCTTTAACTCACCAAAATATTTTCTTGCTCCTTCTAAATCATAGTTATGAGCGAGAATATTTGCTGTTACATAAACTTTTACTCCTCTATCATGAGCAAAAGCAATTCCTTCTTTCATATCTTCTAAGGAGAAATTTTTTGCCTTTGCACGAAGTCCAAAAGCTTCTCCTCCAATATATACCGCATCTGCTCCAAAAATAACCGCAGTTTTCAATACTTCCAAGTTACTTGCAGGTATCAGTAATTCTGTTTTTCTCATTGTTTCCTCCATTGTTCAAAAATTGCATGGATATAAATATTCATCAAGTAATAAAACTTCTATCCTTAAGATTTTACTTGTTAACATCTTTATTTTTTTGTTTTACACTTACAGTTACTCCATCTCCTACAGGTAGAATAGAAGTTACCAATTCCGGATGATGTTTCAACTCATATAAATAATCTCTCATTCTTCCGTGAATAGTACGATTTCTCCTTGTTACCGCAAAACGGGATTCCTTTAATTCCCCATCCTGAAGCACATTATCAGAAATTAACAGCCCATCATCCGACAAAAGTCTCATTATGTCAGGCAAAAAGTTAATATACTGTCCTTTTGCCGCATCCATAAAAATAAAATCATAAGTTCCTTCTAACTGTTGCAAAATATCTGTAGCATCTCCTTCCAACAAAGTGATGCTGTCATCTTTTCCTGCTTTTTTAAAATTCTCTTTTGCCAAAGGAATTCTCTTTTCATATTTTTCAATGGTTGTAATATGACAATCTTGCGGCGCATATTCACTCATCAGTAAGGCAGAAAAACCAATGGCTGTTCCTACCTCCAAAATGTTTTTGGGTTGCTTCATGGCAAGAAGCAATTTCAAAAAACTTTGCATGGATGGTCTGATAATCGGCACATTGGTTTCCTTGGAATACTTTTCCAATTTTTGTAAATATTCCGGATTAGATGTGTCCATGGAATCAATGAAGATTGTCATTCTTTCATCAACTATCATTCTTCCTCCACATCCATGGACATAATACCCATCATTTCTTCTGCTGACATAGACGTATTTAATTCATACGTCCCCGGTTTCATTTCATCTTTATAAGCAGAAAGCATTTCTTGAATTCTAAAAAGAGACGCATCTCTAATAAGACCATTTTTTTCCAACATGCTTCCTATTTCTTTTGCGGTATCTCCCTCTTCCACCACAACAGTAATCATTCTCCCATTGCCGACAGTCATCGGCGGTTCATTAAAAATTCTTTGTCCATATTCGTATGCTGTCATAGACCATTTATATACCAGCATTACAATAATAATCGCTAATACGACTTTGAATACGGTAGAAAAAATAGATACTACTACTTCTTTTGAATTCATTTTTTTACTCCACTTCCATATCAATATCAACTAATTCATCAATAGCCATATTAATTTCCTGTACCAAACGGCAGATTTCTAATTCTGCCTGTAGATATTCTCGAACCAACGGTTCTTCCTTAAATTGCTGAAACTCTCTTTGAAATTCATCAATTTTTTCAAAAAGATCTTCTCCGGTATATTTTTGGAATTCAAAGCGTTTTGCCCTATACTCATTAATACGCTGAATCATTCCCGGAATTTTCTTTATTCTTTTTTGTTGGTATTTGTAGTCTTTAAAAGCTGCACTTTCCTGTAATTCATCCAGAAATTGCTGAATTGCTTTTTTCATCTCCATGTACCCAAACTCCTTTATACCTCTAAAATAATTGGTAAAATCATAGGTCTTCTTTTTGTCTTTTTCCAAACATAATCAGAAAGACTGTCACGAATTCCCATTTTTAATTTCCCCCAATCGGTAATTCCTCTGTCTAAATATTCATTTACTGTATTATATAAAATTCCACTGGCTTCTTCCATCAGTTCATCTGACTCTCGAACATAAACAAAGCCTCTGGACACAATATCCGGACCTGCTGCCAAATATCCTGTTGCACCATCTAACGCAAGAACCACAATCATGATACCATCTTCTGCAAGATGTTGTCTGTCTCTAAGAACAATATTTCCTACGTCTCCAACGCCCAGTCCATCTACCAGAATATCACCAACTGCCACCTTACCGGTTACTTTGGCACTTTGATCATTCATTTCTAAAACATCACCGGATGATAAAAGAAATACATTTTCTTTTTCAATTCCCAACGACATAGCAACTTTTGCCTGCGCCTTCAAATGCTTATATTCACCATGTACCGGAATTGCATATTTCGGTTTTACCAAAGAATAAATCAACTTAATTTCTTCCTGACAAGCATGCCCCGACACATGTACATCTTGGAAAATAACCTCTGCACCTTTTCTGGATAATTCATTAATGACCTTAGTAACAGCTTTCTCATTTCCAGGAATCGGACTGGAAGAAAAGATAATCGTATCCTTAGGACCGATAGAAATCTTACGGTGTACATTACTTGCCATACGGCTTAAAGCCGCCATACTTTCTCCCTGACTTCCTGTAGTAATAATAACTGTCTTTTCTTCCGGATAATTCTTTAACTGTTCAGTAGTAATCAAAGTATTTTCCGGAATATCTAAAATATTTAATTCCGAAGCGGTTTCAATAATATTAACCATGCTTCGTCCTTCTACCACTACTTTTCGATCAAATTTATAAGCAGAGTTAATAATCTGCTGCACACGGTCCACATTAGATGCAAAAGTAGCAATAATAATTCTACTATTTTTATGTTCTACAAAAAGCTTATCAAAAGTTTTTGTTAAAGTACTTTCCGATGCTGTAAATCCAGGTCTTTCCGCATTTGTACTGTCGCACATTAACGCCAATACACCCTTTTTCCCAATTTCTGCAAATCTTTGTAAGTCAATAGCATCACCAAAAATAGGTGTATAATCAACCTTAAAATCTCCTGTATGAACTACAACTCCTGCCGGAGAATAAATAGCCAACGCTGCTGCATCTACAATACTATGATTTGTTTTAATAAATTCAATTCGAAAACATCCTAAGTTGATATTCTGTCCAAATTTTACAACTTTTCTTTTTACCTGGTTTGCCAAATTATGTTCTTTTAATTTATTCTCAATTAACCCCATGGTTAATCTGGTACCATACAAAGGTACATTAATCTGTTTCAAAATATAAGGAAGTGCTCCTATATGATCTTCATGACCATGAGTGAATACAAATCCTTTTACTTTGTCTTTATTTTCCAATAAATAAGAAATATCAGGAATTACTAAATCAATTCCCAGCATATCATCTGCTGGAAAGCTGAGTCCACAATCCACTACAACAATACTGTCTTCGTACTCAAAGGCAGTGATATTCATTCCAATTTGTTCTAATCCGCCAAGGGGGATAATTTTCAAATTGGAAGCAATATTTAATTCATTTTTCTTCGCCAAAACAATTCCTCCTTTTTTTATTTCACGCACAACTTTTTTTCAAGTTCACACAAATAAGGCCTCTACAAGAAGCCTACTTACATAAAATATAAACGGATTTTGATCGGCCTATTCATCGTCCTGTACAAACTGTACATCTTCCAGCAAATCTTCAAAAACGCCTGCCACTGCATTTAATTCATTTTCATCAGACACAATTTCATACACGCTCTCTGTGTCTTCTGCCTTTGACAGATCCTTTAAAATCAAAGCTTCACCGTCGCCGTCTTCAAAATCTGTTACCAGGATATAATTTACTCCTGCTATTTTTGTCTGTTCTAATACAAAAAAATCAACTGGTTCGTCTCCATCCGGACAAAATGTAATTTTTTCTAATTTCATCTATTCCTCTTCTTTCTTATGCATTGCTCTATAATCCAAATATCCTTGCAAAATGAACACTGCCGCTACTTTATCTACCTGTTCTTTTCTCTCTTCTCTTCGAAGTCCTGCCTCAATCATAGCTTTATCTGCCGCTACAGTCGTCAATCTTTCATCCCAAAGATGAACCGTAAGTCCGGTACGTCTTTCCAGCATTTCTTTAAACTCTTCTGTTTTTTGGATACGTTCGCCCAAAGTATCATTCATGTTTTTGGGATATCCCAATACAATTTCTTCTACTTCGTATTCTTCAATCAATTCTTCAATCCTAGCGCATGTTTTTCGTAATTTATTTTCTTCTTTTCGGCGAACAATTTCAATTCCCTGTGCAGTGATTAACAAAGAATCACTAATTGCTACCCCTACTGTTTTTGACCCAAAATCCAATCCCATGATGCGCATAGAATGCCTCCTGTATCTTATACCCAATGATTATTTTTGATATATTCTTTAAAAAGTTCCTCTACCAATTCATCTCTTTCAACTTTCATAATAAGACTTCTGGCATTCTTATAACTTGTAATATAAGTTGGATCTCCTGACATAATATATCCAACGATCTGGTTTACAGGATTATATCCCTTTTCAGTCAAAGCTTCAAACACCGCAGACAAAATCACTTTAACTCCTGTTTCCGGCTCAACTTCCACTTTAAAAAATTGTGTATTTCCTAAATCCTGCATAACTTTCCTCTTTTCTTCTTAAATGGTAACTTTTTTGCTTGAATACCAATATTCTAACCTATGACCCAAAAAATTTCAATGTTATCTTTCCAACAGTAAATACTCGTTATCCAATAACTTACTAGCAACTCCTACAACAAATTGATTATTTAACTCTTCTTCTGTTTCCACAGCCACTTTGACATATGTTTTTGTATAACCTACTTGATATGTTTTACCTTTTATTATCTTTTCTTCTTCCATCAAGGCTTCCACTGTTTTTCCAAGATAGCCTTCCCTATATTTTTGAGACTGTATCTGTTCCATTTCCAACAACATATTACTTCGTACAGTTTTCAAGCGATCATCAACCTGATCTTTTCTTGCTGCCGCTACGGTTCCTTGACGTTTAGAATATTTAAAAACATGCATTTCATAAAAACATATATCCTTTAAAAAATCATAGGTAGTTTGAAACTCTTCCTGGGTTTCTCCCGGAAATCCTACAATTACATCTGTTGTAATCGCCGGATTCTCAAAAACACTTCTTATAATTTCCACTTTTTCCTTAAATTCTTCTGCACTATAATGGCGATTCATTCTTTTTAAGGTTTCATTACAACCACTTTGCAACGAAAGATGAAAATGAGGACAAAGCTTATCTAATTCCTTTAATCTTTTGGCAAAGTTTTCCGTTATAATTCTTGGCTCCAAAGAACCAATGCGAATCCTTTCCAAACCATCTATTTGATTTATTTTCTCTAAAATATCTAAAAGAAACCCTTTGTTATATGCCTGAGTACGAATATCTACTCCCTGAAGGTAGTCTCCGGAATCTTTATTAATAAAATCCAGACCATAGCTGCTCAAATGAATTCCCGTTACTACTACTTCACGGTAACCAGCTGCTACTAATCCTTTTACTTCATTTATAATATCCTCTTGCTTACGACTACGTACTCTTCCTCTTGCATAGGGAATAATACAATAGGAACAAAACTGGTTACATCCATCCTGAATCTTAATATGAGCTCTGGTATGATCACCTGCATGGGTAAGTATCATCTCCTCATATTCCTGCTTGCCATCATTGATATCTAGAATGGTAGTTTCATGAAGCGTTTTATCCTCTCTGGCTTCTTCCTTTTCTTTCAAATATTCTTCTAATATAGAAACAATGTCTTTTTTGCGATTGTTTCCTACCGCCAAATCAATACAGTCATCCTGTTTAACTGCCTCCGTTCCGGTTTGTACATAACATCCCACTGCTACTACAACTGCTGCAGGATTCATTTTTTTAGCTTTATGAAGCATTTGACGGCTTTTTCTATCCGCAATATTAGTTACAGTACATGTATTTATAATATATACATCTGCTCCAGGAGCAAATGGTACAATTTTATATCCATTTTTTTCCAAATTTTCTTGCATAACTTCTAATTCATAAGAGTTTACCTTGCATCCAAGGTTATGCAATGCTACATTTTTCATAAGATTGTCCTCTTTTTTTGTAGGTTTTTTCATTGACTTTTATCTGCAACACCTTTAGTATATTTCTAGAAGGTATGAAGACAGATTAAGGAGGTTGATTCGATGAAAACACTTCAGATTTCTTTAAATTCTATTGATAAAGTAAAATCATTTGTAAATGATATTACCAGATTTGAAAACGATTTTGATTTAGTATCCGGAAGATATGTTATCGATGCCAAATCCATTATGGGAATTTTTAGTTTAGATTTATCTAAACCAATCGATTTAAATATTCATGCGGAAGAAAATATCGATGCGATTCTCGAAGTTTTAAAACAATATACAATTTAATTCTTTGTACATATTTTTAGGTATTAGAAATCCATACGATAAATTTAACTAATGAAAGCTGCTGCCCTAATCGACAGCAGCTTTTTATATTCCAATTTTTAATTGTTTCTCCATTCAAAAACAATCTTTACTCATCACAACGAACAACCAAAGTTTCCCTTGTTTCGATTGCTTTTTCCATTAATTCATCAATCACATCTTTTAAATTTTCTTCATGACGTTTGATAATTTCTAAGTTTGGTTTTGTAACAGGATGCTTAGCCACAAAGATAGTACAACAATCTTCAAATGGCTGGATTGAAGTTTCATAAGTATTGATTTTTTCTGAAATTTCTACGATTTCCTGTTTATCAAGACCGATACATGGACGGTATACAGGCATAGTACATACTTCATTTGTGGCATATAAGGAATGCATTGTCTGAGATGCTACCTGACCAATACTTTCTCCTGTAATTAACCCAAGGCATTCTGTTTCTTTTGCAATATGCTCAGCAATCTTCATCATGTAGCGACGCATAATGATAGTTAATTCATCGTGTGGACATTTTTCATAGATTGCCAACTGAATATCTGTAAAGTTAATAACATGCAAATAAATTGGTCCACTATAACGGGATACTAATCTAGCCAAGTCAACAACTTTCTGTTTTGCTCTTTCACTTGTATATGGTGGTGCATGGAAATATACCGCATCAATCTTAACGCCACGTTTACTTATCATATATCCTGCTACCGGAGAATCAATTCCACCTGAGAGAAGAAGCATTGCTTTTCCATTAGTACCAACCGGCATTCCTCCCGGTCCGGGAATAATTTCAGAGTAGATATAGATTTTTTCACGAATTTCCAAATAAAGCATAATCTCCGGATTATGAACATCTACTGTCATTTCCGGGAATGCTTTTAAAATTACCGCACCAACTTCCCGATTTAATTCCATAGTATCTAATGGATAATTTTTTCTGGCACGTCTTGCATTTACTTTAAATGTTTTATTTTTATCAGGATATACCTTATCCATATATTGTACGATATCCTGGCCTAACTTTTCAAAGCCTTCATCCTCAACATAAACTACAGGACAAATTCCGGAAATACCGCAAACCGTCTTCAAGTTTTCTACGGTTTCATCAAAATCAAATTCGCTGACAGCATCAACATAAATTCTTCCCTGAGTTTTACGAACCTTAAATTCGCCTTCACATCGTTTCAGAGCATATTTTATCTGCTGCACCAAGGCGTCTTCAAATAAATATCTGTTTTTTCCTTTTACACCGATTTCGGCATATTTTATCAAAAATGCTGTAAACATGGTTCCTCCACTTATTTTTTCATAACGTATTTTACATATTATTTTTAGTAATTTTCAAAATACGTTTTATTTATTGATAATTATTAATATTTAATGTCTTGTATATTTTCGAAGCATGGGAATTATATCATACAAGACTTTTAATGTATAGTCGATTTCTTCCTTAGATGTAAAGATAGAAAAACTAAATCGAATGGTAGAATCCAATAAATCTTTTTCCACTCCAATGGCTTGTAAAGTTGCAGAAGGTGCCGGCTTATGAGATGAACAGGCACTTCCGGCTGATACATAAATATTTCTGTCTTCTAAGGCATGCAACAATACTTCACTTCGAATTCCCCTAAAGGAAGCACTAATAATATGCGGTGCACTATCATATCCTGTAAGACCATTAATTTTTACATCTGCGATTCCTGTTAACCCTTGAATAAAATATTCCTTCAAAGAATATAATCTTTCTACATCTTTTTCTAAATAACCATATACTTCTTCCACTGCTTTTGCTAAACCTGCCATCCCCGGTACATTATCCGTTCCGGAACGCAAACCTTTTTGCTGTCCTCCACCATAAGAAATCGCTTTAATTTTTACTTTTTCATTAATATACAAAAAACCGATTCCTTTTGGTCCATGAATTTTATGACCACTGACAGACATCATATCAATTCCCATTTTTTTAGGGAAAATACGAAATTTTCCATATCCCTGCACTGCATCTACATGAAAAATAATATTGGGATTAAATCGTTTAATCAAATTCCCTGCTTCTGCAATAGGTTGAAGTGCTCCAATTTCATTATTAGTATGCATAATAGATACCAAGATAGTATCTTGTGTCAATGCATTTTCCAAGTCTTCTAACGAAATTCTTCCTACTTTATCTACCGGAAGATAAGTTACACGAAATCCCTGTGTTTCTAAATATTCCATGGTACGAAGTACCGCCGGATGCTCAATACAAGTAGTAATCAAATGATTCCCTGCTCTGTGATTGGCCATAGCTGTTCCGATAATTGCAAGATTATCCGATTCTGTACCTCCTGAGGTAAAATAAATTTCTTTTTCATTCACCTTCAAGTTTTTGGAAATAATATTTTTTGCCAGTTTAATATAATTTTCTGCCTGTACACCCTTCATGTGCATACTGGAAGGATTCCCATAATCTTCACACATTACTTTTGCCACAATATCAGCCACACTATTAAAACATCTGGTAGTGGCAGAATTGTCTAAATATATTTCTGTCACGTCATTCACTCCTTAATTCTTATCTTGCATACAAGTTACTTCTTTTTTACCAAATAATAGAGAAGCAGTCATATACAATTACTTATTATCTATTCTATGCTTTTTCCTTCCAATTGGTACATTATCCACGAAAGTACTGTAAAACCTGCTGTTTCTGTTCTAAGAATTCTTTTTCCCAGTGTAATTGGCCAAATATCACATTCCAATGCCATTTGGATTTCACTTTCTTCAAATCCACCTTCCGGACCAATGAAAATTGCTATATCTTCTCCTGGTTTTAAGTTCTCCATCAATTCTTTGGTTTTTCCCATCCCTTCTGCCAATTCATAAGGAATAAATTTCACCTGACACTTTTGGGCATATTGAACAGCTTCTTTCAAAGACATCACCATATGAATACTGGGAACAATGCGTCGCTTACTTTGTTTTGCTGCCGCTTCAGCAATCGTCTGCCAACGAGCAATCTTGGATTTTGCTTTTTTCTCGTCCAGCTTTACAACTGCTCGTTTAGTGGCTACCGGAATAATTTCATATACGCCTAACTCTACGGCTTTCTGTACAATCAATTCCATTTTATCTGCTTTAGGAAGCCCCTGAAAGAGGTAAATTTTAGAAGGAAGTTCTACTCCATCTTCTTTGATAAAACGAAGTGTACATATAATTTCATCGTCATATATTTCTTCGATACCACAACGATATTCTTTTCCGTCTTCCCCATTACTTACAGCAATCTCTTCTCCCGGTTGCATACGAAGTACATTTTTTATATGATTGACATCATTACCTGTGATATTAATTTTCGTTCCCTGAATTTGGGATGGCTCTACAAAAAATTGGTACATATTTTTTCTCTCTAATCTACTAATTTTTTCTTGCAGTTACACTTACCCATTCTCCTTGATAAGTAACTTCCAACACTTCAAGTCCTGCTGCTTTTACAGCTTCTACCACTGTTTCTTCTTTATCATCAATAATACCGGAAGTAATATAAATACCTCCTTTTTTCATTTGATTTACAATCACCGGTGTAAGAGGCACTAAAACATCTGCTAAAATATTTGCAACAACGATATCATAGCATTCATATCCTACTTTATCCTGCACTTCTTTTTCTGTAATGATATTACCAATCATCATAGAAAATTTTTCAGAGTCAATTCCATTTACTTCAGAATTTTCTCTTACTGCTTCTACTGCACATGGATCAAGATCTGTTCCCACTGCACTCTTTGCACCAAACATAAGAGAAAGAATCGCCAAAATTCCGCTTCCTGTTCCCACATCCAGCAATACTGTTTCTGGTGTAATATATTTACGAAGCTGACGAATACATAACTGTGTTGTTTCATGCATACCGGTACCAAATGCAGTACCCGGATCGATGTGAAGAATCATCTTATCCTTGTCTTCTTCTTTAATTTCTTCCCAAGATGGAACTACCAAAATGTCATCAATATAGAACTGATGAAAAAACTGTTTCCAATTATTAATCCAGTCTAAATCTTCTGTTTCAGAAATTGTAATAGTTCCCTCTCCAATGTCCATAAACATTTTCAAATCTTCTAATTCCTGTTTTACCTGTTCTACTAATTCATCAATATTTACATCTGAATCCTGTTCTACAAAAAAGCTTAGATAGGCTATTCCGTCATCGCTTTCTGCCTGTGGCATAATGTCTACAAACATCTGCTCTTTTTCTAATGGAGTTAACGGAATCTTATCTTCGATTTGTGCTCCTTCTAAACCGATATCATATAATGTTGAGATAATAATATCTTCTGCATCTGTGATTGTTTTTATTTGAATTCTTGTCCATTTCATTGTTTTGACCCTCCTACGTTTGTATGTATTGTTCCTTGTTTCCTATCTTTCTTAAAACCTATAACATTTTATCTAACGTTTACTTCAGTGAGATATTTCCATAATCTTTTAAATCATAACATGGTATGAATGAAAAAAAAAGAAGAAGAGCAAACTTTTCCCTTCCATATTTACACTAATAGCATCTTGGCAGAATTTTTGTTCTATTTTTCAAAGTACCACACATATATTGTAAAAAATATTAGCGTGCAAATTATGAAAAAAAAACATCACTCCTACTCCAAAAGAACCCAAAAATCATCGCGTTCTTCTACCATTATTATTGTCCTTTTATCTGTGATACTGGCTCTTCTTTTAGGTAATTATTTTATAACTGTATTTCCGTCTTCCGAAAAAAAATTGAGGAATAATTTTAATTCTTCAGATCACTCCAATCCAGCTTCTTCCGTATCTGAATCCAACTTAACTAAAGGCATGCATTTACTAAGCAAACCTTCTTCTCCCTCTCCCACGATAGTCATTGACGCAGGACACGGAGGCGCAGATCCGGGAAAGGTAAGCGATTACGGAACTTTGGAAAAAGACATCAATTTAAAAATTGCGTTCTATTTGAAAGAAATGTTAGAATCCCAAAATATAAATATTATTATGACACGGGAAGAGGATAAAGATCTTGCAACAGAAACCACCCATAGAAAATTATCTGACATCAAAGAACGTGTAAAATTGATGGAAAACAGTAATGCAGATATGGTTGTCAGTATTCATCAAAATAGTTATCCTGATTCCGATGTATATGGTGCCCAATGCTTCTATCCTACAGAATCAGAAGCCGGAAAAACATTAGCCACCATCATACAAAATCAAATTATCACTTCCACAAATCAAACAAAAATCCGAGAAATCAAGCCCAATAACGACTACTATCTATTAAAACACGCCTCCACACCTATTGTTATCGTAGAATGTGGTTTCCTAACGAATCCTACGGAAGAACAATTATTGTTATCCGAAAATTATCAACGCAAAATGGCATGGAGTATCCATTTGGGAATCTTGGAATACCTCAATAACCAATAATCACCCATGTCTTTTTCTTTACAAAACAAAATTGGCTTCTGTTAGAATGTTAAAAACATCTAACAGAAGCCATAATATTCTAAATTTTATATTACGAATTCAAATATTTTGCAATCTCATCCCAAATATCCGGTGTTTCGTAGCCCAGCTTCCACGCCGCTACCCCACCAATGTTATATTTTCTCATTACTGCTAGTTTCGCTTCGATAGAATCTTTATCTTCCATCCAAATCTGATAGAAAGTATTTCCCTTCTGAATTTCACCATAATTTTGACCCGCAGCATCACTCCATGACATAGCTACGCCATTATTTTTGATAAAATTCCATGCAGTTTCCATATTCAAAGCTTCACTGGTTACTTTTCCATCTTTGGTTTTCCATACTCTGGTATAAAATGGCACTGCATTAATTACTTTGTTAGCAGGAACTTGTTCTAAGGTCTGCAGAATTCCATCTTCTACAAATCCTATAGAAGCTACTGAACCTGCAATTCCACCACTACCCCAATGTTCATCGTAACCCATAATAATTACATAATCCGCTACAATTCCTTGTTCTTTTCGGTTGTAATGAGCTGTAGATTCTCGTGGTACATAGTTGTCTACAGAAAGTACAATTCCTTCTTTTCTACATGCAATAGATAACTCGCGGATAAATTGTACAAAGGGTTCTCCCGCATCATAACTTACTTCTTCAAAATCCACATTAATACCATCTATTTTGTATTTTAACACCTCTGACATCATATTTTGAATCAAATTGGTTCTAGAGGTGGTCTTTGACAGAGTCTGATAAGTACTTACATCTTTATCAAAATTATCAATTAATGCCCATACTTCCATTCCCATACTATGAGCTTTATCCACATAACTTTGGCTGGCAATACTTCGAATGTCACCATCTGTACTACTTAAAGAAAACCAGGTTGGAGAAATGACATTTAATCCACTATTGGCCTTCACAACATCAGTTAATGTATCATTTGCAGCAACACTCATAACCTGATGCCATCCTAAATTAATTTTATAATCTCTAGTCAAAGAAGTATATTCCGGTTCTACATAACCTGGTTCTACCACAGGGGTAAAAGTTTCCTCTTTCTTTAATACTCTATTTGGTACAAAACCTATAAATGCATCATAAGTTTTTACTTTCGACCATTTTTCAAAGGTTTCTAATATAGTAACAGTTTCCCCTTTTTCGACATCTCTTAAGATATCACTTTTTACGCCCCCACGGTAACGTATCTGTGTGTCTCTACCTATAATGGCTGTCGTTTTTTCAGGCCATTGCGTAGTCAACTGCATACGATTAGGCTCAAAATATGGTTCGTATGAAAAATTAGTGTAATTTTTCACATAATCCAAAGCTACATACAATGTTTCTCCTTCATAAAAAGAAGTAACATAACCAATCTCTATATTTTCTTCCCCTATCGTATAAGATTCACTTCCAACAGAAGTTGTAATAATTTCTGTTGGAGTTGTATATAATAATAATTGCTCCGTTACATCATGATAAAATCTATCATTTAACAAATTCTGCACTGCATCAAAATCCAAATAATGAACACCTTGATACAATTTAGCTTTTGTCTCTATATGCTCATTCTGTAGCACAATCGCCACATCATCTTCTTCCTGTAATTTAAAATATTCTTTTAAATCCATCCTTTCCTTAGAATAAGAATATTTACTCAAAAAAACTTTTCCTAATGCTCCTCCACCAATTACCATAATCAGAGCAATTGCAATCAATACAGGAATTGCTTGGTTTTGCTTCTTATGTTTCTTCTTTGCCATTTTAGATCCTCCATTTTTAAAATGAGCCTCAAAACTTGTATATACTTGTATTTTATGTTTTACAATTGCTCCAATTATAGCAAACATTTTTCTCTTAGTCATTACCTATTTCGACAAAAAACTTTTCCTTTTGCAGGAAATTATATAGGCATGGGGAATTCCTTTTTCTTAAAATAGGAGGCACTTATCTCCTTCTTTTTTTGTCATCGCCAAACCACATTTCTTTCAATGTCCCGTCTTCATCTTTTACAATGAATTCCAGATTATAAAAGGCATCTTCATGTACCGCGGAACAACCTGCTATTTCATCTGGTGTCGCCGGTTTTTCTTTTTTATATAACAGAACACCTTCTTCAGAAGCTTTTTTTAAACTTTTTAATACTTCATTTTGATCATCCATTATTTTTTATTCCTTTCTTTCATATCCGAATCTATTAATTCATGACAAACAAACATTGTGATATATTAATTTGAAATAACGATTCCACGTGGAACTAATGTGTAATTTTTCTGTTTTCGTCCATACTAAATTCAGCTGACTAAATAGGGAATATGAAGAGAAAAGATGCATCTAAGCTGTACCTAAAAATAATAAATTGAATTGTAAATTTTAATTAAGGATAATTTTTCGAACAAGTATCAGAAACTTGTAAGATTTAACAGGGCAATGCGACTGTATGCCGTGTTCAGACAGTAATCTTTGACTAAGATTGCTGAAATTTGATTAAGATGTAATTCAAGATAATTTATATATATAAGACGACGATTGGACTAGCCTCCCTTCTGTACCGACTGCCCGATGCATCTTATGTGAAATTATACTTATATTGTTTCAAAATAGCAACCCAATTCTTATATTTTTATTAATTTTGACAAATCTCGCTATTGTAAACTTGACTTCCCACTATAAGGCAGATACAATTTAGCCAAACAATGCATTATTAGCGAGTATTTTTTATTTTTATAAATCAACAGATACAAATAAACAAAACTTGACGTATAATATAATATCAATATTTCTAAGATAATCTAGGAAAGGATCCTGGTGACTAATATGAAGATAGAAAAAGTAAATGATCATCAGATTCGCTGTACACTGACCAAAGCAGATTTAGCTGACCGTCAATTAAAATTGAGCGAATTAGCATATGGAACTGAAAAAGCAAAAGATTTATTCCGTGATATGATGCATCAAGCCAATTTAAAATTTGGTTTTGAAGCAGAGGATATTCCTCTTATGATTGAAGCCATTCCCCTTAGTGGTGATTGTATTGTTTTAATCATTACTAAAGTGGAAGACCCTGAAGAATTAGATACTCGTTTTTCTAAATTTGCACCTTCTTTGCAGGATTTGGATGATTCCATGGAAGAAACTCTTTCTGACTTAGGAGATACTGCAGATGAAATTTTAGATTTATTCAAAAAGGTAAAAGAATCTACTTTTGCGAAACATTTGGAAGAACTTTCCCCATTAGAAGAATTGCCTTCTGATTCCCCAAATATTGCAGTTCCTTCTCAGACTTCCTCTGACAATAAAGAAAACAAAGAAATTGTGGAGAAACCCACTAATATTACAAAACTGGTTTCTTTTACAGATTTAGAGACATTGTGTGATTTAGCTCCCATGCTAACTGCATTTTATCAAGGAAAAAATTCATTGTATAAAGATACCAACAGTCGAATATATTATTTGGTAATTTCTCAAACCGGACATTCTCCTGAGGATTTCAATCGCCTTTGTAATATTTTGTCTGAACATGGACAGCCGGAACGTTTCTCCTCTTCCAGAGAGGCATATATGCAGGAACACTTTAAAGTAATCATTAAAGATAACGCTCTAAGCTCACTTAGTTTTTTAACAGAGGAGTCTAAAAAATAAGTTTTATTATAATGACACAATTTTTATCACTAAAAAAGCTGCGGCATTTTATTTTATGCCACAGCTTTTTTGCTTATTTGATTTATAACTTTTCTAAATTATAAAGCTTCAATTTTGCTCATTAAATCTTCTACATTCATACCGTGAACCATAGCTGCTTCTTCTAAACTTTCACCCTGTGCAGAAGGACATCCTAAACAGTGCATTCCAGCTTCCATAAGAATAGGTGCTACTGCAGGATTTGTTCTTAAAATTTCTCCAATTGTCATGTCTTTCGTAATTGTTGCCATGTCTATTTCCTCCTTTAATTTTAAACAAATTTGAACAGTACTTAGTATACCCCATTTCACGCTATTTGTATAGAAAAAAGTACACGGCGTTACTTGACTATGCTATCCTTGGTAAATTATAATTATTGCATAAGATTATTATAGTTTTAATACTATTAATATCAATATTTTACAAATTTATAGGAGGCATTTCAAAATGAGACCAGAATGGACAGATTTTGTAGGCGGCAAATGGGAAAGTGAAGTCAATGTAAGAGATTTCATCCAGAAAAACTATACTCCATATGACGGAGATGAGTCTTTCTTAGCAGGTCCTACACAGAACACAACAGATTTATGGGCACAGGTATTAGACTTATCTAAAAAGGAAAGAGAAGCAGGCGGAGTTCTTGATATGGATACAAAAGTTGTTTCCACTATCGTATCTCACGGTCCTGGATACCTTGACAAATCCAAAGAAACTATCGTTGGTTTCCAGACAGACAAACCTTTCAAACGTTCTATGCAGCCATACGGCGGTATCAGAATGGCTGAAAAAGCTTGTGCTGATAACGGATATACAGTAGATCCTGAAATCAGTGAATTCTTCTCTACACATAGAAAAACTCACAACGCAGGATGTTTCGATGCTTATACAGCTGACATGAGAGCTTGTCGTTCTTCTCACATTATCACAGGTCTTCCAGATGCTTACGGACGTGGACGTATCATCGGTGACTATAGACGTATTGCTTTATACGGTATCGATAGATTAGTAGAAGACAAATTAGAACAGAAAGATTCTACAGGACGCGTTATGACAGATGACGTTATCCGTCTTCGTGAAGAAATCTCTGAACAGATCGTAGCTTTAAAACAGATGAAAGAAATGGCAGCTTCTTATGGTTGTGATATTTCTAAACCAGCTACAAACGTACAGGAAGCTATCCAGGCTACTTACTTCGGATACCTTTCTGCAGTAAAAGAACAGAATGGTGCTGCTATGTCCCTTGGACGTACATCTACATTCCTTGATGTTTATGCTCAGAGAGACCTTAAGAATGGTACATTTACTGAAGAACAGATTCAGGAATTCGTTGACCATTTCGTAATGAAATTAAGATTAATCAAATTTGCTCGTACACCAGAATACAACAACTTATTCGCTGGTGACCCAGTTTGGGTAACAGAATCCCTCGCTGGTGTTGGTGTTGACGGACGTCACATGGTAACAAAAATGACATTCCGTTACTTAAACACATTATCTAACTTAGGTGCTTCTCCAGAACCTAACTTAACAGTTCTCTGGTCTACAAGATTACCAGAAAACTTCAAAAAATACTGTGCTAAGATGTCTATCCTTACATCTTCTATCCAGTACGAAAACGATGACTTAATGAGAGTAACTCATGCAGACGATTACGCAATCGCTTGTTGTGTATCTTCCATGGTTGTTGGTAAACAGATGCAGTTCTTCGGAGCACGTGCTAACTTAGCTAAATGTTTACTTTACGCTATGAACGGTGGTATCGACGAAGTTACTAAGAAACAGGTTGGACCAAGATACCGTAAAGTTGAAGGCGATGTATTAGACTTCGATGATATCATGCAGAAATACACAGACATGATGGAATGGTTAGCAGAAGTTTATGTAAATACATTAAACGTTATCCACTACATGCATGACAAATATTGTTATGAAAGAGCTCAGATGGCTTTACATGACAGAGACGTATTCCGTTACTTCGCAACTGGTGTAGCTGGACTTTCCGTAGTAGCTGACTCCTTATCTGCTATTAAATACGCTACAGTTAAACCAATCAGAGACGAAGATGGACTTATCGTTGACTTCGAAACAACTGGTGATTTCCCTAAATACGGTAATGACGATGACCGTGTAGACGACATCGCTCGTGACCTTGTTAAGAGATTCATGACAATGATCAGAAGACATCACACATACAGAGATGGTTTCCCAACAACATCTATCTTAACTATTACTTCTAACGTAACTTACGGTAAAGCTACAGGTAATACTCCAGATGGACGTAGAAAAGGACAGCCATTCGCTCCAGGTGCTAACCCAATGCACGGACGTGATACTCATGGTGCAGTAGCATCCTTATCTTCTGTATCTAAATTACCATTTAACCATGCACAGGACGGTATTTCTAATACATTTACTATCATTCCAGGTGCTCTTGGTAAAGAAGATCAGGTATTTGCTGGTGACATCGAAATCGATTTAAGCAAATAATTTAATGATAACAGGGTCAAAAGCCCCAAATCACGATGTGCTTGCACGTGAGTGATTTGAAGGATTTTTGACCCGCACAATATGAGGATAAAAGCGGGGCTTATGCACCGCGATATCCGAATGTTGTGTAGGATTGTATGAGTGCAAAGCACGAAGCAATCCGTTTATCAATTACTAAATAATATAAAAAGGACGTGCTATATGGACCAAAATAAAATGATTGAAGACTTAGTTGCTATGTTGGATTCCGGCATGAGCAAAGGAGTTGGACATATTAATGCAGATGTCAGAGATGATATCGAAGGTACAAAAGAAGTTCAGACCATGGGTTGTTCAGATTGTTCCAGAACACCATTGGCTTGCAGCGTTCCTACCCTTCATCAGGGATTAGATGACTATAGTAAACAGTAAAATAGGAGGACAATACAATGGCAAATGCAGCTCAGATCGACAACTTAGTTGCTTTATTAGATGGATATGCAACAAAAGGTGGTCATCATCTTAACGTAAACGTATTAAACAGAGAAACATTACTTGATGCTCAGCAGCATCCAGAAAATTATCCACAGTTAACAATCCGTGTATCCGGATACGCTGTTAACTTCATTAAATTAACACCAGAACAGCAGAATGACGTTATCTCTCGTACATTCCATAATGCAGTTTAATTTAAACTAATTTAATGTAATCTATAAATACCGGCTCATATGAGCCGGTATTTTTTCTAAACATGTTCTTTATAATATGAATTATCTATGATTATAATGTAAATATAATTTGCGATATTCGCAATTGTTTATAATTTAATTTGAGAGGAGATATTATGCAAGGAAGAATTCACTCCTTAGAAAGTTTTGGAACTGTTGATGGCCCCGGTGTACGTTATGTAGTTTTTGTTCAGGGTTGCCCTATGCGCTGTGCTTACTGCCATAACCCTGATACTTGGGAAATGAATGCCGGTGAACTAATGGAACCTTCTTATATTATCGAACAATATAAACGTAATATAGGTTTTTATAAAGACGGAGGTATTACCGTAACAGGTGGAGAACCATTAATGCAAGTAGATTTTCTGATTGACTTATTTACTTTAGCCAAACAGGAAAACATTCATACCTGTATTGACAGTTCTGGTATCGCCTACAATCCTAACAATGAGGAATGGGTAAAAAAATTAGATTATTTAATGACTTTAACAGATCTCGTTATGTTAGACATAAAACATATTGATCCTGAGAAACACAAAGAATTAACAGAACAACCCAATACCAATATCTTAAAATTTGCAGAATATTTAGACAAAAAACAAGTACCTATGTGGATACGCCATGTGGTAGTTCCAGGAATTACTGATGACCCTGTGTATCTTGAAAAATTAGGATATTTTATTGGTGCATTTAAAAACTTAAAAGCTCTGGACATCCTTCCTTATCATGACATGGGTACTGTAAAGTACGAAAAATTAGGTTTAGAATATAAATTAAAAGATGTAAAACCTATGGAAAAATCCCGTGTTCCGGAACTCAAAAAACATGTATTAGACGGAATTAAGAAGCGTAGAATTGAATTAGGACTATTATAATATTCTTTTATTCGTCAAAAAAGTTTTTTAATTTTTCTATTGTACAAAGTACAAAATTGTATTAAACTGTATAAGAATAGGAACGAACTATAAAAAGGAGGATTTAACTATGGCATACGTAATTAACGATTCTTGCGTAATGTGTGGCGCTTGTGAATCTCAGTGTCCAGTAGGAGCTATCAAAGCCGGCGATGGAAAATATGAAATTGATGCAGACGCATGCATCAGCTGTGGTTCTTGTGCAGGCGGTTGTCCAGTAGGAGCTATCTGCGAAGAATAATCCAAAGAAGTAAAAGCATTCAAAATATTGAATGCTTTTTTCTTTTTCCCTCCCCTTGTTTTTTCCTGATATTTTGATCTAAAATTTTAAAATGTTTTTCCATTTGGTCCAAACGTTTATTTTCTTTTTCTTGTAATAATTCCCAATTTTTTAAATTTTGTTCTTCAAAATTTTTCCATCTATTTAATTCTGCTTCTTCTAATTTTTCCCATCGTCTTAATTCTTCCTCTTCATATAATTTTAATTCTTTTTTTAAAACCACATTATATTCCCTAATGGTATCTCGAATAGATTGCTTTACCATAAGTTTAATTAATCTATGTATTTTATCAGCTTTATCTTCTATTGTAACATTTGTATCTGTTTTCACTTTTCTTATGTCATCCATAATCAAACCATTTTCTTCTTGCAATGGTATAATTACTCCCTTTTGATTATCAATTACCATGAATCGTTCTTGTTTCATATATTCTCCTTCTTTCTTTTATATTAGATGTGATTAACATAACTTAATACATTTCCTTTGACTCTATTATTTTAATAACAAAAAAGAGAATCACTTAATTGCAATCCTCTTTTGTATACTTTTCTTAATTTAATTATTAGATAAATAGACCTAACTTTCGCCCTGTTGATAATGATGATCTTTATTTGCAAATTTTGTATATTCAGGTAACCATACAAGTTCTACAGTACCAATAGGACCATTTCTTTGCTTACCAATAATAATTTCTGAAATCCCCTTTTTATCAGAATCTTTATTATAATAATCATCTCGATAAATAAACATAATAACGTCTGCATCCTGCTCAATCGCTCCGGATTCACGAAGGTCAGACATCATTGGCCTCTTATCAGGTCTCTGCTCTACTGCACGACTCAACTGAGACAATGCTAACACCGGAACATTTAATTCTCTTGCTAAAGATTTTAAAGAACGTGAAATTTCAGAAATTTCCTGTTGTCTGGATTCACTTCTTCCACTACCGGACATCAACTGCAAGTAGTCAATAATAATCATTCTCAAATTATGTTCTAATTTAAATTTTCTACATTTACTTCTTAACTCAGATATACTAATACCTGCTGTATCATCAATAATCAAATTTGAACGTCCGATAACTCCAGCACTTTCAATCAATTTTTCCCAATCAGAATCACTCAAAGTACCATTACGCAAATTTTGCGCATCTACATTAGACTCCAAAGAAAACATACGGTTTACCAGCTGTTCTTTTGACATTTCCAAACTAAAAATAGCAACCGTTTCGTTTAAACGAAAAGCCACATGCTGTGCAATATTTAAAACAAACGCTGTTTTTCCCATGGACGGTCTGGCTGCAATTAATACCAAATCTGCAGGCTGCATACCCGAAGTTCTATAATCCAAATCTAAAAATCCGGTAGCAACACCGGTAACTGAACCATCATTTTTAGAAGCCGCTTCGATTTTTTGCAAAGCATTCCTAACAACTTGACGTATTGGTACGAAATCCCCTGTATTTCTTTTTTGTACCAAATCAAAAATTCGTTTTTCGGCATCCTCTAATATAAACTCCATGCTTTCTTTTCCACTGTAACATAGGTTCTCTATTTCTTCATTTAAACGAATCATCTTTCTAAGAATAGATTTTTCCGAAACAATATTTGCATAGTAACGCACATTTGCCGACGTCGGAACCGCAGTAATAATATCACGTATAAATTCCAAACTACTTACTTCCGTAGGCACATCTTTTTCTTTCAACTTATCCTGCAATGTTACTAAATCTACCGGTTTACCATTTTCATGCAATTC
The DNA here is from genome assembly GCA_017558145.1 of Lachnospiraceae bacterium. GTDB lineage: Bacteria > Bacillota > Clostridia > Lachnospirales > Lachnospiraceae > SFDP01. The sequence continues at coordinate 30,201 of JAFYWF010000105.1, forward strand.
AACCATTGTTTCAAACACGATACCATACTGTTTATTATAAAAATCATCACCGGTTATGATTTCAGAAGCAACCATAATTGCATCTCTATCGATCATCATAGAACCAATCACCGATTGCTCCGCTTCTACACTATGTGGTAACACTCTTTTTATAATAGCTTCATCCAATGCTGCCATTTTTTTCCCTTTCAAATAACTATTTTTATCCTCAATAGTTACTAAGTCAAAATTCTTTTATTATTTCATTTCCTGTACTTTTACAGTTAAAACACCTGTAACCTTTGGATGAAGTTTAATATTTACTTTGTAAACACCAAAATTTTTAATTGCTTCCTCTAACTGAATTTTTTTCTTATCAATTACAACGCCACACTGATCTTTGAATGCGGTTGCAATCTCTTTTGTAGAAACTGAACCGAAGGCTCTTCCACCTTCTCCTGCTTTCATTTTCACTACAACTTCTTTTGTTTCTAAATCTTTTGCCAAATTCTGTGCTGCTTCTAATATTTCCTGAGCAACTTTAGCTTCATTAGATTTTTGCAATTTTAAATCATTCAAATTTTTTGCAGTTGCTTCTACACCAATTTTTTTAGGCAAAATATAATTTCTTGCATATCCATCATTAGCTTCAATTATTTCTCCTTTTTTTCCTAATGTTTTTACATCCTGTAATAAAATTATTTTCATTTTATAATTCTCCTTCTTCTATCATTTCGTCCAAACAGTTCTTAATCTTTTGGATACCATCAGGTATGCTAATTCCCTCAAATTGACATCCGGCAATGGTCATATGACCGCCACCACCTAAACGTTCTGTAATCATTTGAACATTTACCTCATCAATAGAACGCGCGGAAACATAGATTTTACCCTGATATTCTGTCAAAACAAAACTTGCTTTAATTCCTTTAATATTTAATAATTCATTAGCTGCTTGAGCACCTACAATAGTCGGACTTTCTAAATCGTCACTCTTACAAACACTAATAGCATAATCATCGCGATATATTTCAGCTTGACTTACCGCATCAGCCTTGGTTTTATATTCCAAAGCGTCGTCTCTGAATAATTTTCTAACACGTGTAACGTCCGCTCCACATCTTCGTAAGAATGCCGCTGCCTCAAACGTTCTAACCCCTGTTTTACTCATGAAATTATTCGTATCAATCATAATACCGGAATACATACAATCAGCCTCATCAGAACGAACTTTTACCCCATCATTGATATACTGTAAAATTTCAGATACCATCTCACAAGTTGAAGATGCATAAGCTTCTACATATGAAAGTGTAGCATTTTCAATCGTTTCCGATCCCTGTCTATGATGATCTAAAACTACAATAGATTTACATAGTTTTAACAACTCCGGACATTCGGTAAGACTAGGCTTATTCACATCCACAACAACTAACACAGCATTGTTTGTAGGCAATTCCAAAGCCTGCATACTATTTACAATCATATCTGTTTCATAATTTTCATTATTCAAAAATAAATCTACTAATGGTTTTACCGATGTGGTTGCCTGATTTAAAACAATGTGAGCTTTTCTATCTAAACTCTTAGCAATACGATATAATCCTACTGCAGCGCCAAAACTATCTACATCTGCAATTCGATGTCCCATAATAATTACGGAATCTTTTGCAGAAATAATTTCTCTTAATGCATGAGCCTTAACTCTTGCCTTTACACGAGTACTCTTTTCTACTTGCTGACTCTTTCCTCCATAATAAGAAATCTTTTCCGGTGTTTTTACAACCGCTTGATCTCCTCCTCGTCCCAAAGCCAAATCCACCGATGTTCTGGCAAACTCGTAATTTTGTGAATAAGTTAAACCACCCAAACCTATACCAATACTTACTGTAACTGCCATTTCATTTCCAATATTTACGGTTTTAACATCATCCATCAATTCAAAACGAGTACTTTGCAGCTGAGTTACAGCTTGTTTTCTCAATATAACCAGGTATTTATCTTTTTCAAGTTTTTTACAAATTCCATCAACTGCAGCGATATATTTATTTACCTTACGATCAATCAAAGCCATTAGCAACGAACGACGTACTTCTTCAATACTTTCCAATGCTTCTTCATAGTTGTCCAAATAAATCATCCCCACTGCCAAAGACTGGTTATCATTTTCCTGTAAAGCAATACGCAGTGCTGTTTCATCAAATAAATAAAAAGCAATTAAATATCCATCATATCCATCCGGACGAATGATATCACTATTATGAGCCATTTCTTTTAGAGATATTTTTTTAATTTTAGCTGTATACTCTCCTGTATCTAAAGAAATTGCTATACTTGCCTCTTTATCTTCAGCAAGTAATTTATGAACATTAACTTCCGGGAAAATAGAAGTAATGGGTTTTAAATATCCTTTGTCTTTTTGAATATTTTGTTCAAAAATTTTGTTACTCCAAATAATTCTTCCACTCTCATCTAACAAAGCATATGGAAGTTCCAGTTCACGAAGCAACTGTCTTTGAATCTGTCCATATTCTGTGGCGAAACTTACCAATTCATTTAAAATCACTGCCTTATTTCTCAAATACAAATACAAGGTAATGGCAAAATACAACAAAACGAAACAGGATAAGATTAGTCCTGCTCGGTAATCCAACAAATAAATAAAAAGATTTACAATTGCAAGTACTATTCCAAGGTATACCGGTACATTCAAATATGTCCGAAACGCACCTTTAATTCTAATCTTAGTTTTATTCTTCATATTTCATCTCCACCTGTCATTTTCTTAACAGTATATATGTACAAATAGGAATTTCTTCCACTAATCAATAGATTGAATTATTATACCACGAATAAAAAAACTAAGCAATTTTTTTACCCGTCACCATTTTCCTTAAAATAACAGCATTCTTTTCTATCTTGCTTTATTTTACCATCTTGTGTACACTTAGGAACGAGTCTAAACACAAAACAATTATATCAGTATTATAATCGGAGGGAAAATGGACGCTATATTTTTAGATATTGATGGTACACTTTGGGATTCTACACATATTGTGGCAGATGCTTGGAACGAAGTCTTAGAAAAAAAACCTGAACTAAATCTTGTAATCACAGCTGATTTACTAAAAACTCTTTTCGGAAAACCTTTATCTGAAATTGCCGCTGTGATTTTTAAAGATTATGACAAAGAAACGCAAATAAAATTAATTAATGAATGCTGTGAACATGAACATAAATTTTTAGATACAAATCCTGGAATTATTTTTGAAGGTGTAGTTGAAACCATTAAAAAGCTTGCAAAAAAATACCCTATTTGTATCGTTAGCAACTGCGAAGCCGGTTACATCGAACTAGTATGTGACAAACTGGGAATAAAGGACTGTATCAAAGATGGCGAATGCCCTGGGTACTCAGGACTTGGAAAAGGGGATAACATCAAGCTAGTTATGGAACGTAACGGTTTCAAGGATATCGTCTATGTTGGAGATACTCAGGGAGACTACGAAGCCACCAGAAAAGCCAACGTTCCTTTTGTATATTGTAAATACGGTTTTGGAAAAACAGAAGGATATGAATATGCTATTGATAAATTTTCTGAATTGTTAGATTTGTTTTAATCTTCAATTTTTCTTTCGCGATAAGCGCTATGTCTGCGAGCTAATGCTCACAGACTCGCGTTGCTCACCGAATAAGAAAAGACCATGCCATCTGCAAATGAATTTGCAAGTGGCATGGTCTTTTTTATTCTTTTCGCTTATCGTGCAAATTAATCCTGAACGTAAGGCATTAAGCTCACGTGACGAGCACGTTTGATAGCTACTGTAAGAGCTCTCTGATGTTTAGCACAGTTTCCTGTGATTCTTCTAGGAAGAATTTTTCCTCTTTCAGAAACATATCTTTTTAATTTGTTTGTATCTTTGTAATCGATTACGTTA
>JAFYWF010000106.1 GCA_017558145.1 Lachnospiraceae bacterium
TGATTCGGCCAACATATTCTTATTGACCATTCGATTAGGACGATTCATGAAATAATGAAGAATATCATATTCTTTCCGACTCAATTCCAATGGATTACCTTCAACAAGAACACGGAAATTATCTGGATACAAAGAAACATTTCCCAAAGTAATGCAATTCTCTCCATCCCTATGTTTGCGACGCAAAACACTTTTTACGCGAGCTGTCAATTCTGCCAAATGAAAAGGTTTGGGTAAATAATCATCAGCTCCTAAATCAAGTCCAAGAATTTTATCTTCCAAAGAATCTTTCGCGGATATGATAATGACATTTTCCTTTTTTCGAAGCGTTTTCAAAGACTGAAGGATTTCAAGTCCACTTCCATCAGGCAACATGATATCCAACAGAATACAATCATAATCATACAATTCAACCTTTTCCATTGCTGACTCCAAATCAGATGCAGTTTCAACTACATATCGTTCATTTTCCAACGAACGACTGACCAACTCACGCAAAGAAGGTTCGTCCTCTATTATCAGAATTTTCATTGCATTTCTTCATTTTTTACAAAGAAAGCACTTAATTCTGAAATAATATTGAATTTATCTATTTTTCTTGCTTACAGCAATTGCATACCGATAACAAATATCAAAATAATAACCAACATTATAGCTATTACTTCCCATTTAACCTTCCATTCCTTACTATTCATAAACATTCTATTTTTCATAAAAACAATGAAATTAAAAAAATGTTCATCACTCCCCACGTTCGCCTAAATGGTTTCATTTGAAACTATTTTTGCACATTTCTTTGAAATTTGAGCAATAAATTATATCTTTGCACCCGAATTTAAAACAATAAAGACATGAAACAAATTCTAATGACCATCCTTTGCGCTTTATTCGTGGCAATGCCTACTTTCGCACAAGGTATCAATGACAAGGCAGACAACATCATCGGTGAATATTTGACAGACCGTGGCGGAAGTAAAAGTAAAGTACGCGTAACAAAAAATGCTAATGGTACTTATGACGCCCAACTTTTTTGGGTAGAAAAACCAAACGATGAGAAAGGAAACAAAAGAAAAGACACCAAAAATCCGGACAAGAATCTTCGTAATGTGGACATTGATAAAGTAGTGATTGTACAAGGATTGAAATACAACGCAGTAGACAAGACTTGGGGAGAAGCCAAAATTTACGATCCATCAAAAGGTATCCGTGTCAATGTAACAGCAGAGTTCGTAGATGCAAACAAATTAAAATTGCGTGGTACAATTTTTGGAATTGGAACTACCATCTACTGGAATAGAATTAAATAATGGAAAAATCATCATTATTATTTATCAAAACAGAGGATGCATGCATCCTCTGTTTTTCATTATTATACAAACAAAAAAGGTTCAAATCTTGATTTGAACCTTTTAGCGGAGAGAGAGGATTTCGAACTCTTCCCTATAAAGCTTTATTTTCAATCAGTTAATGTTCAAAATTTCATTTTCTGTAGCATTTCTGTAGCAATCTTATGATTTTCTAATGAAATGCTATTGACAGCCCTTTGCCATCATGTTTACGGGTTCAAAGATAGATATTTTCCAACTTATATCCAAATAATTTATAATAAACATGTTACATATTTTTTGCTACACTTTTAGTGCAAGGTGCAAGCCCCTTAATATATAAGGAGGCTTGCACCTTGCACTAAGGACACCATGACTCATTTCAATCAAAGCAAATATTCCATGGATAATTTGTGAATAGAGAAAGTTTTTCGTTATTTTGCTACATAAACTAAAGCAAACGGAAAAACATATGAAATACCCGATTGGAATACAAAGTTTTGACCAAATTATCAACGATGATTACGTATATGTAGATAAAACTGAGTTGATTTATCGATTAGTAACTGAAGGAAAAATCTATTTTCTCAGCCGTCCACGTCGTTTTGGAAAAAGTTTATTGGTTTCTACTCTCAAGAATTATTTCTCTGGTAAAAAGGATTTGTTCAAGGGGCTTGCCATTGAGGCTTTGGAAAAGGACTGGTTAGAATATCCGGTCTTTCATATAGACTTTAACGGAAATGATTTCACCAAATCAGGTACATTGGAAGACATGATAGAAGGCACAGTTGCTTCATGGGAAACGGTTTATGGAAAAGATCCAAATTTTAACAACATAGGCAAGAGATTTTCATATGTATTGGCACAAGCTCATAAAAGATATGGCCGTAGAGCAGTAGTACTTATTGATGAATACGACAAACCTATTCTTGATGTACTCGATACAGGTATGTCATCAACAATCAATGGTGAAAAGCGATTGTTGGAAGAGCACCATCGTGAAGTTTTGAAAGGATTTTATTCAACCTTCAAGGCTGCGGACGAACATTTGCAATTTGTACTTCTCACCGGTGTCACCAAGTTCTCACAAGTGAGCGTATTCAGTGGTTTCAACCAGCCGGCAGACATCAGCATGGACCCCCGTTATGAAGCGCTATGTGGTATCACGACAGAAGAACTTTATCATTATTTCAATGACCCCATACAGACATTGGCCATAAAATTTGGATTTACAGAAGGCGAAATGAAGGATTTCTTAAAGCAGAAGTACGACGGTTACCATTTTGGTGAGAATTTGGTTGACATATACAATCCATTCAGCCTTTTAAATGCTTTTGCATCACAACGTATCGACGACTATTGGTTCCGTAGTGGAACACCCACCTATTTGGTTCGCCTACTGAAGCACAACAAAGAGAATTTGAATGAATTGACCGGAAAGTATTACGACCCAAGCCAATTCATCGATTACAAAGCAGACGTAGGAATGCCACTTCCTATGATATACCAAAGCGGGTATCTCACTATAAAGGGATACAACATGCGTCAGAACACATTCTTGCTAGATTTTCCGAACAACGAAGTAAAAAAAGGCTTTGTCACTATCGTTGCCAATGATTATTTAGATACAAAAACAGATACAGGAAGTTGGGCACGCGATGTGGTCAATGCTTTGGAAGCCGGAGATACAGAACTGTTTCGCAAGTTATTAACCTCCTTCTTGGCTGACATTCCTTATACCATGCGCCGTAAGGATAACGAACGGGAAAAAGAACGTTATTTCCACTACACATTCTACTTGCTTATGCGCATGATTAGTTGCTACACCGTTTACACAGAGAAACAGCAGAGTGAAGGTAGGGTGGATTGCATTATCGAAACGCCTGATTACATCTATATTTTCGAATTCAAGCTTGATGGTACGGCTGATGAAGCCTTGCAGCAAATAGAAGAAAAGGGTTATGCCCTTCCTTATCAATCAGACAGTCGGAAATTACATAAAATTGGAGTTAGCTTTTCTTCTGTAACAGGTACCGTCGATGATTGGGAAGTTATGTAAGATATACATATTTTTACTAAGGATTTAAGAAATGGAAAATCTAAGTTCTGTAATACGTGCCATTTTTGTTAAAATGGACGGTGATGAAGTTCTAAAAGAATTAGGATTTTGGAATATTGAAGAGAAGGACACTAGCATCCCTTCCCATTTGGACTCCGACATTATGGAGTCCAACATTGTGAATAGATTACTAGAAGTCAATAGCAAAAGTACAATAGACCAACTTTCTATGTTAGGTCAAATAGTTCAACATAAATGGATGGAAAAAGATAAGGCCTGTATATCGTTACAGTTTCAACAAGATTCATCTGTTTTTAATATCTTATTACATTTTGCATCCAAATGCCTAATCATAAAAGACCGGGAACCATTATGTCAATACCATTATTTACTAAGATGGCATATGCTTACAACGATGGTTGGTGAAGATCTCTTTACAACATCTTTTTTAGCATCAAGGGATATAAAGTTGAAATATGAACGACAGAGTTTTGACTGGAGTGCGTTTATAGGACATAATTGTAAAGAATTAAACAATCTATTTGAAAAGCCAATTTCCGAGCTACACATGCATTTAAATGGTTCGTCCTATAATTTTGACCTAAGCTGGCAATGTTTGATGAACAATATATGCAGAATGCAAAAGCACTTTGAGAATGAACATCCATATAATAAATATAAGGAATCAGCTAAAGATATGTACGAAAAGATGAAAAGGGCAGCATTCATCAGATATTATTTAGCTGGTGCAGTTGGTTGTATTCCACAAAAAATTACAACCAAGCAACTTTATGACGCATTATTTCCTGACAAGGAATTTATCGAAAAGTGCAAACAGGATATTAAAACAACAACAGATAATGAAAGAATTATATTTATAAAAGAATTTTTAAAAAACAAGATAGATATACAGGAGTGTATAGATCAGAATCGTAATTCAAATCAGAAAAAATCAATTGATGAGTTCTACTCATTGAAACAAAAGCAAAATTTTGATAATGATTTGCAAACTGACGATGTGTTAGACTATATTTATGTCAGCCATTATTCACCTGAACCTATAGAAAACAAGATTTTAGCATCTGAACGTAAGTTCATGTATATGGTATTTAAGGCCATTTACAAAGACGATAAGAAAGAACACAGTGAAATTGCAACCTTGTTTTATGCGTACTTGCTATATAAGAGTTATTTTAGATACGATATTTTACAACTGAATGAAAGGGTAGGCTTTGCAAATTTTGCCAGTTACGAAGAAAAGAAGACGGACTATATTTTAGACGAATACAAACATTTGTTGTATAAGGCAGCTATTGAAGGATTTCTTGAAAAAGGACGTGACAACAACAGATTCCTTGAAGCACGTATTGCGCCCAAAGAGAGTGAAGATGAAATAGTGAAATACCTGAATAAAATCTGTAATGAGATAAATCCTAAATATAAAGGGAATTACGATTTTATTTTCCATTTCATTAAACAAAGAGACGAACGATTAGAGAAAAGTTACCGACACTTCAACTTACGTGAAAGAATCAAACGTCAGTCTTATGCAATTTATAATTTTCGCAACAATAAAAGCAATTGGGAAAGTGGAGACTTTTTAGTCGGAAAGGTTGTTGGGCTTGATGCTGCAAACTCCGAAATCTTTTGTCGTCCTGAAGTTTATGCACAAGCATTCCGTTTTTTAAGAGGACATGAATTATCAATAAGTGAAGATGTCGACTCGTACCCTGATGATTTGAATGTTACCTATCACATTGGTGAAGATTTTATGGATATTGCAGACGGTTTAAGAGCCGTAGAAGAAGCCTTGATTTTTCTTAATCTAAGAAATGGGGACAGGTTAGGCCATGCATTAGTATTGGGAACAGATGTCAGACGTTATTACGAGAAAAGATGCTATACAATATGTGCTACCAAACAAGTTATATTAGATAATTTGGCATGGCTTCACCACAAATGTATTCGGTTATCTGGTTACACCCAATTGTGTGGATGGTTAGAAATCATGTTCTTGAAATATTTCACGGAAATATATGGATCAGAACAACATAAGGATGGAAATATCATTGAATCACTTTTTGCGGAAAACAAGAATGAAGAAAAAGAAAAACTTTCAGACAACATACAGGACTATTATTTATCTTGGTTACTTAGAGGACATTCTCCAATTATTGGGTTAGAATTGGATCCCAAACAATTGAATGAAGAATCCAGTGAAATAGATAAACAATGGGCATTTGCCGGTATCAACCAACACGAATGGGCTATTATTGCTTTGAAAAACGAAAGAGCCAAAGAACTTTTCGATGCCTATCATTCACATAAATATGCATCTATAGGCGACCAAGGTGATACCTTAACAATACCCTATATATACTTGGATGAATGGTATCGATTACTGGAAAACATTCAAGAACAATTGTTGGAAAAAATAGAAAGAAAGCATATAGCCATAGAATGTAATCCTTCATCCAATTATAAGATTGGAGAATTTGAAACGTATGAAGAGCACCCTATTCTTAAATTTTTCAACTATGGCCTATCAACGCCTTATGCTAATCACGATATAGCCGTTTCGATAAATACGGATGACCAAGGTATATTCGCCACTTCGTTAGAGAGAGAATATTCTCTTATGTCATTAGCCATTGAACGAAGCCAAACTGAAGATTTCAAAAATTCGCCGAGGGCAATTGTAGAATGGTTGAATAGAGTAAGGGAAATGTCAATGGAACAAAGATTTAAACATTAATATTATTATAAATTATGGAAGCAAAACACTTTTTTCTCAAAGAATGCTATTTACAAAAGACCAATCATTATGATGCATTAGAACTTCTAGCTAATGATACATATAAAAAGTATATAGAACTTTGGAAAGACATAAAACTCAAATATGGTAAGATTGAAGAAGACGACAAAGAATTTGTTTATGCATATGTAAATGTCAAAGGAAATGATAATGAGAAAAAGATAGGTATATTATTAGAGGAAGATGCCAACCTTTTAAAGCCTTACCTACAAATGGATTGGGGAGATCTATTTGAATGTAAAATATGCAAATATGATGAAAATGCCGATGAAAATAAAAGATTTGGCGTAGCAATATATGTAAAACGTAAAAAAACTAACCTAATAATAGTCTGATGTCTTCTATCGTTAATTTATCATTTGACGAATTAAACATAGAAATAGTTTGACGCTTTTTATTTTGTAATTGAAGAATTTTTTCTTCAACAGTATCTTTACATACCAAGCGTAAAACCAGGACATTATTCTTTTGACCAATGCGATGGGAACGTGCCATCGCTTGGTCTTCTACAGCAGGATTCCACCAATCATCAAGCATAATGACTCTATCTGCAGAAGTTAAATTCAATCCAACCCCTCCAGCTTTAAGACTAATGAGAAATACCGTTATTGATTTATCATTCTGAAATTTTTTAACCTGCACATCCCTATTACGTGTATCTCCATAAAGTACCACATATTGTATGTTGGATTTATCCAACAGTTTCTCCATTTCATTTAATGCACTTACAAATTGTGAAAAGACTAGTACTTTCCGACCTTCTGATTTAAATTTGAGGATATAATTAACAGCAATTTTAAGTTTTGAACTCTCAGGCAAAGAATTAGTATTGAGATCTTGTGGAAGTAAATTAGCAGAAACACAAGCTTGTCTTAATCTCAACAAGCCTTCAATAGCAATACTACTGACACGCCCACTCACACCTGTAACCAAAGCCTGCAATATTGCATGATGAATCCTTTGATATATAGCTCGTTCAGAATCGGACAATTCTATATATATTGTCTTTTCTGTCTTTTCCGGAAGGTCAGACAAAACTTGTTCCTTGTTTCTTCTAAGAATAAAAGGTTTCAGCAGTTTACTTGTCAAACCAATATAAACCTCTTTTGAAGTCGGTATACCCATTGATCGTAAACTATCATATAGAACTTTCATTTCAGGTATAAGAACTATAAAATGAGACCACAATTCATCAATAGTATTTTCAATTGGAGTACCTGTTAATATAATCTTGTGTTTACACTTAAGTTTTCTAATAGCTTGGTATTTCTGCGTTTGACGATTCTTTATAATTTGAGCTTCATCAATAATGATTGTATCATATTCATGATTTATATAATCATTTATATGAATTCTCAACATATCATAACTGACAAAAGTCAATTGCTTCATTAGCTGAGGAGCAAAAGTTTGCACCTCATTTTGCCAATTGTAAACCAATGATGTTGGAAGTATAATCAAATGCTTGTTGGTGGCAGCATCAACACAACAAAGATGGGCAATGATTTGAACAGTCTTTCCAAGCCCCATTTCATCTGCCAACAAACAACCTTGATGATTTTTGCGACGTTCTTGGAGCCATAATACACCATCCTTTTGGTAATCTCGTAATGATGCTTTAAAACTTAGTTTTAATAATTTGTCTATTTTCCTTTTTTCTTCTTCCGACAAAGATACATTATTAAGGTAAAGCGAATTTACATCAGAAGGAGATTTTACAATATTCTCAACGATTGTTTCATCATCTACTTTTTCGACATCATTCTTTCTAAAAAGTAATATATTACCATTAAACACATGATAGTTTCTACTATGTAAGAAACCATCCAACAATTGTTGTGAGAAATTAGATTCTGGAGTTTCTTCTGTAGAGAACCACACAATTCCAGATGGTTCAGAATGTACATAAACAGCAGTATGAGACCTACTCTGATTGGTCACATATACTTTCCAACCCCTTTCCACCAATTGCTTTATAAAATCTGTATCATAATCACTCAATGTCAAGGTCGCGGTCTTCCAATCATATCCATCACCCAACATTTCAAGTAGAGTCTTTTCCTTATCGTTATCCCTCTCAAATAAACTGTTTGCATGAGTAAGATATGGAATTGAAGAATATACTGGAAAAAAGCTACTTAAAGCATCAGCATATCGAACCCTGACATCTATCTTATGTTTCCAATCGTTTAGATTATTGATATACAACTCACCACAAAGCAATGTACCAACAGAAATCATATCATTTGTTGGTAAATTCTTTAAAGGACAAGCTATTTTTTTTGCACTTCCTTTTCCTTGAAATTGAAAATAATTTCTGGAATGCTTTTTCAATATCATCCTCACGGAAGATATAGTTAAAAGTTTCGGATTAATCCTGAAAGGTTGATGTTGAAAACCAGCATGATTCAAGAGGTACAAGATATTTTCATTCTCTGTCACACCTTCTTTATACAGATCGTCCAAACTAACTTTCCTTAAAAATGGTGCTAGAGAAGCAGTTCTTCCCTCCAAATTGACCTCTACCCTTATCTTAGGAGTCAAGCTATCACGGGTCTCGTAAACACAAGTCAACCTATATGCCATTATATATCAAATTTATAATAGAAATTAAAACTATCTATCATTTTACGTTCAATACGTTGTCTATTTTCTAAGCTACAGTTTATTTGCTTCAATTCCCCCTCATGACCAATCAATCGCCCTTGAAAATTACAATCATCTATTCTACATCCTCCAGAACAGATGTAACGTAAATGACAATCTTTACATGGAGTTAACATATCAACAGAAGTTTTTTGATGTAGTTCACGCCCCATATTCATAAATTTCTTTAATGGCATATCTTTAACATTTCCATAAGAATCCACCTCAGATATTCTATTACAGAAATATACTTCACCATCCGCTCCAACAGAAATGCCACCAAAACCACAATTCTTTTCTACAAGATTTTCAGTGTGCCCTTCCATGAAGTTATTATATTTAGCATGTGGGTCCAAATTATTTTCTATTTCAACTATTCGATTGAAATATTCCTTGTTCTCTATTTCAGTATAATCTGTTTGTCTTCCCCTTAAAATTTTCTTACTTAATTTAAAGAATACAGGATTATTACATCGTTCCTTAATCCGATTAACCATCTGTCGATAAAGTTCTTTAGTATTTTCCTGAAGATTCTGAAAAGTAAAAGTTGTAGCAACTGATGTTCGTACTCCTTGATTGGCAAACAAGATTACAGAATCAAGCGTTTTATTAAAATAGCCATTACCTCGTACCATTGCATTTGATTGTTCATCAACGCCATCCAAACTAATTTGTATTTCCTTTATATAAGGAGCCAATAACTCTATTTTATCTTTAGTCCAAAGAATACCATTGGACAGTATCGTAACAGAAAGCCCTAATTGTGCAGAATACTTAACAATTTCATCAAAATCTGTCCGCATCAACGGTTCTCCTCCTGAAAATGTAACACATTCCCCTCCTTCATCATGAAATTCTTTCAATACTTTCTTCCATTCATTGGTTGTAAGTTCGCCTTGTAATTTTCGACCTGCATGCATAAAACAATGTTCACATCTCAAATTACATGCATTAGTAAGATAACAATTAAGCATCTTATAACCTTCTAAATAATGAATTTCAGGAACTTCTGTTGTACTGGCAAATTGACGGGCAAAAATTGCACCTAATAAGGCCTTCAACTGATTCATTTCATCAGCATTTGTAATTAATGGAATTATCTCTCCTACAGTGTGCCCTTCTATAAATTTCTCGAGTATTCTTTTCTGCAATTCGGTTCGTATAACTATCCAATTCCCAGAGTGGACAGATATCACCAACCACCCCTCTTCACAAGAAGAAAATTTTACTTCACCAGCAAAATAAAATCGGTCATTACCATTAACATTACCACTTTGTTTCATATCCGATGTTCTATCTATTAAAAAATTGTGTTCTAAAATCTAATTTTAGAACACAACCCAATTGGGATTTGCTGTATGAAACTAATCCTTGATCAGAAGATTAGTTTTGATTCACATCACAACGCTTAAAACAATACATTGCGCCTACGCGTTCTGTATCTTCAGCAGTTTTTGCTTCCCAATTGAAAGAAATTACAAAATTTTCTTTCATAACTGAAATACAATTTAAGTTTAACATAAATTTAATTAACACTATTCTGCAAATACTTCGTAAGAAGAATAATTGCATTATCTGTATCTTCTAATGACACCATTTCATTCGGAGTATGCATATAACGACATGGAATACTTATCAATCCGACCTTTACCCCACTGCCTGCAACCTGGACCATGCGAGCATCTGTTCCTGTTGGATGGGCTATAATTTCCATTTGATGTTTGATATTATTAGAAGTTGCTATATTTAACAAATTATGAGTAACTTCTTTATTCATATTAGGTCCAAAGGCAATTACTACACCATCTCCTAACTTTATATCTCCATCTTTAATTATAGACATTGTTGGATAATCGGTTGCATGTGTTACATCTAGAACGATACCTATTTCAGGCATTATACGTTCTGTTATCGTTTGGGCACCTCGTGCTCCTAATTCTTCCTGTACTGAAGCGACAAAATAAATATCGTAATCGCTATTTGATTCATACAAACAATGTGCTACTCCAATAAGAATTAAAAGACCTATTTTGTCATCCAAAGACCTTGACGACACTAAAGAATTTGACATCAAGACCGGATCCGAAATCACTGTAGCAATAGAACCTAACTGAACATCTTCCATTGCCTCTTTCTTATTATTTACAGCAATGTCAATCCACAAATCCTCAGATTTGAAATCCTTGGTGTTGTCTGATTGTTCCTGTAAGTGTACTGGTTTTTTCCCAACAACACCAACAATCCTTTTATTTTTTCCGTTTATCAAGACCCTTTGTCCTGGTAAAACATTAGTATCAAGACCACCAATTTCTTTAAAGTACAAGAATCCTTTTTCATCAATATGACTAATTATCAATCCTATTTCATCAGCATGCGCCATCAAAAGGATTTTTTTTCCATTACCTTTTTTGTGTGCTATGCAATTCCCCATAACATCCGTATATATTTCATCAACATACGGAGCTATAGACTTTGCAAATAAATCTATCGTTTGTTCTTCATACCCAGAGGGACTAGAAGTTCGTAAAAGGTCATATAGTATTTCTTTATATTCAGCAGTCATATAATATATTGATTTGAATTGCAAAATTAGTATTTTCTTTTTAAACCAACAACCTTTTGGAAATATTCCACATTTGAGAGTTCCAAATAATCACATTTATATAAAACGGCCTTATTATTTCTATTTAAATGCTCTTATGATAATATGAACAATCTATAAAACGGAACCGATCTTAAACAAAAACCAAGCAATCTATATCAAACATCAATCTAGGCAACAAAAAATATTTTTAATAAGCATAAACAATTTTAGTTCAATCTATGTTAATAAGACAGATAATCATTATATTATTAACACTTAAAACTGGAATATTTATGAAAAAGAATTTAATTTATTACACTTTGAGTACATTCATTGCTGGATTTCTATTTAGTTGTACAAATGAATCAGACAATCTTGCCTCAAACATGATTTCATCTGAAACAACAAATGTTTTGGAACGTAACTCGCGAACAACTAGTCGTGTTATTTTTGAAGACAACTTTGATCAAACAGGAACAGTTCCTGATACATCCAAATGGGTATTGTGTACAGCAGGAACATCCGCATGGAATAAATATATGTCCGCCAGCTATGATCAGGCATATCTGAGTAACGGAAAACTCGTATTAACAGGAGAACTGGTTGATGGAGTATACAAAGCCGGAGGTGTAAGAACTACAGGTAAAGTAGATTTCAAATATGGGAAAGTGGAAGTCAATGCCAGATTTACCCAAACTGCTCAGGGTGCATGGGCAGCCATTTGGATGATGCCAACCTCTCCAATTTATTCAGGTTGGCCTTCGTGTGGTGAAATTGACATCATGGAACAACTTAATCATGACAGTTACGTATATCAGACAATTCATAGTTATTATAAAAACACTTTAGGTATAACCACCCCCACACCAACAGTTACAGCATCCTACAATGTCGGTGAATTTAACACTTATGCAGTGGACTGGACTCATGATAGACTCGTATTTTCAGTTAATGGTGTAACTACACTTACTTATCCAAATCTTTATTTAGAAAATGAAAGCACTCAAAAACAATGGCCATTTGACGGAACGTTCCATATCATTCTGAATCAAGCATTAGGTGGTGCTGGAACTTGGCCTGGTGCCATTACAAACAGCCAACTACCAGCAGTAATGGAAGTTGATTGGGTTAAAGTTACACAATATGATGAATAATAAGTAGGTACCTGTATTTATGTCTCTCCGATCATTTATTGTCTCGGGGAGACATCATTTTAATTAGAACTGATAATTTGAGAATATCTCTAATTAGACATTATATTTAATTATCACAATATAAAATTACATATTTACAGTCCGATATATTCAGGCTTGATTATCCGAGATTTAATATTTGACATTTATTTACATTATGACACGATTTATCAAAAACAGGAATAATGATTAGGTGTTGATCTAAGCCAATCATTATTCCTGTTTGAAATAAATTCTGAGGTAGGTTCAAAGAACTGATAAACATCTTTAAATCTCCTTAATATTAAAGGTTAATTTATTCGTTGAATAATATCAGAGTTTTCTCGTTTTGTTTTGACTTTAAGATCTTTAGAATAGATAGAATATGATATATTAACCATAATTCCCCTCAAATCATTGGTGCCATATGTGCCTGATTTTACACATCCATATCGATTAACAAGGTTATTGTAATTAGCACCTTTTAAGATGTCTGAAACTAACACATTTAGAGACAGACGGTTCTTCAAAAATGAACCGGCAAGACCGATACTCCAATTATTGGCAGGTTTCTGGCTCATCAATAGGCGAGTTTTATATTCCTGGTAACTGAATGATGTAAATATACCAAAATTTGGACTGATTTTATAACTGATATTCAGATTACCATTAAATGATATTTTATCAGCATTATAATATTGGTTTAAATAACTATATTTTCCCGATGGGAATACAGCCTCTCCCTCTAAATGTAAGTTCAACTTCGAGAAAGTATTAGTACAACCTATGTTTACACGAAAATCCTGTTGCGATTTTAGATTAACTGCATTTGTCACTATTATATTACTTTCTGATGAAATTGGGTACTCAATAGTTACGATGGGATCCTTCTCATAGTTGTATTTATCAAAACACATTATTTATAAGTTTTTTAAATTGTTTGAAATGAATAAACTTCATATCACAACAATTGTTAAACATATGGCTAATTATCACGTTACAAACGTACTGCTATTCAATCCGACCATTTAGGACTACTCATTTAATTTTTAAACAGCTTCTAATTATCTATGGTCAACTCGCAAAATAGGTAAATATCTAACGGATAATTTGTGATTGAAAAAAGTTTTTTGTTATTTTGTTGGTCAATAAAGAATATAAGCGAAATAAGTCATGAAGTACCCTATTGGAATACAAAGTTTTGACCGAATTATCGATGAAGGTTATGTTTATGTAGATAAAACTGCACTAATCCATAAGCTCGTAACCGAAGGAAGCATCTATTTCCTTAGTCGCCCACGTCGCTTTGGGAAAAGTCTGTTGGTCTCTACCCTCAAAAATTATTTTCTGGGAAAAAAGGAATTGTTCAAGGGGCTTGCCATTGATGCTTTGGAGAAAGACTGGCTGGAGTATCCGGTATTTCATGTCGACTTTAACGGAAACGACTTTACCCGCCCCGAAACATTGGTACAAAAGATTGAAAGTGCTGTAGCCACATGGGAAACGGCATACGGGAAAGACCCGTTAATGACAACATTGGGCGACAGGTTTACTTATGTATTGGCACAAGTTCATAAAAAAACAGGGAAACGTGTCGTTGTGCTGATTGACGAATACGACAAGCCTATTTTAGATGTGCTTGATACCGGACTTTCTTCAATAATAGCCGGAGAAAAACGCTTGTTGGAAGATCAACATCGTGAAATCCTAAAAGGTTTCTATTCAACTTTCAAGGCAGCAGACGAGCATCTGAAATTCGTGCTTCTTACAGGTGTAACCAAGTTCTCGCAAGTGAGTGTGTTCAGCGGTTTTAACCAACCGGCAGACATCAGTATGGATCCCCGCTACGAAGCGCTTTGCGGTATCACCAGTGAGGAACTTTACCATTACTTTGACAAACCAATACAGACATTGGCTGTTAAGTTCGGATTCACAATCGAAGAAATGAAGAATTTCTTAAAACAAAAGTATGACGGTTATCATTTTGGTGAAAATTTGATTGATATCTACAATCCATTCAGCTTGTTGAATGCTTTTGCTTCGCAACGAATAGACGACTATTGGTTTCGTAGTGGAACACCCACTTATCTGGTACGACTGCTTAAACACAATAAGGAAAATCTGAATGAATTGACAGGAAAGTATTATGATCCAAGCCAGTTTGTCGATTACAAGGCAGATGTAGAAATGCCGCTTCCTATGATATACCAAAGCGGGTATCTCACAATTAAGGGATATAATATGAAACAGAATACTTTTTTGCTCGATTTCCCGAATAACGAAGTGAAAAAAGGATTTGTTACCATTGTAGCCAATGACTATTTAGGTACAAAAACAGATACCGGTAGTTGGGCACGCGATGTGGTCAATGCTTTGGAAGCCGGAGATACGGAAAAGTTCCGCAAATTGCTCACATCATTTTTAGCAGACATTCCTTATTCCATGCGTCGTAAAGAAGATGAACGGGAAAAGGAACGCTATTTCCATTACACTTTCTATCTGCTTATGCGTATGATAAGTTGCTACACGGTTTATACCGAAAAGGAACAAAGTGAAGGACGAGTGGATTGCATTGTGGCAACTCCCGATTACATCTATATTTTCGAGTTTAAACTGGACGGTACAGCCGATGAAGCTTTACAGCAGATAGAGGAAAAAGGCTATGCCCGTTCTTATGAAACAGATAAACGTAAACTATTCAAGATTGGTGTTAGCTTCTCTTCTAAAACAGGAACTGTGAATGACTGGAAAACAGTTGACCAATAAAACAGTAAAGTTTGGGTACATTATCCGAACTTTGCATATACAAGGAATATTGTAATAGAAGCGACAGTGATATTTATATTTGAACGATAAATTATCTGATCTCCAACTTTCAGCTATTCGATAAAAAGTATTATAAAATATGATAATTCTTTTTATCGAGCGGCTGAAATATAAGAGGGATGTAATAAAAATTACAATGTCAATCGAATTAATTTAAAGTTTTACTCTATCTATAGAACGAAATAACAATTCTATTCTTCTGCTTTGCACAGTACTTCAATATTGCTACAGTGTTACTATTGGGGGATAATCTCACTACTATTAATGAGTGTATACATTATAAAATGAGATTGGTATCAGTAGCTTTAGGACATCTGGGATCCGGATATTCAAATTTACCTTCACCATATATTTTAGAAATATCTACATAACAAATTTTTTTGGCTATTTTATTCTTGCAAATATCATATACTTTACAATCTATACATGGAGTTGAATTGTCGGTAATTAAAGACTGATGTTTAGAATACAACATTAAGGCTTTCTCAGAGTTCCAAATATTTTCTATATTTTGATCATGAACGTCACCTAAAACATAATCGCGATTGTCATACAACATTTCACATATAGTACATTTCCCTGATGACAATATAGACATAGAGTAGCTATTAGCATAGCAAGTCTGATTATATTTTATAAAATCATTTTCTGATTTATACTTGCTCATGGAGTATCCGGATTTGCCTATTTTATTATACAAGATAGGAAAATCCGTTTTTATATTTTGAGTATAATTAAAAATTAAACTCAGTCTTTCATTACTAACCATATACTTATTATAATCCTTTTGATGTTCTGAATAAAAGGCAGGGGTTAATACCCATTTTTCTATACAAGTAAAACGACTAAGGTATTGATATAATTCCTGAATCTCTTCTTTTGTCGAATTTAAGTTTGTTAAAACACTACGTATTGAAACCTTAACACCAAATTTCTCACATAATTTAAACATTACATCAACTTTTTCAAAGTATAACGAAGATACTCCGAGTAGTTTATGGAGTGTTTCGGTGTTAACTGAATCAAGAGAAAATTGTATGGAACCTACACCTAACCCAACAAGAATTTCAAAGTCATTAACCGATAAAGGTGTCTTTGTTGATATAAATGGAGAGTATTTTTTCTCCACTGCTTTTCTTAAAATATCAGGCCATCCTTTATGAACGAAAATATCACCTCCTGTAAGAATTAGGTTTATGACACCTAAAGTATGAGCTTCATCAATTAAAGATATAATTTTTTGTGTATTCAATTCGTTTTTTTCAATTCTTTTGGCGTAACAATATATACAATTGGTTGTACATTGGGTTGTTACCATCAAATTCATATTTATGGGAGTCAATGGTCTGTGTGGCTCGAATGAATCCATCGGTAGCACTCCTTTTGTTGTCTTGAATACTCGATTGTCTGGAGTATCTGCATAAAGCAATAACCTTTTAGGCAAAATTACCTCCTGACCTGATACATCCAGTTTTTTAGCCGAATCATTTTCTATTAACTTTTCTATAAAGATCCGTAATTTATCCGTTCCTATGGATAATTCTTCAGAGATGGATTTTAATGATTCTTCATATACTTTTTTCCCAATGTTAGTTAATATAAAACCTAAAAAGGGAGGGATTATTTCAACAGAAGCTGTTACAAAATCATTTTTTTGATCAATAACTTCAGACCTTCTTATAATATATGAACAATTAGGTTCATTCCTAATCTCATACTGTGGATTTAATACAATATACATACGCTTTCATAATTTATCTCCATCCCAGTTGGGATGGAGAATTTAAGAGTGTAAAATAATTAAACCAACTTAGTTGGGTCGTCTTCTGGAACAGGTGGTACCTCAATTATTACCGTTTCACCAGCACCACCATTTTCACAGATACAAGTTCCTGCTGAACCTCCATTAACATTCTCAAGTTCTGATGTCAATAGGTTTTCTACAACTTTTTTGTTCATAATAATAAAATTTTAAATTTACCTACTCTATTAGCTTTTCGGTTTCCGCTGAAAGTAATAACACGATATAAATTATATCCTCACTTTAATACAAAATTACAGCCTGACAATCCGAAATATACGGACTCGCAATTTTTATTTTATGCTGGTTCTCAAAATGTCTAATCCAATAATAGTATTGATTATAGAAGCTATTAATTCAAATAAGAGCATTTTTATCATATTATTCCACTATCAAAATCTTTATTGTTTATTCGTTTGCTCTCACTTTTGTACTTTCTTCCCAAAGAGAGGTTCCAAGAAAGAGTTGCCCAAATCATACGCGCCGTATCATCTATATTGTACTGATAGGTGTTTCCTGCATATTTATTTAAGAAATCATTATTACGCTTATATTGACCTGAGAAAGGATTTAGCCACATCAAACCAAGATTAATTCTCTTTATACGATATTGCCCACTAAAGTATAATAATTTTTCACCGGTATTTAACGTCTCCCCGAAAAAGCTATCACTCTGCTGATGATAGGAAGCGGTAAAAACAAAGTTCTTATAGAATAATGAAGAGTTTAATGAAAAGCCAAGACTATTATGTCTGTGGTAGTAATCAACGCCTCTACTCCATTGCATATCATTGGTTATACTCCCACTCAACTGTAAGATATTCCATAACAGTCCTATACGAACATTCATTCCTACACCCAAATATTGATATCTATCATGATTAGCAAAGCTATGGATGAATTTATCGTTCTCTCGATAGACATGTGTCATGATCGGATTTTCACGATGATTATATATTCCAAAAAGACCAATGTTAACTTTTTCTTTCTGGTAATTTAAACGGAAATTTAAACGATAATAATCGTATGGTTTCAAGCTTGGATTACCTCTTTTGATTTGAAGTGAATCTATCAACTGATCAGCTGAACTAAGTTGAGACAACGACGGTGTCATTGTACTAAGACTTCCTGTCAATGAAGCAGAAATTTGTTCAGTGAAAGTATAATTTAAATTAAACTGTGGATTTATAGACCAAATATCATAATCATCTTTGTCTTTTTGCTTGAACCAAGTACGGTTGGTACCCACACCAAGACGATAATTCAATTTACCTATTCTACCTTTATATTGGAGGTAAGCATATGTATTGGCTTGATTCATCTGTGTATTATATTTTAATGTGCCACTATAAACATTATCAGTATAACTTTGAGTATGTTTAATACCAATTGTTAACCGTGTTCCGTTATTGAACCCTTTTTCATAGATTCCTTCGGTTATAAGTGAAAATTTCTCACCATTAACTGCCGAATAATAGTTAACGATTGTTTCCTTATTTTGAAATTCTTCGTATTCATTCCGATTAGACGTATTAATATATGTTCCAACTGCATTGAAAGCCAAAAATTGATTGTTCTTCATCTTTTTCTGATAATAAATATCCAAATAAGGAGTTGTGCTCCGATTGTGTGACCAATTCCTACGATTGGTCATAGAGTTTGAAAATTCTTCAGTTAAAAGATTTCCTTCTTCTAAATAGTTAGGCACATTGTGGTTCTCAAAACCGACAATAATATTAAGCATATAATCATTGTCATTTTGAAAATTATAGGTGATTGCACCCCGATGATGAATTCCTTTCTGTCCATGAGGAACAGTCGTTACCGAACGATGGTATGTCCTTCCATCTTCAAATGCAAACACTTCATTTCGTTTTGACCACATTTTTTCAAAAATAAGATGCTCTGTATTATAAAAGAAACCAAATTCAGATTTCCCAAAATTAAGTTTTCCATTAATGTTGTGACGGCCAAAAAGCGATTTAACACTTTGTTGACCGTTATAGCCCACTGAACCACCTACATCAAACCGGCGCACCACATAGTTGATAACTACTGAAATATTTCCATAGCGGATACCGGGATCTTCTTGTAATTCCACCCGGACAATTTCAGAAGGTTGAAGGGCACTCACTTCATCTTGGGAGGCTTTTCGTCCATTTATACATAGTTGCACACCTCCTCCGTCATTAGTATTTATAGTATTACCTATCGGATTGACATGAATTCTTGGCAACATCAGATTTCTCAACAAATCTATACCATTAGCTGATGCATTTACTTGCTTTTGATTAGGATATACCATTATTTTATCCGCAGTTAAGCTCATATTCGTGGCAGTTACTGTCACTTCACTCAATTGTTGAGAATCTTCCTCCATTAACAATGTCCCTAAATTAACCGAATGTTTGAAACCATGCAGTTCGATATACAATGTTTTATATCCCATACAAGAAATAATCAATCGATAGTCTCCTTCCGATACTTTTGGAAAATGTAAAATCCCTTTTCCATCAGATATTTGCCCTGCAACAAAAGTAGAATCTGATTTTTCCAAAACGACATTAGCATATGTAAGAGCTTTTTGATGCTCATCAACCAATTTGCCCTTTATTGATTGTGCCTTTGCAAATACTGATACCATCAGTATACTAAATAAAACTAATACATTTCTTTTCATATGAATCTTAATTTAATAAATTTAATACTTCTATTCCAAAAGCAGGTTAATCATTCTTTTAAGCAGTTGAATTATAATTAGCTAAGTAGGTTCTTGAAATGAGGCAAACTTGAATAGTAACTTTGTAGGAATTATTGTTTGACTGCTATGTTTCAAGATAGATACGTTTTTGTTCAACTCACAACTTTCCTGAATAGGATTCAGTTCAACAACTAGATTCGCAAGTATGACGGCAATCGTTATGTAAAGCAATTCACTTTTGGAAATCAGATGCTTGCAATGATGTTTAGCCAACTGAGTCACCGAGAGAGTTTGCGTAACTTGATTGTTGCTTTTGAAGCACACCATGCTAAAAGTACAACAGAAAATGACGTTCGCATACAAATCAGTGTGGCTATTATCACTTATCCTTGTAGTTATCATCCAACTGATATACAACTGAAACGCTCAACTTATGAAGTCTTGCAGATTCTAAGCATCTCTCATTGATGAACAAAACTCATTTGCGAGACCTATTTGATAAGACTAATTTCAACGATGTGAAAGAACTTGATTATCCTTATTTTGAAGGACTATTTGATTAATTATACTCGCCTAATTTTTATTGGGCTTTAATTACATTGCAAAATAAAATGGTAGCAATCCGATATATTCGGACTGTCTCGTTTTTTATATTAGATTTACATTTTTTTTGTGATTAGTATTGAATTTAACATATAATTGTTGCGCGACAAAAAGATAATATTTGGTATGTAATCCGATAAATCTGGACTACATACATTTAAATTTGCATCAATTAATTAGAAATCTTGACCATATACACCTATATGGATTCATCTAAAATTCATCATAGCATAGAATTTATGTATTATATAACCAATAGAAAATTACCTGGCTTTAACTTTCAAGCTTAACAGGTATTTTTCAATATAATCGCGTGCACCTGACGAAAAGATTGATGCACACCATGCAAATATTTGCATCTCATGCAATACAATAATTTGCAGGTGCTATCTAACTTTACATTGTATGAAGAAAATAGGTGCAAAACTGAAAAAGATCAGAGAATTGAAAGGTTACTCACAGGAATATGTTGCTGAATGTCTGCATGTTTCGTCATCAACCATTTCCAGAATGGAAACAAATTTCGAAGCAGTTAAATTTGGACAAATAGTAAGCTATTGTAGTATTTTAGACATAACTATTGAAGATTTGTTTGCACAGGATGCAAAAATAAAAGATGTTCCAATTAGGTTGTGCCTAAATGTAGAAACAAAAGACATACACTGCTTATTAGAAATTCATGATGCCCTATCTGAAATCATCAAAAAGTGGAATTTATAAATGATTTAGTTATGGAAGTGATTACCATGGAAAGTGCAGTTTTCCTCAGTTTGAAAGAACAGCTTAACAGAATTGAAAGTTTTATTGAAAGAGCATCTGAAGTTTATCAGGAAGTTGATGACAATTTAGAGATGAGTACCAAAGAAGTCATGGAAACTTTGACAATTTCAGAATCCACTCTATACAGATGGAGAAAGAAGAATTTGATTCGTTATCGTTACTTATCTTCTGGTGATGTGCGTTATATGTACAATTCTCTGTTTTTGGCTATAAAATGTTCACATATCCGCATCTCAGCCATGCCAAAAGAAGAGGCTATGCGAAGGATGAATGAATATAAAGATAATATTATTCTAAAAAGTTATGTAAGTAAGAAATAAATTATGATAAATAAGGAAGATATATTAGAAAGGACCAATAGAGGTCTTGACGTATTCAAGCATTATTTGGGTTTCTCATTCAAACCGGGTAAAAATTTTAGAAATCCATTATATAATGATAAAAATGCATCTTGCAACATTTATTTTGACAAGCGTTCTCGCTGTTTCAAGATGAAGGATTTCGGAGATGAAAGTTATTCGGGAGATTGCTTTTGGTTTGTTGCGACAATCAAAGGCTGGAGTCTGAAAGATGATTTTGCTGCTGTTATAGATTTGATTGTAATGGATTTGAGCCTTACGGTATCAGATGACTGTCGTAAAAGCCCAGCGTCCAACATTAATGAGGTTGATAAAAACGAAGTTGATGTTGTATCATTCAACAAGTCAAGTTATAAGATTGAAACAAAACCATTTTCAATAACCGAATTGACCTATTGGTTACAATATGGAATAAAGGAGGTTACTCTGAAAAAATTCCATGTGGCTTCAGTAAAATCCTATGAAAGCATCAACCGGAACAATGAGAAATATACGATTCAGTCAAGTGACATAGAACCGATATTTGCCTATTGTGGAAACGGATATGTCAAACTATACAGGCCATTCAATCGTAAAACTCGTTTCTTGTATGGCGGAGAAATATCCGATACCTACTGCTTTGGGTTGGAACAACTGCCGAACAAAGGAGACCTTGTTTTCATTACCGGTGGAGAGAAGGATGTGATGTCCCTCCATGCAAAAGGATTTCATGCCATCTGTTTCAATAGTGAGACCGCCTCCATTCCTACCTCCATCATTGAAATGTTGGAACGTAAATTCAAGCATATTATAATTTTATACGATACCGATGAAACCGGGAAACGGGAATCGTTGCGGCAATGCAATATATTGTCTGAATACAATGTGTTCCGTATCGAACTTCCTTTATCTGGTGACAAGAAGCAAAAGGACATTTCCGATTATTTCGCTTTAGGGAATACAGTCACTGACTTTCGGAACATTATCAACCTCTCATTGGAAAAGCTCTATGCACAAACCTTGATGTTGCTCAAATCCTGTGAGATGGATTATGACAATCCTCCCCAAATCTCAAAGACTGTTGTTTCCGTCAATGAAGTTCCGTTAGGAACCTATGACAACCTGTTGTGTGTGACGGGAGGAGAAGGCTCCGGTAAAAGTAACTTTGTATCAGCCATCATATCCGGGACTTTGGTTGAAAAAGAATCTCCCAATGTTGATACTCTCGGTTTGGATATATCCCCTAACTATCACCATAAGTCCATACTCCACTATGATACAGAACAATCCGAGTACCAGTTATATAAGAATTTAAGCAAAACTCTGAGACGGAGCGGTCTTGACAAAATACCTCCGACTTATCACACGTTCTATTTGGCAGCCATGTCGCGTAAGGAACGCCTACGAATTATCCGGGACAGTATGGATTTATATTATCATAAGCACGGTGGCATACATTTAGTTGTCATTGACGGTATTGCCGATTTAATCCGTTCTGCGAATGATGAGACGGAAAGTGTAGCTATCGTGGATGAACTGTACAGATTGGCGGGAATTTACAAGACCTGCATCATCTGTGTGCTTCATTTTGTACCTAATGGAATAAAACTTCGCGGGCATATCGGTTCTGAATTACAACGTAAAGCTGCCGCTATCATATCTATTGAAAAGGATGAAAATCCCATACTATCGGTTGTAAAGGCTATCAAAGTCAGAGACGGAAGTCCTTTGGATGTCCCGTTATTGCTATTCACATGGGACAAGACTAAAGAGATGCACATATACGCCGGTGAAAAATCCGTTGAAGACAAGGAAAAACGTAAAAAGCAGGATTTGATAAATATTGCAAAGGAAATTTTCAGAGATAAGAATAAATTCAGCTACAGTGAATTGGTCGATTTGCTGATGGCGACTATGGATATAAAAGAACGGACAGCTAAGAATTATATTAAATATATGAAGGAGTATAAAATCATCAAGCAAGATTATTCATATTCTTACTTGTTAAACATTTAGAATTAACCAAACATCCTTCCTCAGAAAAGACATCTATCGATAGTATTTATGCCTTTTTGAGGAAGGTTATTCACTTGAATTTTTTACATTGCTCCATTGTCCAAGTCAACATTATTCATCCGTTTGTTTTGGTTTTTATAATTACGACCGAAAGTGACATTCCACGAAAGCGTTGCCCAAATGGCGCAAGCCGTATCGTCTATGTTGTAACGGTACTTATTTCCAGCATATTGGTTTAAGTAGTTTTCATCACGTTTGTACTCTCTTGAGAACGGATTAATAAGCATCAAGCCGAAATTGACTTTTTTAATCCGGTATTGGGCACTAAAATAATGCATTTCTTCACCTGTCATCAAGAGTTCACCAAAGAAATTGTCAGCATTTTTGTGATAAAGAGCAGACAAGGTCAAGTTCTTGTACATAAAAGCGGCTTGAATTTCTCCACCGAAGCTGTTCATGCGATGATAGAAATCTACTCCATGGCTCCAATAGTAATTGTTGTTGATGCTTCCGCTCAGTTGCAGCATATCCCAAAGCATACCTATACGAGCCGTTAGTCCCACAGTCAGTTTCTGGAACTTTTCGTGATTGGCATAACTATGGATAAACTTGTCGTTTTCACGATAGATATGCTCCATAATAGCATTATCCCAGTGATTGTAATTGGCATACAGACCTACATTTACCTTTCCTTTTTTGTAATTCAGACGAAAACTGGAATAATAGTTGTCGTATGGTCTCAAATCAGGATTTCCCCGACTGATTTGTAAAGAGTCGGTAAGCTGATCAACCGCGCTGAGTTGGGAAAGTGAGGGACTTATGGTGCGGATTCGTCCCACGAATGAAATACTCCACCGATTGTTAAACCGATAGCTAAGATTTACTTGTGGATTGATAGACCATGTCTCATAATCTTCTTCTCCTGCTTGTTTGAACCATGAACGGGTGACACCCATGCCAAGTATATAGTTAAGACCACCCTTTTTCCCCTTGTATTGGGCATAACCGTAGGTGTTTGCTTGACGCATCCGTGTGTTATACTGTAAGGTACCGATGTAGTGATTGTCCGTATATCCTTGGCTGTGTTTTACTCCAACGGTCATCCGCCCGCCATTATTGAACCCTTTCTCGTAAATTCCTTCTCCGATAAAGGAATACTTCTCGCCTTTGACGGTAGAAGAATAATCAACAATGGATTCATTATTCTGGTATTCCTGATAGCAGCTTCGGTTATAGGTGTTTATGTAGGTTCCTACCATATTGAATGCTAAAAACTGTTTGTTCTTCATATTTTTCTGAAAATAAACATCCATATAGGGAGTGGTGTTGCGGTTGTGTGACCAGTTCTTGCGCTCAGTCACCGAGTTTGAAAATTCTTCGGTCATGAGTTTTCCCTCTTCAATATTGTTGGGAGTATTGACATTTCTGAAACCGGCACTAATGTTCAACATATATTTGTCATCGTCCTGCAAATTGTAGGTGACACTTCCGTTATGGTGTATCTTTTTTGCACCATGAGGATTGGTTGTCACAGAACGGTGATAAACACTTCCATCCTCAAAAGTAAAGGTCTCGTTTCTTTCCGACCACATATCTTCAAATATCAGATGCTCGGTATTATAATAGAAGCCAATTTCTGACTTACCGAAATTCACTTTACCATTGATGTTATGCCGTCCGAAAAGAGACTTGATGCTTTGCTGGCCATTATATCCAAAAGAGCCGCCCATGTCATAACGGCGAACTACATAATTAATCACTACCGACACATCATCATAACGCACACTTGAATCTTCCAATACCTCAATACGTATGACTTCGGAAGGTTGTAAAGCGGTTACTTCATTTTGACTGACTTTTCGTCCATTAATGCAAAGTTGTACGCTTCCACCATCATCTGTACCAATGGTATTGCCTATCGGATTGACGTATATTCGTGGAATCATCAGGTTGCGTAAAAGATCCGTTCCGTTTGCTGAAGCGTTCACTTGCTTCTGATTTGGGAAAACCAATTTCCTATCAGCTGTACCAGTCATGTTGTCGGCTGTCACGGTCACTTCTCCCAATTGTTGCGAAGCATCTTCCAAAATTAAGACACCTAAGTTCGTGGTACGGCTAAAGCCCTGTAAATCGACATAGAGCGTTTGATAACCCATGCTGGAAATTATCAATCGATAGTCACCTGGGGATACCTTTGAAAAGCGAAAATCACCTTTTTCATTGGATATTTGTCCGTTCACGAAAGTTGAATCAATTTGTTGCAACACTATATTAGCATATGCTAGCGGGTCATTCTTTCCATCTATTAATCTACCGCTAATCGTTTGTCCCTTTAATGACAGGCTTACCATCATAAAAACGTAAGATATAAGAATAAAATTTCTTTTTATCATAGATATATTCAATTATGTTATACAATAAATTTATGTATTTTGCATCCATTCAATACCATCTCATTTATATAGTCCATTATTAATCATGGGAGATTTAGGACAACGAGGATCCGGCATATAAATATTTTCTTTTCCATATCCTAACATAATATATTTCCAACATACCCCTCTTACGCTATGGCACTCATCAAATTCGTTACATTTTCCACATACTGTATTTTTGTAATTTGATTGGTCAAATAAATGTGAGACATCGCCATTTTTCCAAACATCACTGAATTTCTGATTTCGTATATTTCCTATTACTAATTCTTTTTGTGACATTGTTCCTTCACAAAATGTAACATCTCCGTTAGGCATAATATAGGCTTGATGTAGATTTCCCGAGCACATAGATCGTTTAGAGAAATAATTACATTTTTCCGTATAAGAGTTCATAATGTATTTTTTAGGTAATCCATGAGTTACGCGTATCGGAAAGTTAAGTTGTTTCTTGATTTGGCTTATCCGATTTTCTATAATCTCAATAGATTCTTCTGATGGCATATATTCCGCAGATTTATACAATGAAAATCCGGCAGGTATTATCGAAACATTGTCAATATTGTCATATTGTGATAAAAAAGCAATCAATCGTTCCACTTCCTCAATACAACAATTGTATTTTGTTATAACAGAGTTTATTTTCACCTTTATATCGGATTGCTTCAACTGGTCAAAAGTATTTTTCATATCGGATAAATACTTTTCGCCCTTCACTTTAAGCAATGTCTCAATGATGGATGGATTAACACTATCCAATGATATTTGGATATTCTCAATACCTATTTCTTTCATTCTTTGTATTATTTGAAGTGAAATAGGAATCTTTGTAGAAATTGTTGGTGTCAATCCTAATTCTTTAAGTCTAAGTAAAATAGTGTCCCAATCATTATCTAAAAAGAACTCGCCTCCCATTATTGTAAAATCCAAAATGGGATGTTGGGCAATCTCATCCAACAATTCCATTATTTTAGACAAGGGAAGTTGTCTTTGTTTTCGTGTCCTACAATCTGCATAGCAATAGATACAATCCGTATAGCAGGATGTATTTATCATATATGTAATAAATAGAGGAAAATTCAACCTCTTTGTTTTAAAATCTAGTGTGTCAAAAGAGAAATCAACCATAGAATTTCCATATTGATAATTTTCCGGTTTCTCTTTTAATAAAAGGTTAATTGGGAAAAACGATTCGTTTTCTGCATAACCAACAGAAAAAGGCTTAAGATTCCCTGTTATCTTTTCAATAAATTTCAAAGTTGACAATCCAAATAATTTTCCCAAGCAACTTTTTTTTACAACATCTTCAATCGTATTGTTTCCATTAAAAAGAGATAAGAACTCCGCATGGTACGGATGAATAAAAGAATGAAAAGATACAGAATATCTATCTTCTGAGACTTTAAAATCACGTGCCCATAACAAACTTCTTGTTTCGTCATGGCGGATAAAATAATTAGGATTTAGATATAATACATTTGACAATTCCATAATATCAAAATTATATAACGTATAACCAAAAAGTAAATTTGTTTGAACGCGCAGTTTTTTTATATGGAAGAACCTCTCTTTTTCCGTACTTCAGATAAGGAGATGGTTCTTCCTTAATTTAAAGAGTCAACGACAATAAATTATAGTCCACTCTCATGTCAAATAAAAGAAGGAAACATTAGTTTTCCGGGGTTTCAGGCTGTTCCAAATCAACAGCCTTCAGATCGCTTAACAGACAACCTGGTACACAACCCAAAGCGCATGCACCACCTTCAACATTTTCCATCTCTTCTAATCTAAGAAATCCTTCTTCTGAAAGGTTTTTCTTAATAACATCCTGAACATCTTGTTTGAGATTCTTTTTCATAAGAAATGTTTTTTAGTTATACTTTAATTAATTATCACATTGCAAATGTAGAATCGTAGAGTCCGAGAATTATGGACTATATATTGGAACTTTAAGAATTAATACATATTGTGGCTAAATCTCAGAAATATGGTATTCTTTTCATATATTATAAATATTACCCGGTATCTGGAAATAACAATTGGTATGTACTTTATCCTTATTATATAAGGGTAGTAAATTATAAATCTTGTAGTGATTAAAATAGAAAAGGCTTGATACGCTTAATTATGTGACAAAACATAATGGGGGAATTGGAGAAAATCGGGTTAAAAGCGTTAAAATTTACCTTTTGTAGCATTTTATTAGATAACAATTGTTATCTTTGCCTAATCATTAATTTTCAAACCACTAATCATTAGGACTGAATATGAAGAAGGTACAATATGTTTTAGGAATGATTGTCTGCTGCATCATTATGCTCTTATCTTGTTCAAAGAGTAATGATGTTAGTTCTTCTGCATTGTTGCCGGAATTGGTACAAGCTGAAGAAATTATGTATGAATCACCTGATAGTGCTTTGCATATCCTTCAAACTATGCCCATTCCTCAACCTTCTGACAAATTACAATATGCAACTTGGGCATTGTTCGTGACTCAGGCCAAATACAAACTCAGTTTAAACCAATCGGACTCATTGCTCAATGTCGCTGCATCTTATTTCAACAAAAGCAAAATGTCCCAACGCCGTGCGTTGGTCTTGTATCATCAAGCGGGTCTCAAGAAGGAAAAGAAAGAATATGAGAAAGCTCAAAACTTGCTGTTGGAAGCAACTACCGAGGTAGAAAAGACCGACGATTATCAGTTGGCTCATTTGGTTTACGCAAGTTTGGGCGGTATATATGTCTATCGGAGCTTGTTGGAGTATTCTTTATCCGCTTATAACAAAGCGTATGATTATGCGTTGAAATCTGCTGACCAAAAACACGTGATTGCATCGCTCGTTTATTTAGGAAGAACGTACGGAGTGTTGCGGGACGTTCCCAAGTCGATAGACTATTACAAACAGGCTGCAAATTTGGCGAAAGAAACTCCGTATCACGAGATAGAAATCAGTACGCTGAACGAATTGGCAAGTATATATAATAAAGGTAAAGATTTTCAGTCGGCACTTATGTATATGAATGAAGTTCTTGAACTATGCAGCAAGTATTCGATTGAAGTAAGTCCGCAAGATTATGTGGTTTTGGGTGAGATCTATAAATCTTTAAATAAAACCGACTCTGCCGAGTTCTATTTAAAGAAAGCCTTATCGACTTCTAATATATATACTCGGCGTGGAGCTTGTTTGGATTTGTTTTATCTCTATAAGAAGAATGGAAATTTTAAGGATGCGGCTTTATTCTTGGAACAGTCTTGGAAACTTCACGACTCCATTCAAAAATTAGATAAAAGTAAAGTTTTAATTGAAATGCAAGAAAAGTATAATCAACAAAAAATTATAAATGAAAAAAATGAAATAGAGCTTGAAAAAAATAACGTAATTTGTCGGGTATTGATATGTTTGATAATTTCTTTAGTTGCAATAGTTGTTCTTTCTTATTTTTATCAGAAAAAGTTATTGGAAAAAGAGCGCAAAATACAAGATGCAGAGGAAATGATTCGTAATAAAACTATCCAAATACAAGAAAATGAGCAAATAATAAACAAAAATCAAAAAAGAATTAATGATTTATATGATTTAATAAATAAAAACAAGGATGTCCATGAGCAAATGGAAGAACAGTCTAAGTTATTGTTGCAAATTCAAAATTATAACATAGTATTAAAAAATGAGAATCAAGTTCTTCTGAAAGACATCAATAAAATATCTTCCACTTTGAAGGAGAAATCAAAAGAATTGACAAAATTGGAAATTCTTTCAGAAGAAAATATGCAGTTACATGACAGAGAACGTTTTTTATCAGCCCAATTGGTTATGAAAAACAATCTATTTAATTCATTAAAGGATAAGCCTAAATATATTGAATTATACCAATGGCGTGAAATTATAGAAAATATAGATATGATATATGATAGTTATACAAAACGTTTGTCTAAACTCATTCCAACTTTAACAGAAAGTGATATACAGGTTTGTTGTTTAATCAAACTCAAACTATCTAATCCAACTATTGGAACTTTATTAGCTATATCACCAGCATCTGTGTCCAAACGTAAAATGCGTTTGAAGGAACGTATAATTCAGGTTATAGGGGCTTTTAATGATTGTCAAACATTGGATTTGTGGCTATGGGAATTTTGAAAGTATCCGTTGTCCTTTTTGATAATATGTATAAAAACGTAATTTGCTTATAAATAGCAAGTTGCGTTTTTTATTTGTCCTTATTCGGTCTATTTTATGTCTTGTCTTTTCTCTGTGAAATACTATATTTTTGCACCATAATTAGTAACAAAAAAAAATAATGGTATGAGAAAAGAAACTATTTTTTGCAATTTGCAAATCGTGCTATTAAGCTTAAGTTTAAGTTTTGCATCGGTATTAAACGTATATTCTTCTTTTAGTGCAGAAGAATATGATATTGAATTAAACAGTAACAATTGGAGAGGAGATATGTTGACTTGGACATTGGCTGCTTATCCTTTTAGTGCTACTATCTCAAACAGTAATCTAATTATTAAAAACCAGACTCCTTATTATGAACTTACGGTGTCTATTTCCAATATTCAAACTGATGAAAAAGTGTGTGAAATGAATATAGCTAAAGAAAATAGCAATTATATTATTATTCCTATTTTAAATTTAGAGGAAGGACAATATCTCTTAGAAATTAAAGATTCTGAAAGAAACGACAGTTGGGTCTTTGGTTGTTTTGATATTATATAGATTGTCCTATGAAACGCATAGATTTAAGAGTAATTCTCCGAATGGATTTTATGATTCAGCATCGGTGTACGGGAACTCCAGAGGAGTTTGCCAATAAGTTGGATATGTCACGTTCGACGTTCTTTGAGCATCTCGCATATATGCGGTACGACTTGGATATATCTATTCCTTATGATAGATACCAAAGAACATACTATTACGAGGACAAAGGTCTATACGCTTCATTAGGGTTTAAGACCGCCAATGTCTAAATAATAACAAGCGACCGCCATGTATGAACTGTTGTTTGACATAAAGCCTCAAACAAGCCAGATTAGAGTCACCATTCGGCTTGCTACGCTATTAAGCAGGAAAGGGAATCAAGTATATTACACCCATACTTCCGATTCCATCTTCACTATGGACTTGCTTAAGAAGGGGATTGGCAGGGTTCTCTACCCTGATGACTTGCAATGGTTCACTCCCAATCTTGCATTGCTTGACTGTCTGTTGAAGGAGAAAGGTTCCGTTTACACCCGTTACGGTATCCGATATATGTATGTCGCCGCCCGA
Organism: Lachnospiraceae bacterium; assembly: GCA_017558145.1. Lineage (GTDB taxonomy): Bacteria > Bacillota > Clostridia > Lachnospirales > Lachnospiraceae > SFDP01. Next base: position 31,378 of record JAFYWF010000106.1, read on the forward strand.
AAGAGTATGGATGAAACCATGATAGAGCAAATGAATGGTATTCCATTGCTCTATCTTCCTCCTTCCCCCTATCTGGCATTGTCGCAAAGTGCAAGAGAAACAGATTTCATCGATAAAATCGAAGAAATCAAAGAGGATCATTCCCGTAGTGTCATCATCGGTGTATTGGAAGAAGAAGGATATTCACTTGCGGAGATAGAGCAGGTTTATAAAGCCATCAAGTATTGTGGCATCAATAATCCGGGTTATCAATTCATCATATTGACGAATCAGGGAGTAATCGAAGAAAAACTCTTTGTTTTGCCGGAAAATATTAGCGTATATCGTCCCCACGATTTGCAATCGCTACTTCCGCTTTGCGATATGGCTTTGGTCAGAGGAGACGGGAATGCCAATATTGAATGTGTGTTCGCACATATACCGGCACTGGAGTTTTCTTCCCGTAATCTGAATCGGATAACTCCGCTTAAATTAGAGAAACAAATCAAAGAGACGATTGGCAATCGAGATTATCTTATCAACCAACAAAAGCAATTGTGCCATTTCTATCAGCAGGAGAATTTGCAGATAGACAGTTTGGTCAATTGGATTATAGAACAATTAAAAGAGAACAAGTGATGAAAAAATTCCCTTTTTACAAACAACTTGACGCAATGGACTGTGGTCCTACTTGCTTGCGCATGATTGCGGCATATTACGGAAAACGGTTTTCCGTACAGCAATTGCGCGAGCAGTCCTTCATCCAGCGTACCGGAGTGAACCTTTTAGGTATTAGTGAGGCTGCTGCCAGCATCGGACTCCGTGCGACCGGACAACGGACAACCATTGAGAAACTACGTCAACAATCCAAACTACCCTGCATCCTTCATTGGAAACAGAAACACTTTGTCGTACTCTATCGTGTAGAGAGGAAAGAAGACAAGGCTTTCTACTATATCGCAGATCCTGCCTATGGACTTCTGAAATATGAAGAAAGCGAGTTCAGGAAATGCTGGATCAGTACCCAACAAATGGGGGCTGAAAAGGGAATTGTACTGTTGCTGGAAGTTACTCCACAATTCTATGAGACAGAACCTATCAAATATGAAAAACTCTCTTTGTGGTATCTGTTCCATTATGTACGTCCTTATCGTAAAGCCATGTACCAATTGGTATTGGGACTGCTCGCAGGAAGTGTGTTGCAATTGGTCTTTCCTTTTCTGACCCAGACAATCGTCGATCAGGGCATCGGTCATCGGAACCTGAGTTTTATACAGCTTGTACTTATCGCACAGCTGATGCTTGTGTTCAGTCGTACCTTGATTGAGGTTATCCGACGGTGTATCCTATTGCATATCGGTACAAGGGTCAATGTTTCTCTAATCTCGGATTTTCTTACCAAACTAATGAAACTTCCGATGAGGTTCTTTGACAGCAAATTGGCAGGTGACTTGATCCGTCGTATAGAAGACCATAACCGCATAGAAAGTTTCCTGACACAATCGGTTTTGCAGATACTGTTTGCCACACTGACCATTCTCATATTCGGCAGCGTACTCGCGGTTTATGATTGGCAGATATTTCTTATCTTCCTGTTCTTCAGTGCGCTCTATATCGGATGGGTCAAACTGTTCATGCGCAAGCGTGCCGACCTGAACAAGAAGAATTTTGAGCAGATGGCAGTCAATCAAAACAATCTGATGCAGCTGATTTATGGTATGCAGGATATCAAACTGTTGGGATGTGAACAGCAGAAACGTTGGGAATGGGAGAATATACAAGCCTCTTTGTTCCATATCAATATGAGCTCGTTGAATTTGGGACAATGGCAACAAGTCGGAGCGGTATTGATTAATGAAGTGAAGAATATTCTGATAACCGTACTTTCCGCAACGGCGGTTCTCCACGGGAACATCACTTTAGGTGTCATGCTGTCCATCCAATATATCATCGGTCAGATGCAGGGACCCATCAGCCAGTTCGTGAGTTTTATGCAGGCTACTCAAGATGCCAAACTTAGTTTGGAGCGTCTTGGAGAAATACACGGAAAACCGGACGAAGAAATAGAGGGGCAGCACATCGAAACAAACCTCTCCGGTAAAGACGGTATCTATTTAAGGAACATCGAGTTCACTTATGGTTCAGAGAAATCCAAAAGAATCATCAGGAACCTTTCGTTGGATATTCCGGCAGGAAAGACTACGGCTATCGTAGGATTGAGCGGAAGCGGAAAAACGACACTCATCAAATTGATGTTGGGTTTCTATCCACCTACGGACGGAGAGGTCTGTATCGGGGAGCGTTCTCTGCAGAAAATCAGTTTCAAGGAATGGCGCAAGCATTGCGGAGTAGTCATGCAGGAAGGATTTATCTTCGGTGATACCATTGCGAACAACATAGCACCGGATGGGGAAATCATTGACAAAGAACGTATGGCTTACGCTGTGGAAATGGCTAACATACGGGATTTCATTGAATCCTTGCCCTTGAAATATAATACCAAAATCGGTAATACAGGACAAGGATTGAGCCAGGGTCAGAAACAGCGTATCCTGATAGCCCGTGCCATTTACAGGAATCCTGATTATCTGTTCTTTGATGAAGCGACCAATGCCTTGGATACGGACAATGAAAAAGCCATCCAGCATAATCTGGACCAGTTCTTCAAAGACAAAACTGTTGTTATTGTCGCCCATCGATTGAGTACAGTCCGAAATGCCGACCAAATTGTGGTACTGAAAGAAGGAGAAATAAAAGAAAAGGGAACACATGAAGAATTGATAGCCAGTCGCGGCGATTATTATAGACTTGTGAAAAACCAGTTGGAACTTAATGCTTGATTGAACTTATGGAAGAAATTTACAGACCTTCGCAAGAGGCTATGGATAAGATTGAAATCTATAACCACGAAAGTAACGATATGTTAGGCGACATGCCTAACTGGTTAATCTATACCGGAAGCTATATCGTGTACGGGCTTATTGTTCTGTTGATTATTGGGAGTGCCTTGTTTAATTACCCGGATATTGTGAAACAGAATATACGCATCGATGATACAGGAAACGTGGAATGGATTACATCCAATAGTACCGGAATGATAGACCGTTTCTTTGTAGATGACCAGTCGGAGGTAAAGGCGAATGATACATTGGCGATATTGAAAAACACAGCCTCTTTAAAGGACGTGAAGAAATTCTGTCGTGTCCTTACCAACGTGGAGTATTATTATAGGACCAATGATGTCAAATACTTGCAAAATTATCCGTTTGATTTGATTATGGGGGAAATGACACCTGCTTATGAGCAATTCACCCAAGCTGTAAGGAGTTGCATTATGTACCATGAATTTGATGTCTATCCCCAAAAGAAGAAATTCTTGGATGAAGAACTGAGAATGTTGAATATGACTGAGAACGTGGATGAAATCAGCAAACTGAAGATAAAGCAGGAAATCTTTGACTTGGAAATCAATCATCAGGTGGAGTTCGGCAAAAACCGAAGAATGTTGGAACTGGCATACGAGAAGATGGTAAACAGCCTTCGTACCTGGGAAAATAAGTACCTTGTCGTTTGCAATAATGACGGAACCGTTTCTTGGGGAAAAAGTTGGGGAATGGGCAAGAAAATCAACGAAGGAGATACCTTATGTACCGTATTGTCCCAAAGAGAAGGAAAACCTGCCGGACACATCAGGTTGCCGGAAAGTAATATTTCTGGAATCAGCGTCGGTGATATTGTCAATATAGAATTGAACAAATATCCGTCCCATTCATACGGGAAATTGGCGGGAAGTATCGCTTCAATATCCTTTGTACCCTATAACAAGAATTATGCGATAGAGGTTGAATTTCCGAACGGACTTGTCACCTCTAACGGTAAAAAAATAAAGTACGAAATAGGTATGTCCGGGCAGGCTGAAATAGTGACATCCAGCAGGAGTATCCTAAGCCGTATCTTTTCCCCCATCATGCAACTTTTCAATAAAGAATAATTAGTAACATTAAAAAGACGTGTTTATGAAAAAAGAGAAAAAAAAGAAAGAGCAGATTGCTAAAAAGAAGAAAGATGAGTTGAAAAAGAAAAAGACATTCCCGGAACGTCTTCAAGATTGTGAAGACGAGGATCTTGATCTGGACGACCTTATGGACATTGCTGGTGGTGAAGAACCGGACTCCGCGAAAACATGTGGGTTGGGTTGTTTTCTTAATGGAATGAATGAAACACCTGAAAGCCAAAATAGTCAAAATGGACAAATTGAACCTTAACAAAGTCTATGTACTTAATCCATTTTATCATTTGAGACATGATGTTCATCGAGTGATATTATTCTCCAGAGGCGGGACAGATAATCTCTGTTCCCGTAACTGGTGTACCTTCATCCATCCTTTACAAGCCGCATTATTAAGTTTTTTCACTTATGAACGACCGTTAAAGGAAACGATTGGTTTATTGTGCGATTTTTTTTGTAGGGCAGAAGAGGATATAGTAAAATGGGTGACTGAATACATAAACAATCCGTATCCCATACATAACAACTCAAAATACGGAAAAATATATTTTCCCAAACGTGTTCTCATAAAAGTAGAAGAAGCAGGAGATAAGTTCAAGTACCTTCAATTGAATGCCAATTTGTTTCTTTGGAAAAAACTTGATTTGACGACCCGCAGATTATATACGGGACCGCTAATTGTAACATTGATGTTAAACAATCAATGTGTTACGCGATGTAAGTATTGCTATGCGGATACCTCTACTATCGTTAGAAATCCATTATCAACCGAACGTTTGTTGGAATTGATAAGAGAGTCCTCCAACCTGAATGTCGAACGGGTCAATCTTATGGGAGGGGAAGTTTTCTTGCATAAGGAGTGGCATATTCTATTGAAAGAACTGGTGCTATTGAATATTGCCCCAGAATTTTTATCTACTAAGATGCCTCCTAATGAAGAAGTTATCTCCAAGCTAAAAGAATGTGGCTACAAGGGTATTCTTCAAATCTCGCTGGATGCGTGCGATGATGAAGTCTTACATAAGAGTATCGGTACTAAATACGGATATGCGAAACAAATGTTGAATGGTATACATTTGTTGGATAAACATGGTATCAAATATCAGATAGCAACGGTCTTGACCAATTATAACTGCCATATTGATATTCTTAAAGAAATGTATCTGAAGTTAAGTACATTGAAAGAAATCCATGATTGGCGGATAGTTCCTGTCAACAACTCCATTACAAAGGAATATAAGGAGTTCAGCCGGTTAAAGCCTACTAAACGGCAAATGTTGGATGTCTTCAATCAGCTGCAGGAATTTATAGATGGTCATAAGGGATTTCCCATAATTTTAGGTCGAGATGTCATTTACAAACGTTACAGACAAACAGATGGCGGAAGCTGCAATTTTGCCGGAAGCGAATGTTCTGCCCTTACTACACATTTGTTTGTGTTGCCGGACGGGAAAGTGACAATTTGTGAACAATTATATTGGAATCCTTTATTCATCATAGGCGATGCCCGATTGGCTACATTGAAAGAAATTTGGGACTCTCCTAAGGCGCTTGAATTGTATTCTCTGAGGCAAGAGAAGATTAATCCTCTCAGCCAATGTAGCCAATGCTACCTTTTTGAGAAGTGCTTCAGTTATCATAACCGCTGCTGGAGTGACATCATCAAAGCATACGGAAATGATTGTTGGGATTATCCGGATCCCCGTTGCAAGTTTGCGCCAGAAATGAAAAATAATTTGGGTTATGATTGAGCATGAACTGGAGAAAATAAAGAAATCTTTTGTGCGTGCAGAGGGATGCAACACAGAAATTGCTTGTCTTTTAACCATTATTAAATACTATGGTGGAAATGAGACGGTTGAAAGTTTATCCCGATGGTATATACCGGAGGACAACCAAACGCTTACGGCATTGAAACAGGTGGCAGAACGAATTGGTATGAAGGCAAGTCTATACCAACTTGATATGGAACAGTTGTCACAAAGAAGATTACCTCTTATCATTTTTGCGAAAAATGATTTTGGAGAACCTGATTTTGCTGTGTGTTACGGTTTGCATGAAGGACGGTTTATCGTGTGGGAGCCCCAGTTCGGTCCTATGCAATATTGGCCTGAAGAAATGAAACGATTATGGATATTAGGAATATGTATGGCTGTTTACCCCTCTGTCGGATTTAAAACTAGTTCTCATCTGAAGTGGTGGGAACTTTATTCCTGGAGTTGGAAGATCAAAAAGAAATTGGAGCATATAAAAGAATACATTTCATTGGAGATTCTTCCCCGGTTCCGATGGTAAATCGGAACCCTCCTTCATAAAATATATTGTAAGTTGGATTACTTGATACAAAATTATGATTATCCCTTTGAGGAAAATTCGTATGCGCTTAAAAAGAAAGTTCCGATTTTTTGAGTCCAAGTATATTCGATTATTTCGCTCAATTGGGGGTTGGTTGTTATCAGGCATTCTTTTTCATAGATTAACTTTGAGTTTAAAATCGAAGAGAAGTTGGGATAAAATTTGTCGGATTGAACCAATATATTAATTATTGCTTTTGCCGGATTGACCGAACTGTCATAGGATTGAACGGATTCCATCAGTCTGTCAAAAGGGAATTTGTATTTATTATTAAAACAAAAGGTATCGATGACTGGAAAAAACAAACCGTCTATAACAGCTTTGAATAATGCCGTTTTATCTTTATAGAAATAATAAATACTTCCGCGTGTACGTTTAAGTTTCTTTTCCAATTCCACCATCGTTATCCCTTCGATGTTGTATTGAAACATTAAACGATAAGTACTTTCCAAAACAGCTGACTGAGTGTTTATTTTTTTATACATATTAAAAAAGTGTGGTTTCCTCTACCTTTTCAGTGAAGGAGTATGTGGAAAAACCTAAAAGAAAGAGGTAAAAGAACCACACTATAAATCATAACGACATAGCATAGCCTTTTCCTATCTATCTCTTTCTTTTTAGAAACTTTCCACTTTTTCACTGAAAAGATAAATACGAAATCTATTTATGAATACAAAGATAGTCAAAGAAAGGATTCAATTGCATAAAACGGCTAATTAAAATCTGTTAAATTTGTATTTGCTGATATTTTTAACACTATAGTAAGGGAAAGTACTCATTTAAAATTATAATTACCATATAATAATGTTTCCATATTCTTTATGCTTAAAATCTTAAAAAAACACATCATTCATTATTAAAGAAAAATAATGTGTAATTTTGTGGCTAACCTTATATCAGGTAAATAGCGTAAGGAACTGTTCAGTGAGAAAGTGGAAATTCAAACAAAAGAAATAGTATCCTTACGCTTCCTTTTAGGAAATCGAACGAAACAATCATATGCAAATGCAACAACAATATACAAATTCAAAAAATAAATGTTAGTTCCAAATGATATAACGATTTTAATAATTTACTTTGATTGATGTATAGATGCGAATTTGAATGTATATTGAAGTATATCTTGATTTGCTGAGAAATTTAACATTCTATTCAATATATGTAACTTTGTATTCGTTTATAAAAGTCATATTATGAATATTGAACAAGCAAAAGAGATTAATCTGAAGGACTTTCTTGAACAACTCGGATACAAGCCTGTGCGTACCAAGCACAACAGTGCTTGGTATCTCTCGCCTTTCAGGGATGAAAACATCGCATCATTCAAGCTCAATATCAAGAGGAACGAATGGTTTGACTATGGGAGCAACGAAGGAGGTGGCATCATCAAATTAGGCAAACTGCTCTACCACACCAACAATATCTCAGAAGTTCTTCACCGTATTGCAGACAAGACTCCAGCATGTACAAAAGTTACGCTTACCGACCGGTCATCGCAAAGAGAAACCGTTCCATACAACAGAGTCGAGATAATCCCTTTGTCAAGCAATGTCCTGTTGTCCTACCTCATTTCACGGAGCATTGATTTCCATATTGCTCGGAGTGAGTGTGTAGAAATCCATTATGTACTCTACAACAAGCCTTATTATTCCATCGGTTTCGCCAATATCTCAGGTGGCTATGAAATACGCAACCCATACTTCAAAGGATGTATGGGTGAAAAGAACATATCAAGAATTGCCGGAGGTATTGACAGTTGGCTGAAAGTCTGTTGCATCTTCGAGGGATTCATGGACTATCTTTCCTACCTTACCCTGTTGAAGAGAAACAACTTCCATGTCTGCATCCGTTACCCTACAGACTATATCATCCTCAACTCTGTGAACAACATCAAGAAGGTACAGCCCATCCTTGACGAATATGACCATATCCATTGCTACCTCGACAATGACCGTGCCGGAAAAGTGGCCACAGAATACATCGTTGGCATCCAACAGACAAAAGTTGTGGATGAATCATACCGCTATGAGGATTACCAGGACTTGAATGATTATTTAAGGGGAAAACAGTTGCTGAAATAGTATTATTGAAAAAAATGCCATGCAGTTTCAAACAAAATAGCGCAGAAATACTACAATTAGAAATAGCTGTAGTACCTCCGCGCTATATAATACAGAAAAAATACGGGTTTCATCCCAAAAGGACAAAACCCGATTTAATTTCTTTTTTAGAGTGCAGATCGGAGCGACGGGGGCTACCGTGTACACTATTTGTATTTCTACGCTACAAAGTTAGGCATTTTTATTGGCCTTGACAAGCATACGAGTGAGTTTTTTATGAATTTTTCTGATTTTACGCTGTATTTTATCTGGGATCTCAGTTTGTTTGACAATTTTCGGGACTTTAATACCCGTTTTTGCTTCTATAAGCGGCTCTAATGACGGACACTTTTTATAAAGTGTTTGTGCGGCCTTAATTAGGTCATGTTCCAATTCATCACATCTATTGGACGATACTGTTTTCAACAAAAATTTAATGACTTCAAGTGCTACACCCAAATTGTGACGCATCGCCCCAGTGAATCGTCCAGCAGGGCCATTACTAACTGATGTGTACAGATTAAAATCGAAAAGAACATTCCCATGAGCACAAACATTACGCACTAATCTTACCGCTTCAATATAATCAAAAAAAACGTTTGTTTGTGTAACACCATAACGTTGGCTCACCAGCCGTTTATCATCATTCAACAAAAGACTATTATATAATGTGGTGAGATTTCCAAATACCATAAACTCCATCGTTTTCCATGCAGGTGCATAAGCCTCTGTTGGATAACATCTATGATGACGTTTGATAACATCCTTATCTTTGATAGTCTTATATACTTTGTTGGGAAAATCTGTAATGAAAGAATCTTTAACCACTGTTGGATCTACAAACCATACAGGATTATTGTTGTATTTATTTGATAGTTCATATATCATTGTAGTCCTAATGGCAACTTCAATACGAGATAAGTAGCGGTTTAAAATATTTCTCAGGTCAAAGTCGAAATAATAAAGAGCAACAGCATCCTCTATACGTGTATTTGAATTTACTCGATGGCGTCGCTTATTCCCGAGTTCGGGATATGTAGTTTCAAAAGGGTATAAATAAAATCCCAATCGATAATAGCCTATGTCAAGGAGGTATTCCTCGGCTTTCTTTGTATCAGCAATGACTACTCCTCTGCTAATCATCTTATTTATTTGATCTGCCACTGTTGTGGCTTTCTTCGTTTTCTTTGTCATTGATTTTAGACTTTATCATAACGCATGCAAAATTACAACTTTTTATCGGTAATTCACTATTTCTTAGTAAAAGAGTTGATAGGCTTAATATTAATAGCACCATTTATTTCTATGACGCAAATGACATATATGTAACAATTATCTCGTATAGCAAAAGCAACATACCATAGTCTTCATTTTTTTGAATAGAATTATTTAAGGATAATTTTTCGTATCATAAACATTAAATGATTCTTTTCGAGTATGAAATAAGAGTATGATTTATAGTCTATTTATAAATGCGGTTAAATTCATACCAATTTATTAAAGATTATTTTTTCATGCACGTTTTTCATTATTCCTTTGCTGCGAAATCAAAATCAATCAACACCAAAAACTGATTAAATTATGAGTCCATTCGCAATTTTCGCCATCGTGCTTACAATAGGCTATGTCTTCTATTTTGGCATTGTCATAGCCCACGACCTCTATGGAAAGAAAGGTCAGGAAAACACCAATGAGGAACACTTTGATGTCTCCTCGATGCAGGACACAGAGGAATCCACTCAGGTAGATGAAGACGGTGACAGTTTCCGCATAGGCAATGAAAACACGTCTGATGACAGTCCAAAAACAAAGATAAATCAGACTGATAATAATCAGACTACAACAGACAATCCGCCAGAGGAAGAACCGCAAGAGTCCATAGTGGTAAAGAAGATTGCTCATCTGGAAGAAAACATGGAAGAGACAATGCCCGGCAGTTCATACGCCATGGGCCAGTCCGAACTCCACAAGGCTCTCCTCAGCGGTGAGGTGTCCAGAGCAAACGGTATAGTAATCAAGAAAGTGATTGTAAAAGACAAAATGTAGGGTGATTTCATATATGGTAAAAAGATTGTGTCTATTCGGTTTGTATTCTCTTGCCTGTATGTCCGCATCAGCCAAATGTGGCGGTGTGGACTACAGCTGGGGAGCCGATGCCCTTGCCCTCATGCACGACTATGTGGTGACCCTCATGCTCTATGTGCTCTACCTCATTTACGCCATAGCCGCCATCGTGGTCATCTACGCCAGTCTGCAAATCTACATCAAGATGAACCTCCGTGAGGAAGGTATCATCAAGGAACTCATGATGCTGGTCGGTGCCATCCTTTTCATCATCGGTGCCTCCATCGTCTTCCCGGCCTTCTTCGGCTATCAGACATAGCAACATAAAGACTCAACTGCAGAAGAGTACCATTTGACTAACTAAAAAATTCATTGAAA